>JBAYVV010000092.1:0-15548 GCA_041674465.1 Sterolibacterium sp.
GGAGGAGAGCATGACGACTTACAAGGAGTTTCATCAGAGATCAATCGATCAACCCGATGCCTTCTGGGCCGAAGAAGCCAAGCTGATCGACTGGCACAAGCCACCGCAAAGCATCCTGGATTTTTCCAAGCCGCCCTTTGCCCGGTGGTTTAGCGGCGGTGAAACCAACCTCTGTTACAACGCCATCGATCGTCATGCTGCAACGCGTCCGAACGATCGCGCCCTGATTTTCATTTCGACCGAAACCGACCAGGAAAAAATCTACAGCTTCGCCGAACTCAAGCAGGAAGTCATGCGCATGGCCGCGGCAATGCAGGAACTGGGCGTCGGCAAGGGCGATCGCGTTTTGATCTACATGCCCATGATCGCCGAAGCCTGCTTCGCCATGCTGGCTTGCGCGCGTATCGGCGCGATCCACTCGGTGGTGTTCGGTGGTTTCGCTGCCAATTCGCTCGCCACCCGCATCGACGATGCCAAGCCGAAGCTGATGGTCTCGTCGGATGCCGGCATGCGCGCCGGCAAGGCCGTACCCTACAAGCACCTGGTGGATGAATCCTGCAAGCTGGCGCAGTTCCCGCCCGCCAAGGTGCTGCTGGTGAACCGCGGCATCGACAAGGAAATGAAAATGCTGGCGGGTCGCGATGTCGATTACGCGACGCTGCGCGCCAAGCACATGGACACCCAGGTGCCGATCACCTGGCTGGAATCCAACGAGCCCTCCTATATTCTCTATACCTCCGGCACCACCGGCAAGCCCAAGGGCGTGCAGCGCGATGTCGGCGGTTATGCCGTGGCGCTGGCGTCCTCGATCAAGCGCATCTATTGCGGCGAAGCCGGGGAAACCTACTTTGCCACCTCCGACATCGGCTGGGTGGTCGGCCACTCCTACATCATCTATGCGCCGCTGATCGCCGGCATGGCGACGATCATGTACGAAGGTACGCCGCTGCGTCCCGACGCCGGCATCTGGTGGAAGATCGTCGAGAAGTACCAGGTCAATGTCATGTTCTCGGCACCGACCGCGATCCGCGTCCTGAAAAAACAGGATCCGGCCTACCTGCACAAGTACGACCTTTCCAGCCTCAAGCACCTGTTCCTGGCCGGCGAGCCGCTCGACCAGCCGACCCATGAATGGATCATGACGGAGTTGCAGAAGCCGGTCATTGACCACTACTGGCAGACCGAAACCGGCTGGCCGATGCTGACGGCCGCCCCCGGCGTGGAGAAGACCCAGATCAAGTACGGCTCCCCCTCTTTCCCGGCGTATGGTTACAACCTCAAGTTGTTCCGCGAAGACGGCAGTGAGGCGGGTAACGACGAGAAGGCCGTGGTCGGCGTCTTGCCGCCGCTGCCGCCTGGTTGCCTGTCGACCGTGTGGGGCGACGATGCACGCTTCGTCAGCACTTACTTCACACTATTCAAGTCGCCCCAGGTGTATTCCTCTTTCGACTGGGGCATCCGCGACAAGGACGGCTACTATTTCATCCTCGGCCGTACCGACGACGTCATCAACGTCGCCGGCCATCGCCTGGGCACGCGCGAGATCGAGGAGGCAGTGCAGGCGCATGCCGCCATCGCCGAAGTGGCGGTGGTGGGAGTTGCCGATCAGCTCAAGGGGCAGATGCCGATGGCCTTTGCCGTGGTCAAGGACGCCGCACTGGTCGCCACGCCCGAGGGCAGGCAGAAACTGGAAAAGGAAATCATGGCGACGGTCGACGGCCTGCTCGGCGCGATCGCCCGGCCGAGCCGGGTGCATTTCATTTCCGGTTTGCCCAAGACCCGCTCCGGCAAGATGCTGAGGCGTTCGATTCAGGCCCTGGCGGAAGGGCGCGATCCAGGCGACCTGACTACGATTGACGACCCCAGCACGCTGGAGCAGATCAAGGCTTCGCTGGCCGCCAAGTAATTATCGGCGGCGCTGGCAACGGTTTTCGGTTAGAATGCGTCCCGTTTCAGGCGCGTAGTTCAGCTGGTTAGAACGCCACGTTGACATCGTGGAGGTCGTTGGTTCGAGTCCAATCGCGCCTACCAGAATTCTTCCTAATATTCAATCTCTTAGGGCGGGTTCTGGTCTTCTGGGGAAATTCCAGGGAAGAATTCCTGGAATTTCTACTATTTCGACGCATCGCGGCAGCCAGCATTTGCTTGGCTGTCCCGTGATCGTTAGCTGGAATCCAGAGC
Organism: Sterolibacterium sp.; assembly: GCA_041674465.1. GTDB lineage: Bacteria > Pseudomonadota > Gammaproteobacteria > Burkholderiales > Rhodocyclaceae > JACRAR01. Next base: position 2,182 of record JBAYVV010000092.1, read on the forward strand.
GCGTACTTTTCCAGTAGCATCTTGACGCTGTGTCCCAATTGAGCGGCAATATAGGCCGGTGGCACACTGGCCATAAGCGCCACTGTAGCGAAGGTATGCCTAGTGTTGTACGGCTTGCGCCAACGAATGCCTAGTCGCTTTAGCGTCGGGCGCCAGTAGTTATCCCGCTGACTGCGTTCGTCGTGCCAAGCTCGGCCGGTTACAGGATTCTGGAAGATGTCCGCAGCCTGATCATCGTCTTTGCCGCGCAGCATGAAAGTGTGTGACTTCATAGTCTTCAGTGCCTCGATGGCTTCGGGCACCAAATCGACATCGCGTTCGGTGTGCGTCTTACTACCGTCGCGCTCGCCCCCCTTGAAGGTGCGTACTCGTTGAATTCTGACTACTTCGCGCACCCAGTCAATATCTGACCAGCGCAAAGCGATGGCCTCCTCTGGTCGCATGCCGGTATAAAACATCCACTGGAAATAGGCATGCACCCGGGCATCGTACTTGGCAAGCATGTCAGAAAGTATCTTGTCGCGTTCGTCGATGTTCATCGGGTCGGGCAACTTCTTGACTACTGGCATATTCTCGATCCCAATAAGTGGATTGCTCATAGCACTAACGCCGCGATATTCCAGCCCGAAGATGCCGCGCAATGCAATCATGTAATTGTTGTGAGTTTTCGCAGACGACCAAGGATAACCACCGATCTTTGATACCAAAATCTTATGGTCAATGTCTTTTACAAGTGTCATATCTCCGAGCAACTTTTTCCAGAAACGCACAGCTGTGCCGTACTGGTCGCGCGTCGCCTCAGATAACCGGCCTTGGGCTTTGTGCCAGAAGTCGGCCAGAGTCGCAAACGTTTGCGATTCTTCCTTAGTGATCTTGGCTCGTGGTGAGTTTGGAAAAAATTCAAAGAATGTGAATGTACCGATTTCGATTTTCCGACGAATTTCGCCGGCAGTACGCATAGCGAATTTTATGTTTGAAGGCGTGGGCGGCAGCGGTTTACCGTTCACGCCCAAGGTTTCTTTGACGACTTCTCCATTGGCCAAGACGAACCGCAGGCGAATGCTATTCGGTCGAATCTCTACACCGTTGCCTGTTCTACCCACCGCATGTATCCTCTCATACTGATAAATATTCCGCCGTCCGGCGACCGCCGAAACTCCCGCCCTTCGATCCATTTGCCATCTTCGATCTTGCGCCGGATTGCCTTCTCCGTCAATCCGGTGATCGTCGCGGCAAGTGCTATCGTCACATACGGAGCTGGCGCGATAAGCTGGGCCTCAATCGTCGATGTCATGTAGTCTCTTTCTCTAACTCGACGCGGCTGTTACTGAAGCGATTGGCCCTGGGTTGATTGAGACCGAGCAGGCCCCGTAAGCCGGATCTCGTTTTGGGTCGTACCAGTGACATGGTCCCGCAAGCCCTGGGTCTGCAATCCCCAATAGATTGAAAAGTTTTTGTGCGCATAGTCATAGAACAGTTACAACCGCCCTCACTCCCGAGTGACGTTGCACGATGATCAACTTCGCTAATTGTAAAGTCGTCAATGCAGAGTAGATTGCCTTCCGCCCGCAGCCGGCAATCCGCTCAATTTCCCTAGTTAATTTCACTGTCTGAGAACCTTTGACTCCAACCAAAAACCACAGTGCCAATCCCACTGCGCCGGCTTTACCCGGCAAAGCGTTGGCTTGTGCAATCCATTCCAGTGGAATTGGGCCTTTGATAAACTTTTTTGTGGGCATGCGAAATTCGTGCGTCCCAGTGTGCGGGTTGTATGCCAAACGCTTCATCGGTCCAACATCTGCATCCTCTGTGCTGCTTGATTTTTCGGCCATAATCAACTTCTTAAACATTGCTAACCTTCCGACTTTCGAGGCCAAGCTGCTCCATGACCATATTCCACATAGATACGCCGCGTTTGTCCATGAATCGCTGCAGTGAGCGAACGACCTTAGCGTCACTCTCCAGTGCGAACCCGTCAAGCACAGCAGAACTAGCTGCACGCATAATGGCCTGCGTGTGATCTACGACATCATCCAGATCGGCAAGCGGCGCCTCGATCAGGATCGCGTCATGGACAGGCGCACAGATGCGCACGCCGTCAGCGATAAGACGAATACAGGCTAGACGCAACATCTCTGCGCCATTCGCTTGCATGGGGAAGTTACAAAGACTGCGACCATTGGGAGCGTCGTCAACGAATAGCTGCCAGCCGAATGCTGTCCAAAGCCGTCCGCCGAGCAATCCTTGGTGAAGTGCATCCTCCGACCATGCCCAAAAGGTGTGGTAGGCGCGGCGATGTAGATTTAGTAACTCGCGGGCGCGGGCCACAGGTTTGTTGATGCGATAGGCAAGGCTTTCGGCGCCCATGCCGTATTGCACCGCCAGGACGCATGCCTTGAACTGTTCGCGCTCAGCGGCGTGGGTGTGTTTTGTGGCGCTCTTTGGTACAGCTCCCGCCTGTTTGGCGAAAGAAAGATAAGGGTCGCCGGACGCATAGGCCATCATCATCGCCTGGTCGCCAGACAGCGCAGCGGCAATACCAAATTCCTGCTGTGCCCAGTCAACATATGCGATGCCAAAGCCCGGCTGAGGCTGGATTAAACCGCGTAGCCAGACGGACGGCCCGAAAATGGACTTAGTATTGGATGGCTGGTTGCGGCCGGTCTTTGAGCCAAACATCGACAAAAGAAAGCGATTTCGGCCATCGTCTCCAACTTGAAGGTCAGATAACCGCATTTGTGATAGGGCACCGCGCAATTCGCGCAGCGGTGCAAGTGAAGGATGCATGCGTGCCATGTCCTTGAATGTATTGTCCTGAAGATCAAGCGTACCTGTAGCTAACCGCGGCCAGGAGATACCATCACGAATTAGCAGCTTTTCAAAACGATCCCGCTTGAAGGTGGTGCCCTCATAGACGCCGAATTCGGCGTCAACGGAAGAAATCAAGCTATGCTGAATACCCTGCCAACCCGATTTGAGGGCCGCCAGTGTGTCGGTATCGATGGGCACACCATTGGCTTCAATGTGCGCCGCAGCGACTGCATAGCGACCGCGCAGCAGCGCGCGCGGCCAGTCAATGTAGGCTTGCATCACTGGCAACAGACGGGCTAGCGCAAGCACGTCGGACTCACAGTAGTCGAGAATGCCGCGTCGCTCAGTTTGACTCCATGGCCCACCCGTCAATATTAAATCTCGCCATGTGTGTTTTTCGTCGGCTTCCATGGCATCCAGCCCGTGTGCGACCAACGCACCAAGCAAGCCGTTGCCAGCGACCTTGGGTTTGCCGTTTGTCTTGCAGCGGAATTCAGCAAACAGATCGAGTAAATTAACTGGCGTGGGCCAGCCCAAAGCGATAAAGCACCCAATTTCGGCACTGGCGTAGTAGGCAACAAACAACGCCGACTGGTCAATTGGGAAAGGCGCCGCCTTGAGACAGGCTAAATCGTCCTGCCCCAGGCGAAAGGTACGACGAGTATTTAGCTCCCGAGCCACCATGCACACTGGCACGGGAGGATTACCCTCCCTGCCGTGCGCTGGGTGGAACTCGAAGTCCGCCAGCCAAATGCCTCCAGCATATTGAGGCATTGCCATTAGGAACGTCCCAAGAGTTGCATGATCACCGGGTGATCTGGCGTCTGGATCAGGCGCTCGCGGAAAGCGATCTTTACCAGTTCTTGAAAGCTCACTTCGGGCCAATCTGGGTCGGGCAGACTGCCTTCCGCAACAAGCATGTCGTAGCCACCAACGGCTTTGTTGGCGACGATGCGCACCCAATTGGTTTCGGCCATCGATACGACTTCAGCGAGGGACTGATGCCACGAATTGCGGCGCCCATCCTCCCCGGGTAGTGGTACTGGGATCATAAAAAAATTGTTACGACGATCGATGGCAGTGTGCAGCATGGCCGGGCGCAGTAACCCTGGTACAACACCCCAAACGGCAGGCGCCACCAGAAAGGTTTCACCATCATCCTTGAGTTCAAGAATCATGGTCTGGAAACGCCAATCTTCGCCGTGACGCACGCGGAAAAAATCCGTCTTCGATGGCTTTTTGACCGGTACACGTGTAATAAGGCGCTTGACGCAAAGAGTTTCCCCAAAGTTCTGCGGGAGGCGTAGCGCGTCAAGATTGAAGCCCTCAATTTGAAGCGAAGAGGGTTCTGCCGGGTTTGGTGCATCCGTTACATCGAAGGCGTTGTTTATGGCTGTGGCCATAGCACCCTTCGTGCTGCTAGGAACTGAATCTGCCTGCTGTTTCTTTGTACAACTGTGTTTCTGGTGCATAATGAATCTCCTATAAGTAGTTAGTAGTTGCCCCATCTTGGGCGCGTCCATTTGCCGATGGCTGCGCCCTTCCTTTTTCAGCCTTGTGGCTGTTCGCTCGATCTGTCCGTCTTGAGACAATTCGATTGAATTTGTTTAACTGTGTGGCCATGGCTTGTCTGTTCTTTCCGAAATGAATTCATCCAACACCGATCGTCTGTGCTTGATCAATCGCCCGATCCTGACAATTGCAATCTTGAATCGTCCGGTCGAGGCCCATGCGGCAAGCGTTTTCGGGGATATACCGAGGTAACGCGCGGCTTCCTTCCTAGAGAAGAGGTGGTCGTCGCGCAAAATTGAGTCCTCCGGGCAATCTTCTTTGTTCATGTGCATTCCTCCTTAGTCAGCAGCCACGATATTGGCCAGGGAATAGGTGCCACGCAGTTTCTCCATCGCAATCGCGTCTTGCTTCAGCGTAAGCGTCAACTGCCTAAGCTCCCGTTGCAGTGGATAGACTCTCGTTCGGATCACAGACTTTAAGTACCAGTCTTTTCCGCCCCGGATCAATTCGGCCATGGTTGCGCCTTGGCCAAACTTATATGCTTTAGCCCATGGACCGGATGATCGAAATAGGAACGTTGCGCCCAATCTATATGACTTCGGTATTCCAAGTTGAGCAAGCTTTGCTTCAGCTTCTGAAGCAAAGCTGACCAGAGACTCCGAATCGATCACATTGACCCTGGCCGATTTTTGGATTTCCTGAAGTTTCTGGAAAAGCGATTTCGAATTCTGTTGCGTAATCTTTACTTTGTTCTTCACGGTCATTTCTCCTAAGTGGTGCTCCAATCAGGTAATACCATTTATGTGCTTCTGACTTGAACGAGTAACTCATACCCACTTGTTCATAGCCATAATATCTTTTAAGCGGATACTGTAAAATATTATAGAACCATGTAGAATAAGATCATATTTCGTTTATGTAACATTATTTAATTACTTATTCGGATACGATATGGGGCGAAGAAAAAAAACATTTGATGAACTGCCGACCAAGAAAATGCGCGGTCTTGCTTGGTCACGAGACGTAAAGCAGAAACTCTTGCCAGGTACAGACCCGGCAAAGCCATATGCCAATAGGATTGACGAAGCAATCAAGAAATTGATTAAAGAGGCTAAGGGACTCCAGAAGCAGGCTCTGGAACGATACTGGTCAAGCAGCAACGATAGAATCGTCTCGTCGGGGCGTTGGCAATCTTGGTGGATGGGCCGTGAGCAACCGACGCCCAAGAAAATCGAATTATTTGCTTTGCTCTTCCCGGGAACCCAAGCGTGGTTTTCTTCAGGAATGCCGGAGAAAGGGCAGAATCACCTGCTTAGCTTGTTCCATGCTGTCGATCTATGGGCTTCAGAACTGGAATCGAGCGATAAGGCGATGCAGTTGTTGGTGCATCTTGGAAAAACATGGAGGCCGAAGAACATTACAGAGCGAACAGCCAAGTCAAATCAACAAATTGGTTGGTACATAGAGCCCTTCTACGACAAAAGAATACCTTCTGAAATTGCAATGGACCACTACCGATCGCTTGAACCGTCAAGTCTAATTGAATCGATGATTTGGTCCGGTTATTTCTTTAAAGTACAGGAGGATCCGGAGCTTTTTATCAGATGGATTCTTGACCTCGTTATTGCAAGCTTAGCAACCAAAACACTCCTACAAGAAGTAGTAGGTGATGAGGCTGCTCTTTCAGCTGGGAAATCTGGTGATGTAATGGGTTTTGTTCTGGAAGTGTTCATCTACAATTCTGAGCTGTACTTGGCTCCAGAAACTGCGGATCGCTCAATAAAATATTTAGCTCGTCTTGCTAACGGTGTTAGACCCTATGCCGCGGGCCAGGCAACCAAACTGCCTTTGGAACAAAATTTTCTTGAATTAGTTCTATCTGCAGCATATCGGTTTGATGCGGAATTAACCCAATATGGGATTTCGGTTGATCACATTCGAGCATTAGATCGTCACCTGCCTTGTTTTAGAGTGAATCCTGATTAATGGGCATAAACTAAACCATTTCCAAACAAGTATCCTCTTCGTCTTCGACATTCATCCTCGAAAACTCTGTGGCCGTCACTTTTTGCCGGCTTCGTTCCATTTGGGCCTCGATTACAGCGGCCTGCTCTTCGGCCACAAAGACACGTAATTCCTTGCGATGCCGTGACGCCGCCACGTAGCTCCATTCCCTATTCGCCATGGTATCTGACATCAGCAAGAAAACATTATCCACTGTCTGCCCCTGTGCTTTGTGTACGGATAACGCGTAACCATATTCAAGATACCGATACTGGTCAGAATTCACAATCACTCGGTTCCCGTCGTCACAAGCAATGGTGTATGTAATACTACCTTCACCATTTACCGACCAACCTTCTAGCGTTCCTGTCTGTCCATTTTTCACCCCGAACTGCCGGCTGTTCCTTGTAAACATCATCCGCTCACCGATGGCAAATTCACGAGGCCCCCGATCCGTCTCGACTTTGGTCTCGGAGTGAAGTCGATTCGCTTCCTGGATTTTTTCACGAGCCAGCACATTCAGTCGGTAAACGTCACTGCGTGTGCCGGCCAGCATGATTGTGGCTTTGGGATTCATGAAATCATAATGATCTGACCATGAATTCACCATGATTTCGTGCAGATTCATCCCCGGCTCAGTGGTCAGCATACCGCGCAGTGTCAGATCGGCAAGGACTTCGTGCGCATTGCCGTCAATCAAAGCACCGATCATTTCCCTATCGGCAACTTTTTCTTGTCGGCGGATATCCTTGAGTTCGGCATACCCCATACTATCTGCCAAGTATCGGAACATCCCCCCGGCCTCGATGGATTGCAGCTGTTTAGCGTCTCCAACCAAGACAACCTTCGCGCCCGCTGCATGCGCGCGGTCAAGGATGTGCTTGAGTTGCCGGCTGCCAACCGTGCCTGCCTCATCGATCACCAATACATCACGCTCGGTTAGTTGGCGTCGCCCATCATCAATGTCTCCAATGAGACTATGCAACGTTTGACTTCGAATACAACTTCCCTGCTCAAGGCTGTCTGCTGCCTTGCCAGCCAACGCTGCGCCGATGACATTCAAACCGCCGGCTTGCCAGGAATCTTTTGCTGCTGCAAGCAACATGGATTTTCCAGTACCGGCCAAGCCCTGGATCATCGATACCGCGCCTTCGCCCTCGGTGACATGCTTTAGTGCCTGAATCTGCTCCAGACTGAGGGATGGATGGCTTATCAAGCCTGGTCCGGCTGACACCTGGTGGCGGGTTTCACTTTTCCTTCCTACTGCCCCAGTGACTATTGCACGTTCGATGGCCAACATCTCATTCGTTGTGTAGCGTTCGACACTATGCTCCCGCCGACTATCCGCCATCGGAACACGCAACTTGACCAGGCCGAGGGGATTAAGGTCTTTCTGCCGATTTTTGATTTCAGTGTCGACCAGTGCCTCAATGCCATCTGCATTCAACTGTCCTTGCGCTTCTGTCGCAGCAGATGCCTCCAGTTGCATTCTCGTGAACGTTGACGCCGTTTGCGTCAGCGATTTCAGGATGTCATTAATCACCACCGAAGATGTACTGGTAGGCAAATGAGGATTACGGTGCAGGGAGGACAGCTTTGCCGCATCCAGTCCCACCGCTGCGGCCTGGTCGCGCCAAATGGGCATCAATGTCTGGCGGTCGACGTCCTGCTTTACCTGGCGCGTGTGGAGCGCCGCGACACTTGCGGCCTTGGCGCCGGTAAAGCCAGTTTGTTTCAGCGCTTCAACAATCTGGCGCCGGCGCGTGGAGAAGGCTTCAGTCATTTTCTTGTCAATCCCGACGATGCCGAAACTGCTGCCATCGCGCTCGATACCGTAGCCAATCTGTTGTAGGCGACTGGCCAGCTCCGCGCGGTAGATGGCACCGGCGGCCATTTTCCATCTTGAGTCAAAATCCAAGGCGCACCAGGAACCATCAATTCGCTTGCCCAGATTGGCCACCACGGCATGGGAATGCAATTGTGGGTCCAGCTCGCGGCTGGTGCCATGCTGATACACGGCGGCAAGAATTGAGCCTCTCCCCGAGTGCGGATCGCGTCTGTCTCGGGAAGAAAATGCACGTTTTTCCAGGTATTCCAGTGCTCTGGCGACTGCCTGATCATGCGCTTGCGCAATCTTTGTCTGATGCTCTTGACCAGATACAGCCCACATCAGGCTTACAGACTTTGGTGCCGAGAAGGTTAAGTCCCACCCCGCTTTGTGTCCATCACCGGCATTCCCAGCCAGGTCTTGCTCCGTCAGCGGATGCCGGCCTCGGAAGGCCTTTGCCAACTGACCAGACTTCACATTGCCAAACAGATCAAGGTGGACAGCTAGACGCCCATGCCAGCGCCCAGGTGGTTCGCCGCCCGCATAGTAATAGTCGTCACGTGCGAGCGATTCGTAATAGGCAGCCAAGTCCGAGTCGGCGCTGCCGAGTGATTTGATGCTCAGCATTCCAGTTCCTCCTCTACGTACCGCTCGACCTGCTTCTCCTTGGAAAATTGCAGCACGTAATCACTGATCTGTTCTGCATCTTTCGCGGCACGGAACAGTTCGTTGTGATCCTTGCGTAATGCAACTATCCAACTCGCGATGTAACTCGCATGCTGGCCAGGATCATGCGCAATACCCAGATTGCTGGAAACAAAATAACTCGCCATCTCAGCGCGCAACTCTTCTCTGGCATAGTCCGCTGTGCCGAACTTATGCACCAGATCACGGTTCAGCCGATCAGAATGCCCTGTCCAGTGGCCCAACTCATGCAATGCAGTGGCGTAATAACGAGGCGCATTTTCGAACGCAGGTTTCGGTGGCAAGTGAATCTCATCTGTTCTTGGCGCATAAAATGCTGCATCACGTTGATCGTGAATGATGCGTGCCTCGGAATTGGCCAGAATCTTTTCTGCCTGGAGATCACCATGCCAGACCGAAACCGGTAACATCCGTTCCGGCACGCCCTCCATTTGACTGACATTAAAAATGTGCGCGTAATAAACCCTTGGCACATCTAGCTTCAGTCGGACCCGGTTACCATTGGCGTCCTTTTCTTCTTTCTCCCACTGCCAGTATTCCACTACACTGGCACGCTCGCCCTTCCGAACTTGCCAGTTGTTTTCTGCTGCTTGTTTGTAGGTACACCAACGGGGATCGGCATAACTCTGGCAATCCAGCCATAATCGGTTGCCACCCTGGTAATTCCTCATGGTGATTGCATTGAACGGCGAGCCGGCGGGCACGTTCGCCGGATTCCAGGGTTTGATCCAGGGTGCCGTTCCGGCCTCTAGTTGTTCAATAATCCGTGCGGTCAATTGTTTCCGGTATTCAGCAGGATTCATGATTTCCTCCTACCGGAGTGTCGGTCATGGCCATAGCCGGCTCCGCCCCTGCAATTATCGAAGTACCACACGCGGCCAAGGCAATCAGTTCCTCATCCTGCTGTCTCAGTATCAGGCGCTGTCGTTTGGGTGGATTGGCATCCGTCGGCGCCTTGGTATCGACGGATGCTTCTATCGTAGGCTGCACATGATTCGAGGCGCTTTGTGTTAGCCAAGTAGCTGGCACGGCTGGAGATCGCAGCTTTTCAACAGTAGTGAAAGGCCAATGCAATATGAAGGCATCACCGTAACCCAGCAGAAGAGCATTTACTCCTCTTTTATCGGGTCCAAGATCGCTGTGCAGCTCCGATGGCTCCATGACTAGAATGTCCTCCCTCACTGGCGCCTGCGGTTTTCCTTCATGCATCACGGTTCGGTCGATACTGCGATAACCGATTACCTCTTTCGCTAAATAGTTTGCGGTTTCTCCAGCATTGATTCTGACAATAATCTGTGTACCGACCATGCTCATCCAACTCCGAGCAATATGGTCTCCGTACAATTCCTTGATTTGCTCCGAGTCCTGCGCACCCAGGACAACCCGAATGCCCTTGGAACGCCCTATTTCCAGAAGTGGGGCCACCTGTTCCAACTTGCCAAGCTGCGGAAACTCATCAAGGATGAACCAGAGCCGACGCTCGCGACTTTCCTCAAACTCTATTGAGTTTATATGCGCAGACATCAATGCCAGAATGGACTGGATATATGACTTGGCCAGGGCCGAGTATTTGCCTGACCCTTGTAGTACCAGCACACGCCGTTTAGGGTTGGGATCCTTCAGCCAATCAACAAATGAAAAGCCGTTATCCAGCGTAGGATTTCCCCATGCCTTTGCCAGATCAGAAATTAGAGTCATGTGCGCACCGAAATTAACCAGGATGGATTGCGCGGTCTTGCCAGGTGCATCGACCACATGACGAGCCTCAGGAAGGTGCCTTTGAACAATGCACATTAATTCCTCTCTCGGCAAACAAACGATTTGGTACAACGTGTGCCAACCCCAGCTCGTTCCGTACTCGGATTGGCACTTGATAATGATGGCCTTCAGTATTTGTCTGGCCGCCGTGTGCCAGAGTGGATCCAGGCCTTCCGGAATTAGGCGATCTGCGAGTTCTCTTGCATCCTGGGCATTACGGCAATCCATGCCGATATCCCATTTCGCGCTACGTTGATCCCATGGCGCAAGCAATACGCCATGGGGCAGCCAGGAGGTAAAGTCACCCTTGTTGTCGTAGATGACAACCTTGTCGCCACGAGCGATTGCTGCCTTCACCAATGGAATGATGATCGCGGTCTTGCCGCCACCGATACTACCCAGAATCAGGAAGTGCCTTGTTTCACGATCATAGGACAAGCGCCACTGAAAATCAGGGTGCATGAGAAGACCTGCCCAGCTAACTTCGCATTCTTTGCGACTAAGCTGTGACAGTAAATTCTGGGCATCTTTCCCGCGCCATAATTGCCGGCCAACGACATGGCGAATCGCCGAGTCAGGTTTGCCCGTCAGATAACCAAGCCAAGCTCCGCAAAAGGTCGCTAGACCCAGCGCCAAATCAAAACGAGCTGTGAACCATAGTGGCGATGTATGTGACTGGATGCGATCAAAGTAGGATTGATATTCGCGCGCCGTGTCGGTCAAGAAGGGTAAGACGACATATAGACGCAATGCGGCCCAGTGCTTCAGGTGAACTATGTATTCCGACATCGCATAAGGATACGGAAGTTGCCACAGCAACCAACTACTCACAAGAAATGTGAGGACTGCAGCTATAGCGCCTACGGTGAAACCCATTTCCCAATTTTCGGGGAGCTTGTCTTTATATCTCATGATGATTTTCCCTATTTATTGTGGTTGCGCCATGGACAGAATCTGGCCGATAAGTTGTCCGAGCCGCTGTCCCTGGGCATCGATACGCTCGATAATCCGCTGCTCTGTGAAACCCAGATGTTCCTGAGCTTGCCGGTCCTCGAAATAGTGCCTCAGTGCAAGACGCACGACATCGGCATCTGAAGTTTTGAGGATCTCGGCTTCGTTCGAGATGAGACTGCAGATTCCAGCAGGAAGCCGATAGGTTTTTGCGATACTGTTCTTCATGTGACATCTCCATAAAATGATGATGGTATGAAGGTATCAGGCTCTGAAACCCTTTACTAGAGACGCTTCCGGGCACATTAGGGATCAAAAAGGAACACCAGGGACATGCAAGGAACTTGAGGGTATGCATACTCCGTGAAAAAATATTTTTATGGAGTGTGCTTTGTGTTGCATGAATACAACATCCTGGAGGGATGACGCTCTGCTTCCCTTGAAAACACTAACTGGTATTCATGCCATATCTGGCATATACTCTAAACCGATGACCAATGAAGAGAGGCCCCTTATCTGGATGGGCAGTTCGCGCAAGGATCTTGGTGCCATGCCAAGAGCCGTGCAACGCGAATTCGGATTTGCCTTGCACCTGGCGCAGATAGGCAGCCGGCATTCCGGCGCCAAAGTATTACGAGGATTTGGCTCGGCAGGTGTGCTTGAGGTCGTTGAAGATTTTGAGACGGATACGTATCGCGCGGTTTATACCGTGCGTGTTGCCGATGCCATCTATGTGCTGCACTGTTTTAAGAAGAAATCAATGAAGGGCCGTGAAACGCCTAAACCGGATATGGATCTGATTCGCAAGCGGCTAAATGAAGCCATGAGCTTGGTAAAGGGAGTTTGATGATGACCAGAAAAACCAGGACCACGAAACTCGACTATGAAGTTAGCTCCGGTAACGTCTATGCCGATCTTGCGTTTGCAGATTCTGATGAGATGCTGGCGAAAGCGCGGATCGTTGCCCAGGTCGCTCGTATCATTGAGGCGCGCAAGCTGACACAGGCGAAAGCTGGCGAACTGTTAGGCATTGATCAACCCAAGGTGTCGGCTTTGCTGCGCGGGCATTTCCAGGGATATTCGCAAGAAAGACTGATCGGATTCCTGACGAAGCTCGGCATGGATGTCGAGATCGTAGTACGGCAGAAGGCGAAGAAGCGTCAAACTGCGGGAACAGTGTCGGTGTCCTTCGCGTAAGTGATTTCAGGCTCGGAGCAGCCGACGTTTGCCCACGTGGGCGTCGGGTGTGAACGTCATCAGATTTGTAGTTGAATCCAATGACAACTCGATGATAGTTTGTCGCTCCCTAGTGCCGGCGCAGGTTTAGCTTTGCGCTCCTATGAACTTTAGTGTGTCGCTTCGATGATGTGAGACGAAAACAAGGTACACATGGTCACATTGTGCAGCATTGGTACCCTTGAGCGAGACCTATGCGATACAAGTGAACCTGAGACACACAAGGACACCTTCCTGTCCCCACAAGTGCCACCCGTACAGTCTTATCTATATAGTGTACTAAGTAAGTAATAAAGGGGTGCCGGCATCCACTACCCAAATCGATAAACACGGCATATTGAACAAAAGAGTATGTGGCGAATCTCTTGGCGCAACGGATAACTCTAGCGGCTACCGCAAATTCCAATCCTCCGTAGCGGACACTCGCCAACTTCGGCTACCAGCAATAAGCGGCCGTCCAGACTACTAAGGTGAACAGCCGGTCCCAGCAGTGCAGCGGACGTTCCAGTGCTGTCGACGGAGGTATGGATCAACAACGACGAGGGGCTGTATAAACTGGCCA
>JBAYVV010000093.1:0-15525 GCA_041674465.1 Sterolibacterium sp.
CAACAGCAGCGCTTTCGTCACTTCCTTGCTGGCCGGAGGCAGCAACGACATCATCGATATCCAGGATCAGACGGTTGCATCGAAGATTTTCATGTTGCCGGGCAGTCTCAGTTCGATCGGTATAGGCTCAGACGGCGCACCCGCACGCAACAACGTCGCTATTCCTGTTAATGAAAAATTATTCGGCGTGATCGATGGGCCTGCGGCCGACCTCATTGTCGGTAATCCATTGAACAATATGTTTTATGGCTTTGCCGGCGCAAACACGATAGATGGCGGAGAGGGGAGTGACACCTTGGCCTTGAGTGCGACTTCGACCAGTTTCAACACGGCTGTCGATGGCCAGTTGAGCAATCTGGAGTCCATAAGCGCGAGTACGGCGACAGCAGCAGTGACGATAGACGCCCATCGGCAAACGGAAGCCTTGACCATACTGGGCAGTGCATACGGGGACAGCATTGTCGCCAGTGCTGGTGGCGGAGCCATCAACGGTGGTGCCGGTAACGATACCCTGACCGGTGGCGCAGGTGACGATATCGCGGCTTATTCCGGCAAGCGCTCGAACTACTCGACGGCATTTATCTCCGCCGGCCACCACACCATCCTGGACAAGCTAGGCGGATCAGGAAAAGACACCCTGACCAACATCGACGACATCCGTTATTCGGATGGAATGGAAAATCTGAATATCGCCACCGATGCCAAGTTGCTCAGTACGTCCCAACTCAACTCGCTGACTGAACTCTATATTGCCTTTTTCAACCGCGTTCCCGAAGCCTCGGGTCTTGACTACTGGATCAAAAAACTTGCGGGTGGCGAAAGCATGACCCAGATCGTGAAGTCGTTCTACGAAGCCGGTGTGCAGTATTCCAGCCAGACCGGGTTTTCATCGAACATGACCGATCAGGATTTCATCAATGTTTTTTACAAGAACGTGCTGGGACGACCGCAAGGCGCCGATACGGATGGATTGGCTTACTGGAACGGCAAACTTGCGGATGGCAGTTCGACCCGATGGTCACTCGCCCAGGATATTCTCACCTCGGCCCACACTTTCAAGAACGATGCCACCTGGGGCTGGGTTGCCGATTTGCTCGACAACAAGGTGTCGGTGGGCAAATACAACGCCGTGAGTGCGGCAGTCGACTATCTGACGTCACAGGAAACTGTTTCGAAGGGGATGGAAATCGCCCAGTTGATTACCGCCACCGATACCAGTGCCGCGATCACGCTGATTGGCCTGTCGGATGTGGTTCCTTACGTGGCCTGATAGTTGGTTATTCCTTTTCAAAATCGAACGTGACTTTGTTAACTTCGCCTTGCCGTGCTATTTGCACTGCCTTCGACTCGTTTTCGCGTCACGTTCGATTTTGAAAAGGAATCGGGGCAAAAGCCCTGACCTTGCCCTGTCTCCCTTTGACCGGGAATTCACCAACCAGGCGTATCTTATCCATACCGATGTAACGCGCAGTGCTCTCACCCATCAGCAAAAATTCGTCGACCTCACGCGTCAGCACTTCCAGACGTTGCGCTACATTGACCATGTCGCCGTGCGCGCTGTAGGTTTTTCTGGCAGCGCTGCCATAGACGCCGACTGCAGCAATCCCCGAATTGATGCCGATCGACAAATCGAGTGGGGCGAAATGGTTTTCCTCGAGCCAGGCACTCAATCCAACGTGGATTGCTGTGCGCAATTCAATGCCACAGGCGACGGCTGCGTTGGCATGATGGCATTCGGCTGCAGCATCGTTTTCCCAGATCGCCATCAGGCCATCGCCAGTGAACTTTTCGATGGCGCCGCCATGGCGATCGACGACGGCAGACATTTCCGCGAGCAATCGATTGGCGAGCAAGGCGGCGCGATCCGCCGACAGGTTCTCGATGGCGCCGGTGAAGCCGCGTACATCGGTGAACAACACCGATATTTCGCTGGTTTTCAGATCCGGGTCGGCAATGTGCTCAGGATCGGAAAACCTCGCCGCCACAGCATCGGGAACAAAGGCCCCGATATTTTTTCGGAACTGCTTAAAAGTATTGCGCAAACGTCGGGCTTCAAGCGGTGCGAGCAACAGAAAACTGGCTGCCACAAGGCTGAGGAGCGAACCGCTGGGAAGCACCAGCAGGGCGAATCGCCAGGCTATCCAATCGCAGCCGATGATGAATACAGCGAGCGTCAGGGTCATCAACAAGAGGCGCAATACACCTGCCTCACGGCCGGTGAAAGCGGGCAGCAGCAGAGCCAGCAGGCATAGCAGCAGAACTTGCCACGCCAGTGGCAGAATCTTGGGCAGACGTCCATCGAGCAGTGCCGAGAGCAGTTGCATGTGGATTTCCACCCCTGGGGCGAGTGCCCGATTCGGCGCTGGTACCCGGTCGCCGAGCCCGAACGCGGTGCTGCCGATAATGATGAGGCTATTGTTCAGCGTGTCGATCGGCAACTGACCGGTCAGAATCTTGCTGGCCGGAATTGCGCGCAGATGGCTGGAATCGGCGGCCCAGGGAATCACCAATTGTCCATCGCGGTCCAGCGGGATGCGTATGCCAGCATCCGGATCGAAGTACCAGGCGGAAGGCTGCCAGACGCCAGCTTGGAAACGCATACCGGTGGCGCCCAACAGCGCCATGAAGGTGCGCACCGGCAAGCTTGGTGTGCAAATGGCTTCAAAACAGAGGATCGGCTGGATGCGTCGGACCACGCCATCGGGATCGAAAGTCGGCGTGATGTGTCCGACCGCCTGGCCAGGAACCGTGAGCGACGCGGCATTGGCAAGGTAGCCTGTTGCACGGGGCGCCGGTCCCTGGATGTTGACACCAGTGGTGAGTGCTCCCAGGCGGTTGGCTGACTCGGCCGATTCATAGAATGTTTGTGCTGCCACGACCGGATAGCGTGTGAAGATCTCCCGAAGCCTGTCATCGCCGGGACGTGAGTCGGGGAAAACAATGTCCAGGGCGACCAGTGCTACGCCATAACGCTCGAATAAGGTTTCGATCAACTGCGCCATGACCTTGCGCGGCCAGGGCCAGGGGCCGACTGCCTGCAGACTGGATTCGTCGATATCGATGAGGGCGATTCGGCGTTCCTCATCCACGGTCGTGGCATAGGCGATGCGCAAATCATGCAGGTCCCGGTCGATTGCTGCGATGCCATACCAATTGCCAAACAACAGACCCAGCGACACCATCAGCGCAGCAAGTGTTGCAGCAATGCGCAGCAGAGAATAACGCTGGCGGCAGGCGTGCACAACAGCGGTTAAAATAGGTTGCCTACTGTCCATGAGTGCCGTGCTTATGCCGTCCGTATCTGCCAGCGACCTGCGCGCCATGCTTGACCGGATCCCGCTGCTCAAGGGGCTTGAAGATGCCCTTCTGAACCGCTTGGCGACGATTGTGCGAGTGCGCTCCTATCGTCGACGTGCTCACGTGATTCTCAAGGGCTCGGTCGGCGAAGAAATGTTTTTCGTGCTGCACGGCAAACTCCAAGTGGTCGATACTTCCGATAGCGGCCGGGAAGTCGGCGTGAATATGATCGAGACGGGCGATATCTTTGGGGAATTATCGCTCATAGACGGCGAACCGCGCTCGGCTTCGGTCATCGCGGTGAGCGAGAGCCTGTTGGCCTTTCTGCCCCGTGGCGCCGCACTCAATCTTTTCTTTCACAATCCACTGGTGGCCGAGCGCATGTTGCGCCGCATGGCCAAGCGCTTGCGCGACGTTAGCAAATACCAAACCCTGGTCGCCATCCCGAATGCCTTCGCGCGCATCTATGCCTTGTTGCAGCAATTGGCAGAACAGGAACATGTGGGTGCCACGGCGATCGAGAACATGCCGACCCACCAGCAGTTGGCCATCATGGCCAATGCCAGCAGGGAAACGGTAACGCGTGCGATTCGTTCATTGATTCGTGCCGGTGTTCTTGCCAAGGATCACAGGCGCTTGCTGATCCTGGATCCTGAAGGCCTGCGCCGCGCTGCCGAAAAAGACGGTCCGAAGAAAATCTCTTAATACCGATAGCGTGCGCCGAGCATGAAAACCCGGCCGCTCTGATCGAAGATGGCAATGTTGGAGTTTTGTCGCGTCACCTCGAACGAGGCAAGTGCTTCGATGCCATGGCTGACTGGCCAAAAGACCGTTGCATTCGCATAGTAGCGATCAATATGGCGACGGCTGTTGCCTTCCAGCACGGGGCTATAGCCTTCGGCATCCCTGCTGCGCGATGCTGACATGCTGAATTCGCCGCTCAACTGCTGCCAGAGTGTTGTCCTGTGTATCAGAGTCAATTCCTTGCGGTGCGTCTTGCCCCCCGGACGCGCTGTGTCCGGTTCGTCGTTGCCGGCCCTGAAGCTCAGCGCCGTATCGCTACCCGTTGCAGCACAAACTAGCTGCAGACCCAGCCAGTTAATGCTGCCGTCCAGGTAATGCCGGTCCGGATAGGAGCGCGATTCGTTCTCCGGTCCGGCCTGAAGGCGGCAACTGGAACTGGGACTGAACTCGGCGAGACGTCGCCCCCAACCCAGTTGAAGGCGCCGGATATTTACCAAGGGGTCGCCGCCGAGGCGAATTTGCTGGGTTCCCAGCATGACTTCCGCTTCACCGCCCAGCACCGGCTGTTGATAGACGGCCTGAAAGCCCGCATCGCCGAGATTGAAGTTCTTTTCATTGCGATAATCCTTGGCTTTGACAGTAGCCGCCAGCATGAGTCGTCCGGGGCTTCCTGCGAATGCCGTATCCCAGGCACGACGCAGGCGGCCACCCAGTTGCAGAAATGTATCGGAACGAAGGCGAAACTCGGGTGATATGAGGAATTCTGCGGGCACGCCGTCCAGGGTCAGGGTCAGGCGATCAATGCTCAGACCGCTGTTCGCATTGCTGTCGTAACCGAAGCCGGCACTGAACTCGCCATGCCAGCCCCGAGCCAGCCGCATGGTGAGCAGCTGTCGACGGGCATTGTCGAGGGCGGTCCGCAGCGCGGGAGGCACTGGAAACGTCTGTTCGACATAGTCGAGCAGGGTTGTCGCAGTTTCGGCTTCGCCCAGGCGCGCGTGGGCTATGGCCAGATCCACCCAGGCGCCAGCGCGTTCCGGGCTTTGCAGGACAACACGCTCCATGGCATGCAGGGCGATGGTATTGGCTTCTGCCTTGAGGGCGACCACACCCAGCACGTAGTCGAAATCCGGATCGCCCGCATAGACACGTTCATCGCGCAGCAAGTCGGCAAGCACCTCGCTTAATTGTGCCTGAGGCAAAGTCTCGACATAGCTGGGCGAATTAAATTGAGAACCGGAAGATTGCTCTTCCGCGCCGGCGGTCTGCGCAAAGGCGGGAATGAACATGCCGCAAGCGCAGATCAAAAAGGTGCGCGTCAGGAACTGCCGGCCGTTTTTCAGAGAGGAACCCCGCATTGCCCGTGAAACCATCAACCCATGCATGCAAGCCGCAGAGCGCGGGCAAGGCGTTAATCAATCATCAATCAGCGTACCCACCGGGTAGCGCCAACGGCAACAGAAGTCGCGTCGATTGGTTTGGAGAACAAGTAACCCGCCTGAGTGGTGGCTGCAGTCAATGCGCCAACCACATCGGCATTCGAGCGACTGGCATCCGAAATCAAGATTCCCTGCCAGGTGATTTTGCCGCTGGCATTGATCGAGATGCTCTGGCTGTCCTGATTCCATACCAGTTTCGTATCGAAACTGCGCTTGCCGAAATCCATGGTCAGCGTTGCATCAGAGACCGTTGCCGGAGTGAGCGTCGTACCCACCTTGCGATAGGCCTCGGAATCCGCCAACGTGAAACCGACTAAACCGCTCGATGGAAGCTCAACGGTTGAATTTTTCTCGACGAACAAGCCGAAAACCGAATTCGAGACGGATACTTCACGGTCGGCAGTCAGCACCGAGGCGACACTGCCAGGACTACCTGAAGGTGCGTAACTGCTCCAGCGCCCCCACCATACCTTGGCTGCGACAGGAGGTGGTGGCGGTGGTGGCGGTACAACCACGACAGGCGGCACTTCAGGCGCAGGTGCTTCAGCTACTGGCGGCGGCGTTACCACAGGTGGAGGCGCCACCACGGGTGGCGTCTCCACAGGCGGTGTTACTGGCGGAGGTATCACAGGTGGAGGCGTTGCCTTGATCTGCAAGTTCGATGCGACGACCTCAGTCACGACTTCGCTCGACGTGCCGCTGGATTTTTGCGATTTGTCGGGAACCATGGTGCGCGGTTCCTCGGGCCTGGGTGGCGTCACGCGGTTGGGAGATTCGGTTTCACCCGATTGCAACACGGGTGCAGCGGAACGGGAACGCAGTTCAAGATAGGCGTTGGCGGTTGCGCCTGTCAGTTGCCGGGCGAGGTCGTTCTGGCAAGGGCCGAAGCCATCGGCGCGGCAATCGCCGCTTAAAGGCGACATGGCGATGGCACCCTCATTGACGCTGACGCGGGTGGTCTCGGCAGTGGTGTGTACGACGAAGTCGGTTCCGCGTACACCGATCGCGGCTACCGGCGTGTTAAGCCGGAAATTCCCCTTGGCGGCGTGTCCGGCTGCGCCGGTGATCAGGCGAGCGGTTCCCGTCTCGAGCGTGAACTTGACGAAGCTCGACGCCGGTTTCTCGGCATCGTATTGGTAGGTATCGATCCGCAGCGTCGAAAGGGGCCTGACGCTGACAAAAGCCTTATCGACGAAGCGCACATGGATGTGGCCGCTGTCGCCGGAGGTGAGTGTTTGGCCCACCGTGACCTTGTCACCCTTGCGAACTGGATGGGCCCCATTTGCATCGACTGCCTTGGTGTCGCCTATGGCAAATATCACTTCACCGACTGCTTCCCCGGTGCCGGTCGCGGCATGGCTAGGCGCAACAAAACCCGCACACGCGTACAGAGCCACGCAAATGGCCATGCGCAGGGTGCGGATGAGATGCTGATCGTGCAAATGCATAGTGGGTCGCATGTCAAAATGATTCAGTATAATTATAAGACACTTACAGAGTGTTTGACTTATTTGGGTTTCTTTCTAACCGTCTTCTTCAACCCCTTGGGTTGTCGTCTTTGAGTATTCCCTCTTGCTCGGTACATGGCGTTACATTCTCGCTATTCTGGTTGCCTTGAGCCACGTTTCCTGGCGCTGGGGCGACCTCAATCCGGGCGTCATCGCAGTAGTTGGCTTCTACGTCACTTCCGGCTACGTCATGACCGGCGTTCTGCGCAACCGCTACCCTTTGCTCGGTGCTGCTTCGCGGTTCTATCTCGACCGCGCACTGCGTTTGTTTCCACAATACCTTACGATTGCCTTGGTCACACTGCTATGGTTTTTCAGTAGCGGCGCCACCACCGCCTTTCTCAAGTACTCCCCGGATGGCGTGGCACTGCTCAACAACCTTACAGTCGTTCCGCTCAACTACGCCTATTACAACGACTCCGATCGCTTTGCCTTGATACCGCCAGCCTGGTCGCTCGGTGCCGAGATCCAGTTCTACCTGCTTCTACCTTTCATTTTGCGCGCGCGCGCAGTGGTGTCTGTGATCAGTATCACAGTTTATGTCTGTGCTGCGGTTGGAATCATAGATACCGAACTCTTTGGCTATCGCCTGGTGCCTGGTGTACTCTGGTTTTTTTTGCTGGGTTCCTGGCTGTACGATGTGCACCACCGGGACGAAATGAAACGCGCCAACCTGCGCGTAGCCTCCTTGATGGTAGCGCTTGGTCTGTTCGGATTATTTCTTGCCGCCACGGGCAAACTTGCCCTCCCCTACAACCGCGAAACCCTGATCGGTGTCCTGGTGGCGCTGCCGGCAGTCCATTGGCTGGGGCGACTGCCGAGGCACCCGTGGGATGAGCATTTGGGAAATCTGTCCTATGGGTTGTTCCTCAGTCACTTCCTGATCTTCTGGGTCGTGTTCAATACATCGGTGGATGGTCTGGCCGCATCACTCGGATACATCCTCTGCGCTTCTATTTGCGCCTGGCTGACGCAGCGTTTTGCTGAGCGACCGATGCTGAAGTTGCGTCAGCGGTTTCGTCAGCGCCTGCGAGCGACTCCGCAGGCAGGACTAAGCGGAGCGGAAAAATGAAGGCGATGCTCCTGGCCGCCTGGCGCTATCGTTTCTTTATCCTCTCTTCAATCAAGACGGAACTCTACAGCAAGTTCGTTCGCAGCCGTTTGGGCGGGTTGTGGCTGATCCTCAATCCGCTGGCGCAAGTGGTGATCTTTGCCTTTGTGCTGTCCTCGGTGCTCTCGGCGCGTTTGCCCGGCATCAACAACCACTATGCTTATGCCATCTACCTGATGTCCGGCACTTTGGGCTGGTCGTTGTTTTCTGAAATCGTCAATCGCTGCCTGACCTTGTTCATCGACAATGGCAACATCCTCAAGAAGCTGGTTTTTCCCAAGATCGCCCTGCCGCTGATCGTGACCGGCAGTGCCCTGGTCAATAATCTGCTGCTGTTTGCAGCGATCCTGGCGATTTTCGGATTGCTCGGCCACGTGCCCGGATCTGCGTTGATCTTTCTGCCGTTGTTGACAGTTCTGACTATCGGGCTTGCGCTGGGACTGGGACTGGTTCTGGGAGTGCTCAACGTATTCATGCGAGATATCGGCCAGGTGGTCCCGGTGGTGATGCAATTTCTTTTTTGGCTGACCCCGATCGTCTATACGGCAGACATCATCCCCGGCGAATATCGCGACCTGCTTAAACTCAATCCACTGGTGCCGATCATCGCCGGTTACCAGAACACACTGCTGTATGACCGTGCGCCGGATTGGGTTGCGCTGGGTTGGATTGCCCTGCTCAGTCTGCTCTTGTTGGTGTTTTCCCTGCTGCTGTTGCGCAAGGCCGCACCCGACATGGTGGATCAATTGTGAGCGGCCATCTGCGTGTGCACAATCTCGGCAAAGCCTACCGGGATTGGGGCAGCGAATGGCGCCGCATGGTTTCCTGGCTTTTTCCCGGCATAGCGCCGCGCAAAGCGCATTGGGTGCTTCAGGAGGTGAGTTTTACGGTCAGGCCGGGCGAAGCCGTCGGTATCGTTGGGCAAAACGGTGCCGGCAAGAGTACCTTGCTCAAGCTGATCACCGGGACGACGCATGCCAGTCAGGGAAAAATCGAGAGTGCCGGGCAAGTGGCGGCGATTCTCGAACTCGGCATGGGCTTCAATCCGGATTTGACCGGCCGGCAAAATGTACGGCATGCCGCCGGCTTGATGGGACACAGCCCTCAGGAGATCGAGCAGGCGATGCCTGGTATCGAGGCTTTCGCCGAGATTGGTGAGTACTTCGATCAGCCGGTACGCACCTATTCGAGCGGCATGCAGATGCGCGTCACCTTCAGTGTGGCAACCGCGTTTTACCCTGACCTGTTGATTGTTGACGAGGCCTTGTCAGTGGGCGACACCTATTTTCAGCACAAGAGCTTTGAACGCATACGGGAATTCCAGCAGCGCGGCTGTTCGCTGCTGATTGTCAGCCACGACCGCGCCGCCGTGCAAGCATTGTGCGACCGGGTCATTCTGCTCGACCAAGGGCGCGTGCTGAAAGACGGCAATCCGGAAGAAGTCATGGATTTCTACAATGCGCTCATTGCGGAAAAAGAAAACCAGAAACGGGTCGTGTTGCAGCACAGTTCAGGCAAATTGCAAACGGTATCGGGTTCCGGTGAGGCGATTTTGAAACGAGTCGAACTGCTCAATATCGCAGGACAACCACTTGAATTTGCAGGCGTTGGCCAAGCCGTGCAACTGTTGATTGAAGCGGAGATCAACCGCGACATCCCGCAACTGGTGATGGGCTACATGATCAAGGACAGATTGGGGCAGACCGTGTTTGGCACCAACACCTGGTTTACCGGACAGGTTGTCAGTGACATCAAAGCCGCCAGTCGCATCGAATATCGCGTGGCGTTTCCGATGAACCTCGGTCCGGGCAGCTATTCGATTGCCGTGGCACTGCATGCCCACGCTACCCACATCACTGAAAATTACGAGTGGCGCGATTTGGCCTGTGTTTTTCAGGTGACCAATCATGATCAGAATGATTTCGTTGGCAGCACCTGGATGACGCCGGTAATTGAGATCAGCGAGATCAATCAATCAGTCGGACAAGCTCAGACAAAACCAGCATTGAGGGCAGGCTGATGCGTCTGGTGATCGACATGCAGGGGGCGCAGTCAGCCTCTTCACGCTACCGTGGCATCGGCCGCTACACAATGGCGCTGACCCAGGCGATGGTGCGTCATCGCGGCGAGCACGAAATCATTCTTTGCCTGAGCGGATTGTTTCCGGACAGCATTGCCGTGCTTCGTGAAGCCTTCTCGAAACTGTTGCCGCCGGAAAACATTCAGGTTTGGCAAGCCCCTGGCCCGGTTAACGTCCGCAATCCGGACAATGCGGAGCGTCGGCGCAATGCGGAAAGCATTCGTGAAATTTTCCTGGCCAGCCTGAAACCTGACATGGTCCTGGTCAGCAGCCTGTTCGAGGGACTCGACAACGACGCGGTGACCAGTATCGGTAGGACTGCGGGAAATATCCCGACTGCGTCGATTCTGTATGATTTGATACCGCTGGTTCATCGCCAGCGTTATCTGGCAGACCCGATCACTTGCGCCTGGTACGAGGAGAGGCTGGTCCATTTGTGCCGGGCTGACCTGTTGCTTTCCATTTCCGAGGCATCGCGCCGGGAGTGTCTGGAGCATCTAGGGTTGGCGCCTGATCGTGTGGTGAATATATCTACGGCAGCGGATCCGCAGTTCCGGCCTGTTCAAATCAGCGAACAACAACGGACTGAACTGTGCGACCGTTCCCAAATCCTGCGCCCTTTTGTACTGTACACCGGCAGCATCCTCGAGTACCGCAAGAATATCGACGGCTTGACCCGGGCCTACGCCAAACTTCCAGCGGGCATGCGCAAGGATCATCAACTCGTCATTGTTTGCTCGCTGCAAGGCAACACTCGCGCTGAACTGGAAGCGCTGGCCCAAGCCCATGCCCTGCAACCCGGCGAACTGGTCCTCACCGGGTTTGTTCCGGATGAAGATCTGCTGGCTTTGTACAATCTTTGCAAGGTCTTCGTCTTTCCTTCCTGGCACGAAGGCTTCGGCTTGCCTGCATTGGAGGCAATGGCTTGCGGCCGGGCGGTGATCGGCGCAAACAACTCGAGTGTGCCGGAAGTGATCGGCCGTACCGATGCCTTGTTCGACCCGCATGACGATGCCGCGATCGCCGCCAAACTGGAACAGGTGCTGGGCGATGATGCATTCCGCCGCACGCTTGAAACCCACGGTTTACAACAAGCCAAGCGCTTCTCCTGGGATCGCAGCGCCAAGGCTGCGCTTGCCGCTGTCGAGGACTGGCTTTCCCGGCAAGCTGCAGTCGCGAGGGAAGAGAAATTTGACCCCGTGCCAGCATATACTTGCGCGGATATGGACATGGCGCGCCCTGAAATGCCGGCGCAACCCGATAGAGGAACGAAGATGAGCTGGATAGGGCAACTTCCTGGACGAATCATGGGATTGTTTGACGCCGGACTAACCTGGCGGCAACGCATGCGCCGCATTCCCGTACTGGGTCGAGTCTTCGCCTGGTGCCATGCCCTGCTGCTGCTGGATGTCACGCGGCAGCAAGCTGCGCTCGGTCTGGACGAACTGCGTGATCGAGTGTGGCGAATGGAACAGCGAATCGAGGCTCTGCGCATAGAAGATCGCCTGCAACTCCTGGACGAGATGAACATTGCACAGCGGCTGAATCAATTCGACCAGATGAACATTGCGCAGCGGCTGAATCAACTCGATCAGATGAACATCGCTCAGCGGCTGAATAGCCTGGACGAGATGAACATTGCAGACCGGTTGCATGGCCTCGAGGGGATGGACATCGCTCCACGCCTGAGTCATCTTGAGCAAATGAAAATAGATGTCCGGCTGAAGCAAATCGAGGACATCAATGCCGACCAGCGGCTGGCTGCGCTCGACGAACTCAAGGCCCTCAATCTTGGCCACCGCATGAATTCCATGGAGGCCATGTACGTCGGCTATCGGCTGAATCGCCTGGATGCGCTGGACATCGCCAATCGATTGCACGTGCTGGACCTGACGAATATCGCCCACCGTCTCAATTGCCTGGAATCCACGCCGCCGCAGCAGAACCGGGAGGGCAGTGGCGGCGATACCGAGGCCCCTGTCGTACAGACAAACCTGGATCGCTTCTATCTTGATTTCGAGAATGCCTTTCGTGGCGACTACCAGGATATCCAGAGCAGGTTCGAGGTATATCTGCCCTATTTGGCCGATGTGACCAGCAGTACTGAAGCGCCCGTGGTCGATCTCGGTTGCGGCCGCGGGGAATGGCTGGAATTGCTGGCCAGGCAGGGGATGACCGCCACGGGCATTGACAGCAATCCGGCCATGGTGGCCACCTGCCGGCAACGCGGGCTGGCGGTGGAGTGCACCGGTGCGCTGGGTTTCCTGAAGAATCAGCAGCCCGGGAGTCTCGGGGCAATCACCGGTTTCCACTTCATCGAACACTTGCCGTTTCAGGAAGTGATCGCGCTGTGCGATGCGGCATTGGCCGCGCTGCGTCCAGGCGGACTGCTCGTATTCGAGACGCCCAATCCCGAAAATCTGTCGGTCGGCGCACGCAGTTTCTTTTTTGATCCGACCCATAACCGGCCGATAATTCCCAAGGTTGCCGAATTCATCCTGCGCCAGCGCGGTTTCGCTCGAACCGAAATACTTCCGCTGCATCCTTACCCCGATGATCACCAGGTCAACGAGGACAGCGCAGCGGCCCGTCGCATCAACCAACTCTTCTATAGCGAGCAGGACTACGCCGTGCTGGCCTGGAAGGCCCATGCGGATTGAAGCTGTACACCAGTTTCATCCCTTCAGTGCAGCGGGTGACGGCGTCACCAACGGGATGCTATTCACCCGTCGCCTGCTGCGCGAACTCGGATTTGTTTCCGAAATTTATTCGGAAGTCATTCCGCCTGAGCTGGCGGGTGAGATCAATCCGCTGTCGGAGATGCAGCTAAACCAGGACAGTTTGCTGCTGGTTCACCACAGCCTGGGATACCCCAACAGCGCCTGGCTCGAAGCGCTAAATACTACGCTGACGCCGAAGGTCCTCGTCTATCACAATATCACCCCGCCGCACCTGCTGCCCGAAGAAGGCTGGCTGCGCCAGGCCAGTATCCTGGGGCGCAGGCAGTTGAGCGAGTGGGCGCCTGCCTTTCGCGGTGCGATTGGAGTCTCTGACACCAACAGCGCGGAGCTGCGCGAGGCGAACTATGCCAATGTCACGACACTTCCGCTGCTTGTCGATCTCGAAAGAATTCTGAACGCTGCCTGGGATCCCGCGGTAGTCAGAGATCTGCGCGATACAGTCAACCTCCTGTTTGTCGGCCGTATCTGCGAAAACAAGCACCAGCTCAAACTGGTCGACGTCCTTGATGAGTTTCGCAACATCAGTGCAGAGCCGGTGCGTCTGATTCTCGCGGGTGCCACGACCAGCCCCGAGTATCTGCAACGCATTGAGGAGCGTATTCGGACTCTTGGTCTGGCATCTCAGGTTGTGCTGGCGGGAACGGTGCCCGAAGCCACGTTGATGGCGTTCTACCGCAGCGCCGATGCCTTCATCTGCATGAGCGAGCACGAAGGCTTCGGCATGCCTTTGATCGAGGCGGCATTGTTTAACGTACCGGTCCTCGCGTGTGCGGCGAGCAGCATTCCCGGCACGCTGGGCGGTGGTGGTCTGCTCATTGAGGATGACAATCCGCGCACCATGGCTGAGCAACTGCACTTGCTGCTGACGGACTCGACGTTGCGCCGCCGTGTCTCGGTGGCGCAGCAGCGCAATCTGCGCCGGTTTGAAGTGGGCAGGATGCGCGAACAGCTTACGGCGTATCTGCAACAGCTGGATATTATGGTTCCGCGTGCAACTGCAGCGACTGCCATGAACGAGCTGCAGGGTTACTGGCAAATCGAGGGACCGTTCGACTCGAGCTATAGCCTGGCCATCGTCAATCGCGAATTGGCGCTTGCTCTGAAAGAAAGCGGCAAAGATGTCGGCCTGCGCAGCCTGGAAGGAGGCAATGACACTGTGCCTTCGGATGAATTCTTGAGCAGCCACCCCGATTGCGCAGCTTTGGCGCAGCGCTGCAAAGGAACGACGACGACGCCGGACGTGGCCCTGCGTTTCTGCTATCCGCCGCAGGTTGCCGATATGCAGGGCAAGATCAACGTGCTGCACTCCTACGGCTGGGAGGAAAGCGGATTCCCTGAGGAATACGTCGAGGAATTCAATCACTACCTGGATCTGATCACGGTGCTGTCGCATTCTGTCGCCAAGATCCTGCGCGATGCCGGAGTGTGTGTCCCGATTGCCGTGACCGGTGCCGGCGTTGATCATCTGCTCCAGGTTGTGCCGCAAACCCCGGCCGAGTTGCAGGGCACGCTGCGTGGTTTCGGTTTTCTGCACATTTCCTCGTGCTTCCCGCGCAAGGGCATCGACACGCTGCTGTGGGTCTATGGCCAGTTGTTCCGCAGCCGCGACGATGTCTCGCTGGTCATCAAGACTTTCCCCAATCCGCACAACGACGTGGCGATGCAACTCGAGCGATTCCGTCAGTTCGATCCGGATTTCCCGCATGTCGTGCTGATCGAACGCGATTACACCGAGGCCGAACTGGTGGGGCTGTATCGAGCCTGCCATGCCTTCGTTGCGCCCAGCCGCGGTGAAGGTTTCGGCCTGCCGCTGGCCGAGGCGATGCTGTTCAACCTGCCGGTGATCACCACCGCCTGGGGCGGGCAGATGGACTTCTGCGACGATTCGAATGCCTGGCTGTGCGATTACGTGTTCGCCAAGGCGCAGACCCACCTGGCGCAGACGCATTCGGTCTGGGCCGATCCGGACATCGATCACCTGACGCAGCTCATGCGCACAGTGTTCCAGTTGTCGCCGGAACAGCGCGCCCGGCATACCGCCGCTGCCCGGCGGCGCATCCTGCGCCATTTCACCTGGGATCGCGTGGCGCTGGCCACCGAGCAAGCGGTCGAAAGCATCCTTGCGGAACGGCAACAGATGCGACTCGGCAAGCACCGCGAGCCGCCCCGCATCGGCTGGATCAGCACCTGGAACAAACGCTGCGGCATCGCCGCCTATTCGGCGTTTTTGACCACGGCGATCCCGGCCGAGCGTTTATTCATCTTTGCCGATCGTACTGAGGAGCGCACAGAGCCTGACGCTCCGAAAGTCCAGCGTTGCTGGAACATGAATTCCGGCGACAATCTCGACGAAACCTTCGCTGCCATCATCCAGCGAGAGATCAAGGCAGTGGTGATCCAGTACAACTTCGTTTTTTTCTCCCTGGATGCCTTGGGTCGGCTGATCGAGCGTCTCAAGCAGGCAGGCATCAGCGTGCATTGCTTCTTCCACGCCACAGGCGACGTGATCAACCTCAATCAGCCGGTTTCTCTGGGCAGCATCGGCGCTTACCTGGCGAAGGCCGACCGGCTCTACGTGCATAGCGTGCTTGACCTGAACCGCCTG
>JBAYVV010000094.1:0-15375 GCA_041674465.1 Sterolibacterium sp.
CGTCGCTTGATGCCATGCACCTGGTAGCCCTTGTTGAGCAGAAACTCGGCCAGATAAGAACCATCCTGCCCGGTTACCCCCGTGATCAATGCGACTTTTTCTGCCACTGCAAGGACTCCTTTTTACGATCAGCGCTCACCCAACTGCAAGCCACGTAATTATATCCAGTTGGCGCTTTGGCTCGGGGACTTTAATGCGGTGCGGCAGAGGGTGTTTGTCCGAATTATTGAATCCAAAATGCCACCTGAGTATAGTTCACCAAACCAAGGGAATTTCTTGCTTTTTCACCGAAAATCGAAACCCAAGCGACACTTACAATACACATCGCGTATATGCTCAATAAATTGATATTTTTGATAATCCTGATTGCTGCTGGGACTATTTTATTTCTTGTCTATGATGTTGCATTTAATTCGCCTTCGTACATCGAGGATTCAAGCACCTCGCAACTAGCCTCTCAATTGCATGCAAAGGTGTGCATTCACTTTAATGAGCCGAGTGTAAGTCCTGTTCATGCCTGTGGGAAATTTGATGTGCGTTATGGGGCAAGGAAGGAGGTTTCAATCCTACAAGTGTTTGGGGTTAGTGATCGAAATGAACAGGATTGGGTTATTTCTGTTGCTAAGGCTACAGCAAGCCAAGCGACTGGCCTGTCCAGAATAGAAATAATATTTTTTGAAAAGCTCAACTCGCAGGGCAGTCCAATCAGAGTGGAAACCATCCAAGAGAGATAACGTGCCTTCAGTAGAAATTCGCATCGATATTTGGGGAAGCGATGGTCTTCCACACACCTTCATGGTGCTTGACAATGGTAATGGGTTTGTCCAAGCCTACGGGTTTGGTCCAGTCGTAACAGGACTCAGCGGTCCTGGAATTATCCGGGACAATAACGCTCATGAGTTCGGAAAAACCACAGGTCCAATCTCCATATCGACTGAGCAGTACAACCGTCTTGTAGAGTATGTGAATAATAGCATTGCGCATCCTCCCTATTATTCGATCATGACTGAAGTGCAGTGCGCAATGTGGGTGAATAAAGGTTTGCAGTATGCTGAAATTTGGCATCCTGTGATGATTGGCGCTGATCCATACGCGCAGAACGTAGTGTTGTCATTTGTAAAGGGTGTGGAAACGCTACTTGCTGAAGCATATTCGAAATTTATATTTCCAACTTCACACCAAGCCACAATCGACCCCCACAAAATCACCTTCAACACCTACCGCTATCAATTAATTCCCATCAAAGCTGATCCGCTTGCGGTCGACCTGAATGGCGATGGGAAAATTGAAACAGTAGTCAGCGATGGGTTGGGTGGTCCACTGTTTGATCTCAATAACGACGGGATTAGGACTGCTACGGGCTGGGTGGGGAGTGGCGACGGTTTTCTGGTCCGGACTGGTGTCGGCGATGGAACGGTCACAAATGGAGCCTCTCTGTTTGGCGACAACACTGCCCTGAGTGGCGGAGGCAAGGCAAGCAACGGCTTTGAAGCGCTGGCCGATCTGGACAGCAACGGCGATGCAACAGTTAATGCCCAGGATGCCAGCTTCGGCGATCTGCGCGTCTGGCGCGATATCGATCAGAACGGTCTGTGTGACGACGGTGAACTCGTTAGCCTTGCCGCGCTTGGCATCCGGAGTCTGGACACCGCGGTCGCCTTCATTGCCAACAAAATTCTTCCGGGCGGGGTGCAGACGCAAACCGGCAGTTACACCCGTAGCGACGGCAGCACGGGAATGATGGCCGATATCGATCTGTATCAGGACAATTTCCATCTTCAATACGCGGATCACCTGACTGTACCGCAGGCCTTGCAGGGTCTGCCCAATCTGGAGGGCATTGGGCGGTTGCGTGACCTGCGCGAAGCCGCGACACTATCGACTGAACTGGCCGATGTGCTGGCGCGTTTCAGTGCCGCGGAAACCCATGCCGACCAGAAGGCGCTGATCGCCGACGTCCTGATCGAGTGGGCCAAGACCGACCCGAGCTACACCTCGGCCGGAGTACTTTTCCACAATGGTGCGGGCGGAGGTTTTTACGACAGCAATTCAAACAACATAATTTATTACAGTGTTTGGGGGGTGCCGACCCGCAACGTACCGAGCGACGATGGTATCTCGCTCAGCAGCGCCAGCGTCGACCGGATACGTTTTATCGATGCTGTTCGCAGTGCGCATACAACAGAGATCTGGAATGTCGGAATTAGCAATTCACTTGAGGATATTGGCTCGAGTTTCGATTACCTCAGCGAAACAATCTACGAGTCCTTGCTTACGCAAACGCGTCTCAAGAAATATCTGGACAGCATCGTCGTGTCGCTCGATGGTAATAACATCAGCTTCGATTTCTCTGCCCTGACACAACTCATTACCAGCCGTTCCGAACAGGATCCATTAAACGCCATCGCCGATCTGCACTACCTGAACAAACTCGCGGGCAATGTGCTGGAGCAACTGGGTTGGAAGGAGGGAACTGGCCTATTGGGTAGCTTGATCAGAACGGCGCCAGAAAGTGAGACCCGCCAGAGCTTGCTGGCAGACCTGAAAATCAGAATGGTCAGCAGCAATGCAAGCGCCACCAGCGCTGACGACACCCTTTATAGCGGGGACGGCCCCTGGTCGATCAATGCGGGCGCAGGCAACGATACTGTGGTTTGCGGCGCTGTCGGGCAGGCCGTGCGCGGCGAACAGGGTGACGATGCCTTGTATGGCGGCTCCGGCAACGACACGCTGAGCGGAGACGGCGGCAACGACAAATTATCAGGAGGCGCCGGGAACGACGTTTTGCGCGCTGCGTTTGCCCTGACGCACAGCGGGATGGATTACAGCTACCAGGAGAATGACGCCAACACTTTGGAGGGCGGGGTAGGGGATGATCGCCTTTATGGCGGAGGCGGTGCGGATACCTACCGCTACAGCCTGGGCGATGGTGCGGACACGATCTACGAAACCTACTACCATCCCGACACATTCGTTACATCGGATACGGCTAGCGACAAGATTGTTCTCGATGCCGGAATTACGCCGAACGAAGTCAGCGTCATTCGTAATAGTGGCGACCTGATCCTGAAGTTTGCCAACTCGGTTGGTGACCAGATCACGATCTCCAACTGGTACGACGCCGCAAAGAATCGCATTGAGCAGGTGGTATTCGCCGATGGCACCACATGGGACCGTGCGACGCTGCACGCAGCCGGGCTGGTCGTGGAAGGCACTTCTGCTGCGGACCTGTTGCGCGGGTTCGGCAACGAAGGGGATCAACTGTACGGCAACACCGGCAATGACACCTTGATGGGCTATGGCGGCAGCGACACGCTCGTGGGCGGCGTCGGTGACGACATGCTCAGGGCGGCGTACATCTCCGCAGGCGGAATCGACTTCAGTCCGCAGGAGACCGATGCCAACACCCTCGAAGGTGGTGCAGGGAATGACCAACTTTATGGCGGCGCCGGTTCGGATGACTACCTCTACAATCCGGGGGACGGGGCCGATACGATCCACGAAACCGGCTATGTCAGTTTTGATGGCTTCAGCAAATCCGACACCGCGACCGACCGGATCATTCTTGGCACGGGAATAACGGCAGAGGATGTCATGGTTTCGCGCAGCGGCACCGACCTGATCCTGAAGTTCATCGACTCGGATGATCAGGTCACGCTATCCGGTTGGTATAACACCTCTGGCAGTCGCATCGAGCAACTTGTGTTTGACGATGGCACTGTGTGGAACCGTGCCACATTGAACGCTGCCGGTCTGCTTCAGCAGGGTACCCCCGCAGCCGAGACACTCCGTGGCTTGAGTAACGAGGATGATGTGATTGACGGCCTTGGCGGCAATGACCAGCTTTTTGGCAGCACCGGAAACGATGTCTATCTTTTCGGTTCTGGCTCGGGGCAGGACACGATCAATGAGAACGACGGCACGCTCGGCAATGTCGACACCATCCGGTTCAAGGCTGGGATTTCGCCTGAGAGCGTGACGTTTGCCAAGGTTTCGAGTGCGCTGGTCCTGTCGGTCAGCGGAACGACAGATACGATTACAGTGGCGAACTGGTTCAACGGCGCGCAATACCGCATTGAGCGCATCGAATTCCTCGACGGCGCGGATAACACGCCGGGCACAGCGTGGACAACGGAAGAGATAGATCAGGCGATAGAGGCTGACAACCCAAATGTGGCACCGGTACTCGCCAATTCATTGGCAGACCAGGTGACTTACGAAAATATCCCCTTCGCATTTACGCTTCCGGCGAATATGTTTACCGATGGGAACGTCGACGATCAACTGACGTATTCGACCAAGCTGGGCAACGGCGACACCCTGCCGGTTTGGCTCCATTTTGCGGCAGGGTTGCGCCAGTTCTCAGGGATTGCTGTGACTGATGCACTGGGACTATGGGTGCTGAGTGTGACTGCGACCGACCCTGCAGGCGAAAGTGCCAGCGGCACTTTCGTGCTGGTTGTGGCGCATCACGTCCCCGGTAGTGATGCTAATGATGTGTTGAATGGAACGGCGTCGCTCGACATGATCGAAGGTCAGGCCGGCGATGACACCTTGAGTGGCAGCCAAGGCGGCGATACGCTGAAGGGAGGCGTTGGCAGCGATGTTTATGTCATCGACGATGCGACTTATACCCTGATTGAGCCCTATGGCGAAGGCCTCGACATTGTGCGAAGCTCGGTCAGCCATGCGCTCGGGACGAATCTGGATTACCTGGAATTGACGGGTAACGAGGCCATCGATGGCACCGGGAACGGACTCGACAATCTCCTCACTGGGAATGCAGCCGACAACCGTCTCAGCGGGGAGGGCGGCGCAGATACCCTGGATGGCGGTGAAGGCGCGGATACGCTGGTCGGCGGGGCGGGTAATGACATGTTCGTGGTCGATGATGACGGCGATGTCATCCTGGAAGATGCCAATGGCGGTAAGGACACAGTGCGTGCTTCGTTGAGCTACACACTGGGAGCAGACATTGAAAGTCTGATCCTGACCGGGATGGACGCCCTGGATGGTACGGGCAATGCGCTGGACAATTTTATGATCGGCAATACTGCAGCCAATCGTCTCGAGGGCGGTGCTGGCAACGATACACTCAATGGCAGAACTGGCGCTGACACGCTTTCCGGAGGACCGGGCGATGATA
The DNA here is from genome assembly GCA_041674465.1 of Sterolibacterium sp. Lineage (GTDB taxonomy): Bacteria > Pseudomonadota > Gammaproteobacteria > Burkholderiales > Rhodocyclaceae > JACRAR01. The sequence continues at coordinate 5,147 of JBAYVV010000094.1, forward strand.
CTTATGTTGTGGACAATATTTTTGATCGCGTCGATGAACTGGTAAATCAGGGTCTTGATGTGGTCAACGCCTCAGTGAGTTTCCACCTTCCGGAAAACATCGAGGATCTGGTTTTAACCGGCAGAAAGACGCTGACCGGTACCGGCAACGCCCTGGACAACAGACTGACCGGCAATGCTTCGGCGAATACGCTCGATGGCGGTGTCGGCGCCGATACGCTCAGCGGTGGCCTGGGCAACGATGTCTATTGCATCGACAATGCGGGCGATGTCGTGATCGAAAACGAAGGAGAAGGCGTCGATATGGTGCAAAGCAGGGTCAGCTATGCGCTGGGTGCTGATCTGGAGAATCTGACCTTGCTGGGCGACGCATCGCTCAACGGGAGTGGCAACCAATTCGACAATAATCTCAAGGGAAATGCGGGCGCCAATCAACTGGCAGGCGCCCAGGGCAACGACACGCTTGATGGTGGCGGCGGCGCCGACACTTTGACCGGTGGTACCGGCAATGATCTGTATTGGGTCAATGACGCTGGCGACCAAGTCGTCGAAGCGGCAAACGAAGGTATCGATGGCGTGATGACGACAACCAGCCATCAACTCGCCGACAACGTCGAGAAATTGACGCTCTCTGGCACGATGGCAATCAATGGCACCGGCAATGTACTCAACAATCTGCTGATCGGGAACGCAGCTGGCAATCGTCTCAACGGCGGGCTCGGCAAGGATACCTTGAAGGGGGGAGGAGGTACCGACACGCTCGCGGGCGGAGCGGGGGATGATGTGTATGTCGTCAGCGATGCGGAAGCGAGGCTGATAGAAAATTCAGGCGAAGGTCTCGATACCGTGCAAAGCACCGTGGATTACGCCTTGGGCGCTAATCTGGAGCGCCTGAGTCTGCTCGGAACCGCTGCCTTGAATGCCACGGGCAACGAACTCGATAATCAATTGACCGGGAATCCGGCGGACAACCAACTGATCGGTGGCGGTGGCAACGACATACTCAATGGCGGTGCCGGAGCGGATACCCTGGTTGGCGGGGCAGGCAATGACGTGTATATCATCGACAACAGCGGCGATGTCGTCCTGGAATATCCGGATGAAGGAATCGATACCGTGCAAAGCACCCGGAATTACACGCTGGGAGACAACCTGGAGAATCTCGGCCTGACAGGGAGCGCCTCGAATGCTGTCGGCAATGCCCTGGATAACCGTATCACCGGCAATTCCGGTAACAACCTACTCACCGGCCTGCATGGCAACGATACATTGAACGGCGGCCCGGGTGCCGATACGCTGAGCGGAGGCGCGGGAGACGACAGCTACATGGTTGATGATCGTGCGGACCGGGTTGTTGAAGCAGATAGTGCAGGAGAGGATGTTGTCTATAGCACGGTGAGCTATTCTCTGCCAGCCAATGTCGAGCACTTGTCTTTGATGGGCAGCGCTCAAACCGAGGGATCAGGTAACGACCTCGACAATCAGCTGACCGGCAACGCTGGCGCAAATACACTGAATGGCGGCGCCGGGGAAGATACGCTGAATGGCAAGTCGGGCAGTGATCGAATGTCCGGAGGTACTGGCGATGACATCTATCATGTCGACAACCCTGGCGATGTTGTCATCGAAAACCTGGCCGAAGGCAAGGATACGTTGATGAGCAGCGTCGGGCGGGCGCTGGATGCCAATGTCGAGAACCTGATACTGCTCGGCACAGCGAGTTTGAGCGCCAGTGGCAATGCGGGAAACAATTTACTGCGTGGGAATGCCGGCGTAAATACGCTCGATGGGCAGGCGGGCACTGATTTCCTGGAGGGTCTGGCGGGCAACGACCAACTCACCGATATTCTCGGCAGAAATTACCTGAACGGCGGGGCAGGCAACGACCAACTCAGCGCAGGGCCAGGCAACGACCTGGTGATAGGCGGCAGCGGCAATGACGAAGTCAATGCCGGCGATGGCTGGAATGTCATCGCGTTCAACCGGGGTGATGGCAACGACACGATCAGCTTTGACAGCAGCGCGAGAGACACCATTAGTCTTGGCAACGGTATCGCGCATGCCGATCTGTATTTTCGGAAGAAAGGCTACGATCTCCTGCTGGACACAGGGCGTGGCGAAGGCATGACATTCAAGAATTTCTATGTCGCTGCCAGCGGCAATAACGATCTTTACCTGCAAATCGTAACTGAATCCATGGTCGGTTACGCGGCCAGCTCGGTCAACCCATGGCTGCAAAAAAAGATACAGGGATATGATCTCAGCGGTTTGATCGCAGCTTTCGACACGGCACGCGCAGCCACACCGACAATAACCAGCTGGGCGCTCAGAAACGCGCTCGATCAATGTCGATTGTTCGCATCGGATGATTCAGCATACGGTGGCGACCTGGTTTATCAATACGGCAGGAACGGGACGTTGTCAGGCTTTGAACTCACGGCGGCAGAAGAAATATTGAGTGACCCGCCGTTCGCTTCCCAAATCCAGGTGCTGCATCCGTTTTATGGTTTTCAGGATGGCTTAACGCTGATGGCTTGATGTTATAAGCTCAAGGCGGCAGTAAGCATGCGCCATCAGGCTCCCGGACAAGCATTTCTATTGACGCTCGTGGGCTATGTGAATAAAATCCGCAACTCGTTGTTCCTCGATAGCTCAGTCGGTAGAGCGCCGGACTGTTAATCCGTAGGTCCCTGGTTCGAGCCCAGGTCGGGGAGCCAACCCTTTACAGAATGGGGCACCGTTAGCGGTGCCCCGTTTCCCATAGCTGTCACAGCACCCGCCAAAGCGGCCTTACTGCCGGTAATTTCGGCCTGATTGCCTGTCAGCCTTATCTCGCTTACGAGTCGCCGCAGATATTCCTTGCCGAACCCGCTGGAACGATCTAGAAGCTTGATCCGTAACGCCTTACAGAACAACTCGACCTGACGCGGCTTGATTTCAGGCAAGGCGTGCCGACGCTTGAAGCCTGCCATCTCTAAAAGAAGTTCCTGCCGCCGGGTGTGCAGCTTATGACTGCGCTGCTGTAGCGTGGCATCAAGAGGTAGCAGACCTTTCTCCACCGCCTCGAACAGCCGGTTTGTCGCCGCCTGCAGTTCGTCCAGTTCGCGCTGCAATCCTTTCAGTTCCTGCCCTTCCGCCCCCTGCGCGGCCTTGATTTGCCCCTTGAGGTCGGCCAGCATGGTCTTGACACGATTTTTCTCAAAAACCTGATCCGCCAAGGCATTCAGCACCGCGCCATCCAGCTTTTCCATAGGCACCGCCGGATTGTCGCAAAGGTGATTACCCTTGCCTATTCGGGTTTGGCATTTGTAGTAGCGATATTGCCCGCTCTTGCCTGTCATAAGAGTCATTCCAGCCCCGCAGCACCCACACTTGAGCAAGCCCGTCAGCAAGGTCTTGGAACCAATGACGCGAGGCGGCACCATCTTGAATGCACGGGATGCTTTGCGCTGCTGCACTGCCTCGAATCGTTCTTTATCAATGATGGCTTCGACGGTGTGCAACACCCATTCGGAAGCGGGCTTGGTAATGCGGGTCTTATTGTCCTTCTTGTTGAATAAGCATTCCCCGATATAGGTGCGGTTCGATAGCACTTCATGGACGCGGCCCCGTGTCCATTTGGCGCCGCGCAAGGTTTGCCCCCGGTCGTTCAGATAGGTGGCGATCTGCTTCGCTCCCATTGTTTCGCCGCCGTTGCCTTGTAGGTAAAGATCAAAGACCTTCTTGACTTGGAGCGATTCCACCGGATCAATGGACAGACGTTTCTTGTGTTTCCCCTTGTTGCCAACCGCATCCACTTCGACTGACCGATAGCCGAAGGGAGGCCGGGAACCGTTGGTATAGCCTTGGCGAGCATTCTCTTTCATGGCGCGCAGCGTGTGCTTGCCGTTCTCTTTGCTCTGATACTCGTCGAATATGGAAAATATCTTGCGCGCCATTTCGCCCGAAGGATCATCGTTGGTTTGCTGTGTAATGGAGATTACTTTGACGCCTGCCCGCTTGAGCTTGCGTTCGTAGAGCGCGAATTCAAGCGAGTCGCGGAAGAAACGCGACAGGCTATGCACGATGATGGCTTCGAATGGCGCGGGGTTCTGCATCGCCTCACAGATCATCTGTTGGAAAACTGGCCGCTTGTCATCAGTAGCCGATTCTCCCGGCTCGATGTATTCCTCGCCAACGCTGTAGCCGTTTGCTTTGCACCAATCACGCATCTGTCGCAACTGATCAGGTATCGATAACCCCTTTTCGGCCTGCTTGACGGTAGAAACTCTTGCGTACAATGCAACTGTCATTGCCTCACCCCTCTCATGTCTTCGAAACCGGGTTATCCACCGCCGGCCAGCCGCCTGCGTTAGAGGCGCGCATCCGGCCGGCCGTGGATAACCCTTTCTGAATCAATTGCAATTCTCTTCATCCAACTGCTGCACAAGCTTGATAAGCTCAGGCAGCATCGCGATAATCAATCCAAGTTCTTCAACGCCGGCCATCGCTGGCAGTTCCTGAGCGAAACAGACTTCGATCTGCAGTTCTTGGCTCACTCATCGTGGCACCCCCTTTCCTGCAGTTTCGGCCTGCCCATGCCTAACCGTTCCATGCTTCTTCAGCAAGGCGTCCAATTCCGTTAGAAAGCCTTGTGTTCCAAACTCGTCCAGAGCAAAAGTACGAAACGCCTCATACTGTCCCTTGCCGGGAATACCTATCTCTGCTGCACGCAGTACCCGATTCAAATGCGTATGCAGGGTGTCGACGATAGCGTTGTGAAGATCGCTCACCGTTGCCCCAATCGCATTTCGTCAATGCGCCGCTGAACATCGCCATCCCAATTCAGTGGATCGTGTATCCGATTAAGGAGCTTGCTCAATTTCTCCATGGCTTCTTCGAGGCCGATCTTATTGTTACTGCTTTTCAAGCAGTAAATTGCCGCTAACCGTTTCATGTAGCCGTAGACACTCGTTCCAAGGCGTATCAGCCGCTCGTCGAGCATGGTTTGGGGGTCGCACTCCCGAACTACGCCCAAACCCTCCATGGCCTCAATTCGCTGCTGCAAATCGATCCAAAGCGAATGCAGAGGCCAGCGCGAACGATTGCTATCCCCGCCACTGATGCGCAAGGTGGTGTGATCATTTACGAGATAGCGCAGCAGGTCGCCTTGACGCTCGGCCAAGTCTTCAAGGGTACGTATGCCAAAACGTTTGAGAATTTCCTTACGTGTCTGCCATTCGATGCGCCAGACGCCGCTCTCAACACCCCACAAGGTATAGAACCAAGATTTTGCGCTCTTTTCTTCTATCTCGTCACACTTGTTATAGACCCGCAGCACGAGGTCGCCTGACCCAAAGCGAAAGGTCTGAACGCGTCCATCTTTGCGGTGTTGCGCGTCTTTATCCGCCATTGAGATAAAACTGTCTTCGTCGAAATCGATCTCAGGAATCTGGTAATCGAAAGTTAGATCAACTCGGGACAGTTTTTCGGGGCGATAAGGCACCATGCCGACCGACCCGGCCCAGGTTAGGAAGCGTTGATGCAGGGCTTGCGCACCGATATGCCAAAGTGCGAAGGAGCGGAAGGCTACGAAAAAATTGGGTTTGTTGAATTCGCCGCACTGGACGCTGAACACATCATTTTCTAGAAGGAAGGCGTAGCCGCTGCCGGTGCCATGCGAAGCCAGCAAGAATTCCTCGGTGCCCAATCGAATCCACGTGGGGCGCTTGCTTTTCGAAGCCCGTAGGATTTCCTTTTCGACACCGAGCACTGTGAAGTCAAATGGTGTATCGCTCAGGCCGGGCTTCTGCATGAGCCAGTAGGCACATTCGATGGTATCGAAACCAGAAATGAGGAAACGGAATTGCACGGGAATTTCCATAGCCGTTAGCTACTTTCCCTTTTCAGTAGGGCTTCCTCGATCGATCGCATACTTATTAGGACAGTGCCTTCCGCACCCCACGCGTCTAAGCTCTTGCTTCGGTGAATGCGATCATTGATTGCCTGACGAGTTACGCCCAATAACGCTGCGGCATGCCCAGGGGATACGACTTCAGACGGAATCTCTCCTGATGCTATTGCATTTGCCAGCTCGCTAACAGATTTAAAGTTCTTCATGAAAGCCCATCAACAAAACGATAATGCACTTTACGACGTAAAGCCTTACGTTGTCAAGTGCTGTGAAAAGGCCTATTTATTGGTTGAAAGATTTATCCCGCGTGCTACCACCCGAACGTGAGTTCGGGCGGTAGCACGAGAATGTCTTTGTCTTGCCTTGGCTATCCCGTTGATGTAGCCTCTGTCGCATAATGGTCAATCAGGGGTTTCTGCCCTGTGATTTGGCACGCACGAGGAGATTAAATGACCTGGATAGCGTTAATAGTCGTCGCACTAGTGGTGATCGTCATCTTCAAGAAATCAAGTATCTTGAACTCCTCAGATGATGCAACTCCATATGTGAAGGCTAGCGCATTGTTTACCCCAGCAGAACGATCATTTTTTGGAGCCCTAACCCTAGCCGCCGAAAAGGATTTCATTCTTTTTGGCAAGGTGCGTATCGCCGATGTTCTGTTCGTCAAAAATGGGGTGGATCGGCCTGCTCGCAATAAGGCGTTCCATCGTATTAGCAGCAAGCACTTTGATTTTGTACTTTGCTCACCGACTGATCTATCGGTCCTATGTGCAATTGAACTGAATGACAATTCACACAACCAAGTAAAGCGACAAGAACGTGACGCTTTTGTACAACGTGCCTGCGAAGCGGCATGCCTTCCCTTAATCACATTCCAGGCAAAAGCCTCTTACTCCGTGGTTGAGGTTGCAAGTGCAATTGCTGCTGCCTTGTCCTCAAACAAAGCAAATAAGTCCATTGATCAAATAGAAAAGGCAAGTCAAACGCGAATTGAACCGCATATTTAATTAAACCAATGTATCCATAGCCCCCCGTGTTACTTGAATGGGGAAACGCTTTCCCTTTGGAGGAGAAATGAGTAAAGAAAAAGGAATTGCACATGACGTCATGAAGCAGTCACTCAAAGGACCAGTTAAGCAATCTGTCGGTGCAGTATTCGATACTATCAACCGAGCGGTCGAAGCTCTTGATCTATTTGGGACATACGGGAAAACTCAAAAAGGCCATATCAAGACTTCTCATGTAAACATCAAGTTATTAGGAATGACTTCGCCCATTCCGTTAGCTCGTATTTACTATCCAACCCGTGTTTCAACGACAATCCGCAGACGTTTGTATGAACAAGAATGGCTGAGCGAAAACGCAAAAATAAGTTCCGTTCCAAAGATGGAGCAGCGACGCAAGAATCCTACTGTTGTTGATGCGGCGGAGTATGTTAGAACAAACTCTAAAGTAGTCGTACTTGGCGGCCCCGGTGCTGGAAAGACTACGTTTCTTCGTTTCCTTGCCCTAATGCATGCTGACTGCATTGACAATGCACCAGCACATATGGACTTACTGCCATTCTTTGTTCATCTTCCTCATTTCGCAAAAACAAGAAGTGGACTATTTGAGTTTGCGATTGATACGCTATTGAAAGCGACAGATCAGCACGCAGAAGACTTTGCTACTCGACTCTTTGGGGCAGGGAGTGCCCTGCTTCTACTTGATTCATTTGATGAGATCCCCCGGGCGCAACGTAGTAACGTGATCACCAGAATAAAGGCCTTTGAAACCCTCTATCCCAATGTCCGAATTGTAATTTCCTGTCGAACTGCTGATTATGAAGAATCTCTACCGAATTTTTGTGAAGTTGAAGTCTCTAGATTGAGTCATGAAGCCATCGCAAAGATAATTCGTGCATGGTTTGATGGAGAAACAAGCAAGGCAACTGAATTGATTAATTTAATCAAAAATGATGGCGGTGTTGAGGGCCTAACCGAAACCCCATTGCTACTTAGCCTGTTATGTATCCAGTACCGCCACGATTTGCAGCTACCAAAACGCAAAACCGAACTCTACAAACGTTGTCTTTACGCGTTATTGCGCGACTGGGATTCTGAACGTGGTTTTTCACGTGACACTTCATACGAAAGCATGTCGGACGACAGAAAAGAACGGCTATTTGAGCATATTGCCGGGAAGTTCTTTATTGAGCAGGAATCGTATGAGTTTAGAAAAGAACAGGTATTAGATGTTGTTGGTGAATTTGTAACTCGTCTTGATATACCCGAATCGGAAGCTGCGCGAATTATTGATGAGATTGAGCGACACCATGGGATTCTCGAACAGGTATCGCAGGACTATTTCAGTTTTAGCCATACCTCAATGCAAGACTATTTTGTTGCAAGGCATTTACTGTCAAAGAGAACTGAGCTAGAGCTACTTTCAGAAAATATAGAAAATGAAAACTGGTACCCTATAGTTGAATTCGTTCTTGCTCTAGCTGAGGATCCGACTCTTATCTTAAATTTATTGATTCGAAAATCGGACATGAAAGGATTGTCCAACTTCCCGCCTATGGCGCGCCGAACAAAGCTATTAATGCTTTTACACAGAGGCATGTTATCCGCGCCATTTGTAACCAGAGAATTATCAAAACAGTGCTATGAGCACTTGGTCAAATCGCAAATTCAGATGGCAGGAATTTTTGAGTCTGGGAAAGTAATCCCGTTTCCAGAACTAGGAAGTTTTGGCGTCCGACACGTTCTATTCTATATGGATCGGCCACGACCAACGTTGGGCGATGCATTGGGGCCGTATCGTAAATTTTCCAATCAGATACTTACATCGCCTTTGAATGGTTATGCAACTGCTTGCTTGACTGCTGCCGATGCATTGCAGTTAAGCACTGAACAGGTTGTTAACCATAGCCCACTAGATAGCCTCGCAAATGATGCAACGATCCTAAATCTTATTATGCCCTTAGGTACGGGATGGCCTGAGGAAGTAGCAAGCAGGCTCCACAACATAGAAAAGCGAAATAATATCGGATTTGTTAAGAACATTATTCAGCGATCCCTAGCCTTCATTGATAGCCAGTAATATAAACCATACATATATTTCTTTGCCTTACCTAGGCCGATAAGAAGCGCAAATATCCAGCGCCAAGATTTGCCAAGTCTAGCGAGCCAAGAAAGGTACTGTGAAAAACTCTTTCCAGTGTCCACTTTCGGCATTTCGGGAGCTCCTTAGCAGATAGGGAACGATAGTTCCCAGTGCCCAGATTTATCTGGATTGGCGAGCCAATAAGATTCAAGTGCTTAGGCCATCCATTGCGGGTGGCCTTTGTGCTTTTCAGGAGATCGGGTATTACAAGCAACCTGGACATAATGTGGCTATGGATTTTGTTCTGACTGATCATGCAGCAGTCAGAAGCCCGGCGGCGGCAGATCTCGCCGCCATGGAGTTCGCAGTTCGCGCGGCATAGATTAATCTCATGAAATCGACATCTTCGTCTGCTACCTCTAAACCACCTCGCACTGAAATCATGGTGCTCAAATAGTCACATTTTCCCCAGCCAGTTAGTCTAGCCGGTACTCTTACGCCGACCGAATGATGTGACTGTCTTTTCCTGTGGCGCTTCGACGAGTTGCTTCAGGCAAGCGAGGCAGTAGCATCCAACATTGGACTGTGTAATCGTTACAGGAGGCAAAGTGGTACACCAGCAGGGCTTTTCCTTATCGCCTGCGCCACAGCTAAACTCGGCACCGCACTTAGGGCAAATGTTCGTTGTAGTCATTTAGCTATCTCTCTGGCATCGCTGGTAGTAGATGCTGACTGTTACTACTATGGTGGACAGTCTACAGAACATATACCCATAGCTCTACTCCTTGTCGATTTCCTCTGCCATTGCCTTGGCACGCTTGATGTCTCGGCTTTGTGACCATGGTTGCTACGCGGCGGCCAGGTCCTCTTCCTCGTTCCTTAGCCTATATGGTTTGATCAGCACTTCCGCCGGCAGCTTCAAACCATCTGCCACGCGGCGAATCCTATCCAGCGATAGGAGGCGGGTCCGGTTCAGAATGTCGGCTACACGGCCACGCGGACCGATGAAGCGGACATACATCATTCCCTGGTCGTAATGCACAGCTAGCTTTGATGGACCTGTGATTTAATGAAAAGAGCGGTATTTCGCCTTGTATTCATTGGTTATTGGCGTCAAGTAATGCGGCGAATCGGTCGTAATTAGGCGCAGGAAGGCGGTTAGGGAAGCGCATGTCGAGGTCTGCAGGCTCGGCTGCTCAGTATCGGTCTTTGGCGTGTCTATTGGGAGTGGCGTTGCGATGAAGATGTCA
>JBAYVV010000095.1:0-15339 GCA_041674465.1 Sterolibacterium sp.
CGGCTTTCGTGACCGGCTGGAACAACATTCATGGCAAACAGTGCACAAGCGCGTAAGCGCGCCCGTCAGGCGATCAAGCAGCGTTCCCATAACATGAGTCTGCGTTCGTCCCTGCGCACTGCAATCAAGAAAGTGCAAAAAGCGATTGTTGCCGGCGACAAGACCGCTGCCAAAGCCGTTTTCTCCGAGTCGATGAGCGCCATCGACAGCATCGCCGACAAGAAAATCATTCACAAAAACAAGGCTGCCCGTCACAAAAGCCGCCTGTCGGCTGCCATCAAGGCACTTTAAGCGCCTGCCGCCCTGCCCGGCGGCTACCTCGATTGGCCGGCTCATCCGGCCCGGTTCCAACCTCCGCATCCCTCCTGGATTTCCGCTGGAAATCCATTGCTTTGCCGCATCAATGCTAGTGGCACCAGATAATTTTCATAAAAAATAGCCCTCTAGCTTGATTTTCTGCGGCAGTCTCCATATACTTCAGTGATCTTATTGAGGATTAAGGGCTTTTTTCCATGTTTGCTCCGGCACTGACCAAGTACGCTTTTCGGATACGTACGCGCGTCGGGTTGGTCGTCGACAACCTGATGATCCACGGTCAGGACGAAGACGATGCGCAACGCAAGCTGCGCCAGATTTATCGCGACTGCGAGATTCTCGGCTGCGTCTGCCACCATGGCGCCATCCGCACACCCCCGGCCAATTTCGAGGATGTGCTGAGCATCATCACCCGCTAGCACCCCAGAAACAAATTCGAGCAGTTCGGCACGTCCGAGGCGTCGAACGCAGAACTGCAGCCGGCTACAAAATTCCCTTGGCTTTCAACTCTTCGAGCAGCGCAGCGTAATCCTGTGCCCCCCGACTGTCCAAAGCGTGGCTGAAAATATCCTTGTTCATGGCGGGCGCTTCGGCGACTGCGACATTTTCCGAAATCACTGTCTCGCAGACTTCGTCGCCGAAATGCTCAGCGAGGCGTTTTTGCACTTCGAAGCTCATGTTGCGCCGCCGCTCGAAGCGGGTCAGCAGATAGCGCCTGCCGACACGGCGCTTGAGCACGGGTTCCAGCGCCAAAAGTGTGCGCTCGATTTGCAAGGCGCCGCGCATCGATAGATAGTCGGAGGAAATCGGGATCAGCACATGGTCGGCGGCGAAAATCGCATTGAGCGATAACACACCGAGAAACGGGCAGCAGTCGATCAGGACGTCGCAGCTGTTGTTGTCGAAGGCTGTCAGTCCCTGATTCAAACGCCCGAGAATGCTCGGTCCCTTGCCGAAGATCGAGTCGACCTTGATCAGTTCGGCATGTGCCGGAATCAATTGTCCGATGTCGGGCCAGTCGACGGCCAAGTTGGCAAGGGGAATGTTGTCACGGTAGAACGCGAACATGCTCGCACCAACGTCCTTCAGCGCCTTGCCGTGAATCGCGGACAGGTGCGCCTGGGGATCAAGGTCGACGAGCAGCACCTTGCCTCCTGCTCGTGCCATGGCGGCGCCAAGATTGAGCGCGGTGGTGGTCTTGCCGACCCCGCCTTTTTGATTGAAAACTACGATCCGCGCCATCATTCCCTCTCTGTACAGGGCGCTATTTTTCACATAAGATGCGCCTTTGTGCAAGTTATGCTTTCAGTTTCTTGCCAAATCACGGCGGCGCGAGCCGCCGTGATTATTTGGAATCAATGTTTTTCGCAAGGTTGCAAGGTCGCCATGACGCATCAGATGAACATTTATGCCCGGTTGCCGATCGCATTTACCCATGGGCAGGGTGCATGGATATACGACGAGCAGGGGCGTCGCTATCTCGACGCGCTCGCCGGTATAGCCGTCAATACTCTGGGGCATGCTCACCCGCGGCTGGTCAAGGCCCTTGCCGATCAGGCCGCACGTCTGCTCCACACATCCAACCTGTACCAGATTCGTGAACAGGAAAAACTGGCAGACAAGCTTGCCGAACTGTCCGGCATGCAGGAAGTCTTCTTCTGCAATTCAGGCTGCGAGGCCAACGAGGCAGCGATCAAGCTGGCGCGGCTCTTCGGTCACAACAAGGGGATCGAACAACCGGCCATCATCGTGATGGAAAAAGCCTTTCATGGTCGTACGTTGGCGACGCTCTCGGCAACCGGCAACCGCAAGGTGCAGGCCGGCTTTGAGCCGCTGGTGACAGGCTTCGTGCGCGTTCCATTCGACGACCTGGCAGCGGTCGAGGCAGTCGCCCAGCATAATGCCAATGTCGTTGCCGTGATGATCGAACCGATCCAGGGCGAAGGCGGCATCCGTCTGGCGCATGACGAATATCTGCAAGGTCTGCGACGAATCTGCGATGCCAAAGGCTGGCTGCTGATCGTCGACGAGGTGCAATGTGGCACCGCCCGCACCGGTCGCTGGTTCGCCCATCAGCACGCCGGCATTCTGCCCGACGTGATGACCCTGGCCAAGGGTCTTGGCTCGGGTGTGCCGATCGGCGCCTGTCTCGCGGCGGGAGCGGCAACGGGCGTTTTCAAGCAGGGCAACCATGGCTCCACCTTCGGCGGCAATCCCTTCGCCTGCGTTGCGGCGTTGACCACGCTCAGCATCATTGAGCAGGATGGGCTGATGGCGCATGCCCATGCGCTCGGAGAAACAATCCGGCAAGACCTGCGCAAGGCACTCAACGGCGTTGGCGCAATCACTGATATTCGCGGTGACGGCCTCATGATCGGCATTGAATTCGACCGCAATTGCGGCGAACTCGTCGAACGTGCAATGGCGGCGGGACTGCTCATCAATGTCACCGCAGACAAGGTGGTGCGTCTCTTGCCGCCTTTGATTTTCGATGCCGATCAGGCGCAGGAACTGGTGGCGACGCTTTCCCGGGTAATCCCCGAATTCCTGGGGAACTAGCCATGTCTGCAAGCACAGCCAGGGCCGCACCCCGGCATTTCCTGCAGTTCAAGGACTTCAGCCGCGCCGAGCTTGAGTATCTGTTCGACCGTACCCGGCGCATCAAGACCAAGTTCAAGTCTTACCAGCAGTATTGGCCGCTATCCGATCGCACTCTGGTGATGATTTTCGAGAAGGCCAGCACGCGCACGCGCCTGAGTTTCGAGGCCGGCATGCAGCAACTCGGCGGTTCGGCAATCTATTTGAACACCCGCGATTCGCAACTGGGACGCGGTGAGCCGGTCGAGGATGCCGCCCAGGTGATTTCGCGCATGAGCGACATCGTGATGATCCGCACCTACGAGCAGGAGATCATCGAGCGCTTCGCCGCCAACTCGCGGGTGCCGGTGATCAATGGCCTGACCAACGAATACCATCCCTGCCAGATCCTCGCCGACATCTACACCTTCATCGAACAGCGCGGCAGCATCGCCGGCAGGACCGTCGCCTGGATTGGCGACTCGAACAATGTCTGCAACACCTGGCTGCAGGCCGCCGAAATCTTCGACTTCAACGTGCGCGTATCCACGCCGCCCGGGTACGAGGTCGAACCCGAACGTGCCGGATTGCTGGGTACGGATCACTACCTGCAATTCGCCGATCCGCTTGAAGCCGCCACGGGCGCCGATCTGGTGACCACCGACGTGTGGACCAGCATGGGCTTTGAGGCCGAGAACGAAGAGCGGCTGCGCGATTTCGAGGACTGGCAGGTCGATGTCGAGATGATGCAGCGCGCCCGCCCGGATGCCTTGTTCATGCATTGCCTGCCGGCGCATCGTGGTGAGGAAGTCGCCGCGGCGGTCATCGACGGTCCGCAGAGCATCGTCTGGGAAGAAGCGGAAAACCGCCTGCACGCACAAAAGGCGCTGCTGGAGTTTCTGCTGCTGGGCAAATTGAATCATTGATCTGAATAGGAATAGGAATAACAAACTCATGAGCGACATCAAGAAAGTAGTGCTGGCCTATTCGGGCGGCTTGGATACTTCGGTGATCCTGAAGTGGCTGCAGGACAACTACAAATGCGAAGTGGTGACCTTCACCGCCGACCTCGGCCAGGGCGAGGAACTCGAACCGGCGCGCGCCAAAGCGATCAAGCTGGGAATCAAGAAGAAAAACATATTCATTGACGACTTGCGCGAAGAATTCGTCAGTGATTTTGTCTTCCCTATGTTCCGCTGCAATGCCATCTATGAAGGCGAGTATCTGCTCGGCACTTCGATCGCCCGGCCGCTGATCGCCAAGCGCCTGGTCGAGATCGCCCGCAAGACCGGCGCCGATGCCATCTCCCATGGCGCCACCGGCAAAGGCAATGACCAGGTGCGATTTGAACTCGGCGCCTATGCGCTGATGCCCGGCATCAAGGTGATCGCACCATGGCGCGAATGGGACCTGCTGTCGCGCGAGAAACTTATGGCTTATGCCGAAAAGCACGGTATCCCGGTGGACATGAAACACAAGAAAGGTGGTTCGCCGTATTCGATGGATGCCAACCTGCTGCACATTTCATTTGAAGGCCGCCATCTGGAAAATCCTGCCGCAGAAGCCGAGGAGTCGATGTGGCGCTGGACAGTCTCACCCGAGCAGGCACCGGACAAGGCGCAATACGTCGACATCGAATTCAAGTGCGGCGACCCTGTCGCCCTCAATGGTAAGAAGCTCAAGTCGCACCAGTTGCTCGCCAAGCTCAACGAACTCGGCGGCAAGAACGGCATCGGCCGCCTTGACCTGGTCGAGAACCGCTACGTCGGCATGAAATCGCGCGGCTGCTATGAAACCCCCGGCGGCACGATCCTGCTGCGCGCACACCGCGCCATCGAATCGGTCTGCCTCGACCGCGAAGTGGCGCATCTCAAGGATGACCTGATGCCGCGCTACGCCAGCCTGGTCTACAACGGCTACTGGTGGAGCCCCGAGCGCAAGGCATTGCAGACACTGATCGACCATACCCAGCAGAACGTCAATGGCTGGGTGCGGCTGAAACTGTACAAGGGCAATGTCGTCGTCGTCGGTCGCGACTCGAAGACCGATTCCCTGTTCGATCCTACCATCGCCACCTTTGAGGACGATGCGGGCGCCTACGATCAGAAGGATGCCACCGGTTTCATCAAGCTCAACGCATTGCGCATGCGCATCGCCGCCAATCTTGCCCGACGCAAGAAGTAAGGAACCGGGATGTTCGGCTTCAGCGAAGAACAGTTTTCCGAGTTCTTCGTCACTTACGGGGTCGGTGCATTCATCCTCTACATGCTGTTCATCGTTGGTGAACTTGCATACAAGTCGAAGGCCGGGCGCACCGGCACATTCGTGCTGTTTTTTGTTTTGGCTTTCGGCATGTTTGGCTTTGTCGCCAAGAGCATCATTCAGAAATTGTGGGGAATCTAATCATGTCTCAGTTCGATAATGTCAGCATCATCAAGCAAGCCAATGTGTATTTCGACGGCAAGTGCATCAGCCATACCGTGCAATTCGTCGACGGCACCAGAAAAAGCGTTGGCGTAATCCTGCCGGCCACGCTGACCTTCAACACCGGCGTCGCGGAAATCATGGAAGGCGTCGCCGGCGCCTGCCGTGTACGCCTCAAAGGTGAGGCAAACTGGAAATCTTATGCCGCCGGAGAGTCTTTCAAGGTACCGGGCAACTCCAGCTTCGACATCGAGGTCAGCGGCGAGCCGTATCATTACGTGTGCCATTTCGGCTGATTAGCGCCAAACTCATCCATGAAACAATCTCGCTGAGTGCGTCAAAGATCCAGGGACTAGCAGGCCGGCAAATGCTCCCGAATGAGCCTTCCCTTCTCTACGACCGCGCCCCCAGTGCCAAGCTTTCCTACGGCGATTTTCTGCGGATCAAGCAGCCCGAGGGAACGCTGCGCTTTGGCATCGACAACCAGTTCAAGGACCGTGTCGCAACCAGTTTGCAGTTGTCGGAGCATGGTTTCACCCTCTCGCTGACGAATCCGGAGCAAGGCTACACGCTACTGTCCCAGGCCATGCCTGCCATGGAGGCAGATCTTGACGCTGACGCTGCGGCAGGGGGCAAGCTGCATTGGGGGTACATTGACGGATTGATCGCTCAAAGCCAGATCAACTTCCAACTGAATGAACTGGTTCAACAGAACAAAACGGCGGGAAGCAAATGGGCGTACGAACAGTTTGAACAGGGGTGCGCTCAGTTCCGCCAACAGCTGTACAAGGATGCGTTTCAATCCATCAGCCGCGCCATCGATGGCACAGGAAGCGACAAGGGCAACAAAACCGAGTTTCGCTTTCATTTCCTCATGGGGCTCCTCCGGTTGGGAAGCTACCGCAGCACTTCGCCCGATCTGGTGAATCCGCCTCTGGCCCAGCATGGCTTCCTGACTGCAGCACGCTGCGCGGCGGCAACCCATCCGGCTGAAGCAGGGCACGCAATGATCTGTGCCGGACGCGCGGCCCTGGTCGCGGGTGACTTGGAAGACGCCATTTCTCACACCCGCAAAGGCTTGAGCACCCTGCCAGGCCATGCAGCCGGGATGTATCAACTCGGTCGCGCCCTTTTTCTGAAGGGTGCGCGCCGGGAAGCCACGGAACGTCTCGTCGATGCCATATTGCTCGATGTTGAACGTGCTCTACACGCCATTGGCGATCCGGATTTCGTCGCCGCGAAAGATTTCCTTGACAGCGTCTTGCAACAGGCGCTTGAGCGTTACGAATTGCGCTACACACAGGTAGGCGAACGATATCAGCGTGCGCTGAAGACCTTGCGGGATTTTTCCTTCATGGACATATCCATTGAAGACATGCGTCTCCAGAGCTTCACTGCAACCCGGGGGAAATCTGGCGAAGCTGAAGCGATGGCCGAATCGAAAACCTTGTTTGCTTACAGCGACGCAATTGATCGATTGCTGGATGGCTTTCGGCTGTTTCCGACATGCCTTGAAGACTTCAAGGGACATTGCATTCGACTGGTGCAGCAGCAGATCCTTCATCCGCCGCGTCGAGAAGACTATCTGCCCGCGAGCTTTTCGGAAGAGTCCCTGGATGAGAGCAAAACCTCCAGAACCGGCGTGATCACTGGTGCTGTCAGCGGAATTGGCGTGTTCCTGTTCGAAAGTTCAAAAATAGCCGGTCCCATCTACCGGGGCATACTTGAATCCATGTCCGAATTGATCCTGATTCCGCTCGGAACCGCGCTCGGTATTGCGGTCGCTGTGTCCATCGTCGAAGACGTATACCGGGAATTTTCACGTTCAAAGTACAAAGCCGCGCTGGCTGCTTACGACGCGGCCCGGCACGGCTACAACAATTTAAAGCGAGCCCAGGAAACGGAAATCGCCGAAATCCATGCGATGAGCCTGCCCAGGGAGTTTGTTCCCCCCTCGGAGACCGGCAGCGCCGGGCAGGGAAGTCCCGATGCTGCAGCAGCGAAGAAGCGTGGCGGCGCCTGGGCAAAGCTTTAAGGGACCAAACACTGCCAGGTGCGGTATGATTGAGAGTCCTGCTGAAAGGCTCTTTGCCCGTCAATTAACGAGAGAATAGCCATGCCATCTTTCGACATCGTTTCAGAAATCGATCAGGTTGAATTGCATAACGCCGTTGACCAATCCAACAAGGAAGTCAGCAATCGCTTCGATTTCAAGGGATCGGATGCTCGCATCGAAATGGGCGAAAAGCTGCTCACCTTGTTCGCCGACGACGACTTCAAACTGGGCCAGGTGTTCGACATCCTGACCGCCAAGTTTGCCAAGCGCGGCGTCGATGTGCGCTGCCTGGACAAGCAGGAGCCGCAGAAAATCAGCGGCAACAAGTCAAAACAGGAAATCAGGCTCAAAGTCGGCATCGAAGGCGAGCTGGCGAAGAAGATCGTGCGCCAGATCAAGGACAGCAAGCTCAAGGTGCAAGCGAGCATCCAAGGTGATACGGTGCGCGTCTCAGGGGCCAAACGTGACCTGCTGCAGGAAGCCATCGCCCTCGTCAAGAAGGCAGTGACCGATGTACCGCTGCAGTTCAATAATTTTCGCGATTGAATTCTTCCCGCTGTCTCCAGCCTGTTTCCGTGCCAAGAATGATTTCCCGATGAGTTCATGTCGTTGATCCACCCGACAGTCAGCCGCTTGCGCGAGCAATTCGCCGCCAAAGGCAACCGTGACATCCCTTGCGTGGTTGAACCTGACTGGAACGAACCCCACGCACAACCTCTCACCGCAGCAGCGGTGCTGGTGCCACTGGTACAGCGCGAAACCGGCCTGACCGTGCTGCTCACCCAGCGCACCGCCCACCTGCGCGACCATGCAGGCCAAATCAGCTTTCCCGGCGGACGCTGCGAGGAACAGGATGCCTCACCGATCGAAACCGCGCTACGCGAAGCACAAGAAGAGGTGGGCCTGTCTCCGGGCCAGGTCGAAGTGCTCGGCTTGCTGCCGGAATACCGCACCGGCACCGGTTTTTCGATCATGCCGGTGGTTGGTCTGGTGCATCCACCGTTGAATCTCAAACTCGATGATTTCGAGGTCGCTGAGGCTTTCGAGACGCCGCTCAGCTTCCTGCTCGATCCGGCCAACTGCCTGCGGCACAAAATCGAGTATCAGGGCAGCATGCGCGAGTATTACGCGATGCCCTGGGAGGGTTATTACATCTGGGGCGCCACTGCGGGAATGCTCGTCAGTTTGCGGCATTTCCTGTTAGCCGTTGACTGATATTAGCCGGTGCTGTGGTATTGTGCACGTGCACAATATCTCTGCATCACAACCTTTTTACGTCTCTCCTGACTGTCCGGCATGACCCTGTTTTCCATCGTTATCGCTTTGCTCCTTGAGCAGGTTCAGCCACTGCCTCAGCAGCGCTTCGTGGACAAGCCGCTGGCGCGCTTTGCGGACTTTCTCGAGGAACGTTTCAACGACGGGCAGTATCATCATGGCAAAATCGCCTGGCTCATCGCGGTGCTGCCGGTCGTCAGCGCCATCCTGCTGCTGCAATTCCTGCTGGCCTGGCTGCAGCCGCTGCTGTCATTGCTGCTGAATGTTGCCGTGATTTATCTGACGATGGGTTTTCGCCATTTCAGCCATTATTTCACCGCCATTCACCTGGCCTTGCGCATGGGGGAACTCGAACGCGCCCGCACCCTGCTCGGCGAATGGCGCGGTCACTCCGCTGATCGCCTGGCGTCTGGCGAAGTGGCTCGGCTGGCGATCGAGCAGGCGCTGGTCGCCTCGCATCGCCATGTGTTTGCGCCCATGCTGTGGTTCTTTCTGCTCGGGCCGGCCGGTGCGCTGCTGTATCGGATCGCGTTGTTCTTTGGCCTGCAATGGGGCCGGCCGGGCTATGGCAGGTTTGGCGAATTTGCTCAACGCGCTTTTTATTATCTCGACTGGCTGCCCTTGCGCATCACAGCGGCAAGCTTTGCGATGGTTGGCGATTTTGAAGATGCGGTGCATTGCTGGCGCACTCAGGCGGCAAATTGGCCCGAGACTGGCAACGGCATCCTGCTGGCCAGCGGTGCCGGGGCACTGGGCGTGCGATTGGGCGCACCGGTGGAGCAATCCGGCGAATTGAGCGAGCGTCCGGAATTGGGGCTAGGCGATGAGGCCGATGCCGATTTCATGCAAAGCACGATAGGTCTCGTCTGGCGTACCCTGGTGCTGTGTCTGCTGTTGCTGACATTGCTCTGGGTAGCAAGTTGGGTAGGTTGATTTTTTCATCAGGAGAAGTGTAAATGGCTGACAAAAGAGAAGTAGTGGTATTGAGTGCTGTGCGTTCCGCAATCGGTACGTTCGGTGGAGCCCTCAGCGGTATCGAACCAGCCGAGTTGGCCGGCATGGTCATGAAAGAGGCCGTGAATCGTTCTCACGTAGACCCCAAGCAAATCAATTATGTGACGGTCGGCAACTGCATTCCGACCGAGTTGCGCTATGCCTATGTGGCGCGCGTGGCCTCGATCCAGGCCGGGCTGCCGATGGAATCGGTGGCCATGGCGGTGAATCGTTTGTGCAGTTCGGGCCTGCAGGCCATCGTTTCGACTTCCCAGGCGATCATGCTGGGCGACTGCGACTACGGTATCGGCGGCGGCGTCGAAGTGATGTCGCGCGGCAGCTACATGGTGCCGGCAATGCGCTCCGGTGCGCGCATGGGTGACGCCAAAATGCTCGACATGATGGTGGCCGTCCTGACCGACCCGTTTGGCGTCGGCCACATGGGCATCACTGCCGAGAATCTGGCCACGAAATGGGGCATCACGCGTGAGCAACAGGACGCCTTCGCGGTCGAATCGCAGCGCCGTGCTGCCGCAGCCATCGCCGATGGGCGTTTCAAGTCGCAGATCGTGCCGATCGTGCAGCAAAGCAAGAAGGGCGAAGTGGTTTTCGACACCGACGAGCATGTCAAGGCCAATACCACCATGGAATCCCTGGCCAAGATGAAGCCGGCCTTCAAGAAGGATGGCGGCACCGTCACCGCCGGCAATGCGTCCGGCATCAATGACGGCGCTTCCTTCTTCGTGCTGGCCGAAGCCGCCGCTGCCGCCAAGGCGGGTTACAAACCGATGGCGCGTCTCGTCTCGTATGCCCTGGCAGGCGTACCCAACGACGTCATGGGCGAAGGTCCGATTCCGGCCTCCAAGCTTGCCTTGCAGCGCGCCGGTCTGAGCCTGGACAAGATGGACGTAATCGAGTCGAACGAAGCCTTTGCCGCACAGGCGCTGGCGGTTGCCAAGGGACTCGGCCTCGACATGGCCAAGACCAACCCGAACGGCGGAGCTATTGCCCTCGGTCACCCGGTCGGCTGCTCCGGTGCCTTCATCGCCACCAAGGCGCTCTACGAACTGCAGCGCATCAATGGCCGTTATGCCCTGGTCACCATGTGCATTGGCGGCGGTCAAGGCATTGCCTGCGTTTTCGAGCGCCTGTGATTCGCAGGTTGGCCCCTCCAATAGCCTCTGCATCACTCATTCCCGCGCAAGCGGGAATGAGCCTGCCTAAATAGATTCCGAATGAACGCCCTGCGCATCGCGATTGCCCAGATCAATTGCGTGGTCGGTGATTTCGCCGGCAATGCAAGTCGCATCCTGGCCAGCGCGGACCTCGCCGCACAGCGCGGCGCGGACTTGTTGATTACGCCCGAACTGGCCCTGTGCGGCTACCCTCCAGAAGACTTGCTGTTGCGGCCTGATTTCTATCGTGCCGCCTCACGCGAATTGAAAGCGCTTGCAAATTCGGCCGCTGAACGCGTCCCCAACCTGGCACTGCTGGTCGGCCACCCGGAAGAGCATGCAGGGAAACACTTCAATGCCGCCTCCCTGCTGCGCCAGGGACAGATCGAGACGACCTATCGCAAGTACCGTTTACCTAATTACGAGGTCTTCGACGAGGAACGCTATTTCGATTCCGGAACAACGCCCTGCGTGGTAACGCTGAAGGGCGTGCGTTGCGGTGTAAACATCTGCGCCGACGTCTGGGAAGCCGGCGCCGCCGATGCGGCCCGTGCCGCCGGAGCGGAACTGCTGCTGACGCTGAACGCCTCGCCCTATCACCTCAACAAGCAGGCGAAACGCTATGAGGTACTGCGCGCACGCATCTCCGCCACCGGCATACCGGCGGTCTATGCCAATCTGGTCGGTGGCCAGGATGAACTGGTATTCGATGGCGCTTCGTTCGCACTGGATGGCAATGGCGCGCTGATCATGCAGATGCCCTCCTTTGAGGAAGCGCAGCAGATTGTCGAATATGTCGCCGGCAAACTGCTGCCGGGAGCAATCGCGCCGGCTCGGTCACTGGAGGCAGAGGTATACGCCGCACTCAAGCTGGGCGTGCGCGACTACCTCGGCAAGAACGGCTTTCCCGGTGCCATCATCGGCCTCTCCGGTGGTGTCGATTCGGCCCTGACCCTGGCCATTGCCGTCGATGCGCTGGGTGCCGACCGGGTGCGCGCGGTGATGATGCCCTCCCCCTACACGGCCCGGATGAGCCTGGACGATTCGCGTGCGATGGTGCGCAAGCTCGGGGTACGCTACGACGAGATCGGCATAGAACCGCTGATGCGCGAATTTGCCACAGTGCTGGCACCGTTGCTCGATGCCTGCGGCAACAAGAGTCCGCACGACACCACCGACGAGAATCTGCAGGCACGAATTCGCGGCATGATCCTCATGGCACTGTCCAACCGCACCGGCGCCATTGTGCTGACCACCGGCAACAAGAGCGAAATGGCCGTCGGCTACGCCACGCTCTACGGCGACATGGCCGGCGGCTTTGCCGTCATCAAGGACATCTACAAGACCTTGGTCTATCGCCTCTGCGAATACCGCAATGCCATCAGCCCGGATATTCCGGAGAACATTCTGACCCGCGCGCCTTCTGCAGAGCTCAAGCCCGGCCAGACCGACCAGGACACCTTGCCGCCCTATGCCACGCTCGATGCCATCATCGAAGCCTACATGGAGCGGGATCTCAGCCCGCGCGAGATCATCGCCCTGGGGCACCCCGAAGAAGCCGTACGCCGCGTGGTGGGCATGCTCAAGCGCAACGAATACAAACGACGCCAGTCACCGGTCGGCATCCGCGTCACGCGGCGCGGGTTCGGCAAGGATTGGCGTTATCCGATAACATCGCACTACAGCGACGAATACCCTACAGACAAAAATGGGCACTAGTACTAGCCAGGAGAAGACATGAAAAAGATTGAAGCCATCATCAAGCCGTTCAAGCTCGACGAAGTGCGCGAAGCGCTTTCCGAGATCGGTGTGGCCGGCCTCACCGTCTGCGAGGTCAAGGGTTTCGGCCGACAGAAGGGGCATACCGAGTTGTATCGCGGTGCCGAATACGTGGTCGATTTCCTGCCCAAGATCAAGATCGAAATCGTGGTCGCCGACGAGACTGTCGATCCGGCCATCGAAGCCATCATCAAGGCTGCGCGCACCGGCAAGATCGGCGACGGCAAGATTTTCGTGATGCCGGTGGAGCAGGTTGTTCGCATTCGCACGGGTGAGTCCGATGAAGCAGCTATCTGACCGCGTGGCGGTCAGATAGCTGCTTTGCAGCACAGTTATTGTGCCATCCTCCCCTGCCCCCTTCCCTGAGAAGGGGGTGACCAAACCGGCTCGTTGCGCTCGAAAGATTAGCGAGAACCCTTGAGCAGCACCGTCACCGCCCCGCCGCCACCATCCGCAGCACGCGCCTGGCAGTAGGCCAAGACTTCATTGCGCTGGGCGAGCCAGTGGCGTACCAGTTCCTTGAGCACCGGTTCGCGACCCGGCGAACGCAAGCCTTTCCCATGCACAATGCGCAGACAACGATGGCCGCGCGCCAAACTGGCTGCAAGAAATTCTCCGAGCGCCTGTTTTGCTTCGATACGGCTCATGCCGTGAAGATCAAGCTCGGCCGATGTAACCCAGCGGCCACGACGCAAATCCCGCAACAGGGTGCGCGACAGGCCGCTGCGCAGAAAGGCAAGCTCGTCGCCGCCTTCGAGCAGAACCTCGATGGGCGCCGGTGACAGCGATTCATTGAGCGCCTCGGCTTCGTCGCGCAAGTGCTGATGCGGGATCGGCAAGGGACGTGGCGGTTCGTGGTGCACCTTGCCGGAGACCAGCGGTACCGCATCCGCCACGGCTTCCCTGAAGAGCGCGCGCTCGTCGGAATTAATACCGACCGGCGTGCGTCTTTGCCTCACGGCTACCCTAGATCGTCGAGATAGCGTTCGGCGTCGAGCGCCGCCTGGCAACCGGTTGCCGCGCTGGTGACAGCTTGCTTGTAGATGTGGTCCTGCACGTCGCCGGCGGCAAAAACACCGGGGATGCTGGTTTGCGTGGCATTGCCGTTGCGACCGCCCTCGGTGACGATGTAGCCGCCGTCCATCTCGAGTTGCCCGACAAACAGGTCGGTGTTGGGCTTGTGGCCGATGGCGATGAAAACGCCCATGAGCGGACGGTCCTCTGTGGCACCGGTCTTGACGTTCTTGATGCGCATGCCGGTGACACCGCTCTTGTCGCCGAGCACTTCATCGAGCGTGTTGTTCCACTTGATGGTGACCTTGCCGGCTTTTTCCTTTTCGAAAAGCTTGTCATGCAGGATCTTCTCGCCGCGGAATTTTTCGCGACGATGCACGACCGTGACATGCCGTGCAATGTTGGCCAGATACAGCGCTTCTTCGACGGCGGTGTTGCCGCCGCCGATCACCGCGACGTCCTGATTCTTGTAGAAAAAACCATCGCAGGTGGCACAGGCGGAAACGCCCTTGCCGGAGAAGGCTTCCTCCGAGGGCAGGCCAAGATATTGCGCCGAGGCGCCGGTAGCGATGATCAGTGCGTCGCAGGTATAGGTGCCAGCATCGCCGATCAGCGTGAAGGGCTTCTGAGTGAGTTGAGCAGTATGAATGTGGTCGAAAATGAACTCGGTATTGAAGCGCTCGGCATGTTTCTGGAAGCGCGCCATGAGTTCCGGACCCTGCACGCCATCGGCATCGGCCGGCCAGTTGTCGACTTCGGTGGTGGTCATGAGTTGCCCGCCCTGCGCTAGTCCGGTAATCAGCACCGGCTTGAGGTTGGCACGCGCGGCATAGACTGCGGCGGTATAGCCGGCCGGGCCGGAACCAAGAATCAGCAGACGGGCATGGCGAGTTGTCATGACGAACATCCTGAAAAAGTTGTGATGGGTGTGATTATACTTTGCCAGTTCCCGGCGGTTTGCCTTGCCGCGGATAGGGAATATGATAATAACCCTGCCCTTTCCGATCCGGAGCGTTTGATGGCTACTCCCTTGCCCGTCTCGATCACCGCACTGCGTACCCTGCCGATGTTCGAAACGCTGAGCAACGAACGTCTGACGAAGATTGCCGGCTTTGCCTCGATGCGCCATGTCACCCGACATACCACGGTGCTGCAGGCCGGCGATCGCACCGACAACATCTACCTGATCCTCAACGGTGAACTCAAGGTCCAGATCAGCGATGAGGAAGGGCGCGAGGTAATTCTGTCGGTGCTCACGTCCGGGGAGATGTTTGGTGAGATGGGCGTGATCGACGATCACCCGCGTTCCGCCACGGTGATCTCGATGGAACCCTGCGACCTGGTCGTAATTGCCAAGGAGGATTTCAAGATCTGCCTGGCGGAAAACTTCGAGGTCTCGCTCTACATCATCTTCAGCCTGGTGAAGCGCCTGCGCGAGGCGGACCGCAAGATCGAGAGCCTGGCGCTGGTGGATGTCTATGGACGGGTCGCTCGCCTCCTGCTCGAAATGGCCGAGACTCAAAACGGCCGCAAGGTGGTGACGCGGCGCATTACGCGCCAGGATATCGCCAAGACCATCGGCGCTTCGCGCGAAATGGTCAGCCGGGTCATGCGTGATTTGCAATTACGCGGTCTGATCGAAGAAAGCGATGGGTGCATCTGGCTGCAAAAGGATATCGAAAGCACCTGAAAAGTGGCGGCTTTCCGGCGTTCTTCGGGCTTTCCTGGGTA
>JBAYVV010000096.1:0-15153 GCA_041674465.1 Sterolibacterium sp.
GACTACTTTGGAGGAGCGGCATGAGCCTTTCAACGGACACCAAGATCGCCGTCATCGGCCTTGGCTACGTTGGTTTGCCGCTCGCGGTCGAGTTCGGCAAGCGCACCCCGGTCGTGGGCTTCGACGTCAAGCAAAGCCGTATCGATGAACTCAACCGCGGTCGCGACAGCACCCGCGAAGTCGAGCCTGCCGAATTGGCGCAAGCAAAACAACTCAGCTTCACCGCCGATCCCGAACTGCTACGGACATGCAATGTCTTCATCGTCACGGTACCGACACCGGTTGATAGCGCGCAGCGACCCGACCTTACCCCGTTGATCAGGGCGTCTGAGACCGTCGGCAAGGTCATGGCCAAGGGCGCCGTCGTCATCTACGAATCCACCGTATATCCCGGCGCCACGGAAGAAGTTTGCGTCCCTTTGCTCGAGAAGCACTCTGGTCTCAGCTTTAATCGGGATTTTTTCGCCGGCTACAGCCCCGAGCGTATCAACCCTGGCGATAAACTGCACCGTCTGCCGAGCATCAAAAAAGTCACCTCCGGCTCCACCCCGGAAATCGCCGACTTCGTTGACTCCCTTTATCGCAGCATCATCACCGTCGGTACCCATAAGGCCAGTTCTATCATGGTGGCCGAAGCGGCCAAGGTCATCGAGAACACTCAGCGAGATCTCAACATCGCCCTGATGAATGAGCTCGCCTTGATCTTCCACCGTTTGGGGATCGATACCCTTGAAGTACTGGAAGCGGCCGGCAGCAAATGGAATTTCCTGCCATTTCGGCCCGGCCTGGTCGGCGGGCACTGCATAGGTGTCGACCCGTACTACCTCACCCACAAGGCGCAGGAGATCGGTTACCACCCTGAGATCATCCTTGCCGGCCGCCGCATCAACGACAGCATGGCGGGTTATGTGGCGGACGAAGTCATCAAACTCATGACCCGGCGCAAGATGCAGGTCGTCGACGCCAGAATCCTGGTCCTCGGCCTCAGCTTCAAGGAAGGCTGCTCGGATCTGCGCAACACCAAAGTCATCGACGTTGTGCGCGAACTCGCCAGCTACCATGCCCGAGTCGACATCTACGATCCCTGGATCGACATCGCCGAAGCTCGTGCTGAGTACAACATCGCGCCGCTCGCGGACATGCCTCAACCCAACACCTACGATGCCATCGTCCTCGCCGTGGCGCATCCCGAGTTCTTGCAGATGGGCGCAAACGGAATTCGTGCCTTGGGCAAACCGGGACACGTGCTCTACGACGTGAAGTCCCTGCTCGGCAAAGCAGAGGCCGATGGGCGCTTGTGATATGCGGAGTTAATTGCGCACTGTTGGCCAGCGTACAGAACGACAAATCAATGTCACAGCCTCCACTGCCCTGCCGGCCAAATAGGCGAAATGTGAGTATCGGAGCGACATGCAGCGAGTACTAATCACAGGATCCGCTGGGTACCTGGGAAGCGTCCTGAGCGGATACCTCACCAGCCATGGTTTTGACTGCGTCGGCTACGACACAGGCTTGTTCCAAGACACCCTGTTGTATCCACCCGGATCGACTGAGATCCTGCCTCGGGACGCCCGCAACATCACGGCGGCGGACTTGAAAGGCGTCGATGCCCTGGTGCATCTTGCGGGAATTTCAAATGATCCCATGGGAAAGCTGGATGCTGCAAAGATCTACGATCCGACGCGCGCATACAGCTTGAGCATTGCGCGAATGTGCAAGGAGCTTGGGGTCAAGTATATCTTTGCTTCCAGTTGCTCGGTCTATGGCGTTGGGCAGGATGAACTCTTGACAGAGTCTTCCTCGACGCACCCGCAGACATACTACTCGCTGAACAAACTGCAAATCGAAGGCGATCTGCAATCGATCAGCGACCAGGACTTTTCGCCGATTGCACTGCGCTTTGCCACGGTTTTTGGACCTTCGCCGCGAATCCGCTTCGACGTTGTGATCAACATGTTAACGGGAATGGCGGTAGCCGATGGCACCATCGTTCTGAACTCGAATGGTCTGGCCTGGCGGCCCAATCTCCATATCCTGGATGCGTGCAAGGCGGTGCGCTGCGCGATCGAACTGAACTATCAAGGCGGTGAGTTGCTCGTGCTGAATGTCGGCGCCGATGAGGATAATCTTCAGGTAATTCAGATCGCAAATATCGTGCGGGAGGCCGTTCCGGGTTGCGAGCTGAAGTTTTTGGCGGAAGACCCGGAACTCGATAAGGAAGGACTCATTCGCGACCGAAAGATCAAATCCGGCGGCGACAGCCGTACCTATCGGGTTTCTTTCGCCAAGATAAAGAAATCGATGCCGGCCTTCAATTGCGAATGGAATGTGGCGCGCGGGGTAAAGGACATGGCAACCCTGTTCAAGGGTCTACCGCTGACCCGGGAGCGATTCAAGAGTCGCGGCTTTTACCGGCTCCAACAACTTGAATATCTTCACGAGACGGGCTATCTATCAGACGACCTCTATTGGCTGAAGCCTCTGCATCAATCATGAATCGGGGACAAGATATTCCGCAATTGTCGCAAGAGGAAATCAGTGACTACCTCGCTCGCGCGGCGAATTCGGAGAAGCGCCGCTTTCCGAAACTGCTCCACAGTCCGGGCGATGAATTCAATCGCGTGTTCAATTTCATCATTGAAGACTCTTACATGCAGCCCCACCTCCACCCGGGTCCTGAGAAGATCGAAGTAATTCATATCGTCCAAGGCCGGCTCGCGGTGCTCTATTTCGACGACCACGGCGTGGTGGATGACTGCATGCTTCTGCAAAATGGTGGGGTCGAGTTGATCGAGGTGCCGGCATTCAGATGGCACACCTATGTCATGCTCACTGAGCATGCAATCACCTATGAAACAATGATGGGAGTGTACCGGCCTGAGACCTGGAAGAGAATGGCAGAATGGTCACCTTCTGAATCCACCGCCGAAAGTCACGAGTATCTCAATTCTTTGAGGAGGAAAGCGCTCAAATGGATTTCATGACCTCAGCGAAGAACTTCCTTCTCGATTCTGTTCAGCAAAGATATTCGTACAATTTCTCCTGGCTCGGGCGGCCTATCATCCAGTATCCACAGGATATGGTGGCGATGCAGGAGCTGATCTGGCAGGTCAAGCCCAACCTAATCATCGAAACAGGCATCGCACATGGCGGTTCGCTGATCATGAGCGCCTCGATGCTCGCACTGCTTGACTACTGCGACGCGGATGCCAACAATCAAACGCTGGATCCAAAGAGGCCAAGACGCAAGGTGCTAGGGATCGATATCGACATCCGGGCACATAATCGTGCGGCCATCGAGGCGCACCCGATGGCAAGCCGCATCGAAATGATACAGGGTTCATCCATTGCGCCCGAAGTCATCGCCCAAGTGTGCCAGCGCAGCCAGAACATGAGCCAGGTGATGGTGTGCCTGGATTCAAATCATACGCATGCCCATGTCTTGGCGGAGTTGCGTGCCTACGCGCCTCTCGTCACTCCGGGCAGCTATTGCGTGGTTTTCGATACCGTCATCGAGGACTTGCCGGTTGATTCATCACCAGATCGCCCATGGGGGCCGGGCAACAGCCCAAAGACTGCCGTTTGGGAATTCTTGGAGGTCAATCCCAACTTTGAACGCGATCTTGAGATCGATAAGAAACTCATGATTAGTGTTGCTCCCGATGGGTATTTGAAGCGGGTTCGATAATGATGGGGAATCGCTTCAGCCTTGGACCCAACACGCGATCAATGATGCAGGATCCAATTGCTTGAGACTCGGTGAACGACTTGGCGCGTACGCTGGTCAATTTAACGCTACAGTTGCCCCCTGGGTTGCATGGAAAACCCCTGTAGCCAACGAACCGTACTTCTCGTGGAAACGCTCCGGCCGATCAACCAACTCCTGAAAGGGCTCTGGCGCAACATTAGTACCAGGCGGCGGGGGCAGTTTGGACTTCTGCTTGCCCTCATGATTGGGGCCGCCTTTGCGGAGATCATCAGTATCGGGGCTATATTTCCATTTCTTGGTGTCTTGACGGCGCCGGGCCGTATTTTCGAGCACCCCGCAGCCCAGCCAGTCATCCAATCCCTCGGGCTTACCAAGCCCGAGCAGCTCCTGTTACCCCTATCAATTGCCTTTGGCCTAGCTGCCCTCATTGCCGGCGTCATGCGAATATTGCTTCTCTGGGCCAGTACGCGGCTATCCTTCGCAACTGGAGCCGATCTCAGTATCAGCGTCTACCGTCGAACGCTTTACCAGCCGTACGCAGTTCATGTCGCGCGGAACAGCAGCGAGATTATCAATGGAATTGCGCGCAAGACAAATGATGCGGCATACATCATCATGATGTTCCTCAATATCATCAGTTCGAGCGTCATGCTGATTGCAATTCTGATTGCATTGATGACCGTTGATCCTGCCATTGCCTTGGCAGGCTTTGGGGGGTTTGGCTTGATTTACGCTTTAGTTATCAAGCTTACCCGAAAGAAACTCGTGATGGATAGCCAGCGCATTGCCCGCGAGTCGACACAAGTAATTAAGTCTCTCCAGGAGGGGCTGGGCGGGATACGCGACGTCCTCATTGATGGTAGTCAGGCTACCTACTGCCAGATCTACCGGAACGCGGATCAACGCCTGCGCCGCGCACAAGCCAGTGGAATTATCATCGGGAGCAGCCCGCGCTTCGGCATGGAGGCCTTGGGCATGTTGCTCATCGCTGCGCTGACTTATATGTTTGCTCAACAGCCAGATGGCATCGCCAGAGCTATTCCCGTTCTTGGAGCCCTGGCACTTGGCGCCCAACGTCTTCTGCCAGTACTGCAGCTAGCTTATGGATCGTGGTCTGCAATCAAGAATGGACAGGTCTCCCTGCAAGACACGCTTGAACTTCTTGAACAGCCGCTGCCGGCATACGCCGATCAGCCTGCTCCCCAACCTATCTTGTTCGAGCGACAGATTGCCTTGAACCAAGTTTCATTCCGTTACAGTCAACAAACACCATGGGTATTTAGGAACGTTGACCTGACGATAGCCAAAGGCAGCCGCACCGGCTTCATTGGCGTAACTGGTAGTGGCAAGAGCACTCTAACCGATATCGTTATGGGTTTACTTCAATCTACTGAAGGAACGCTCAGTATCGATGGCCAACCAATTACGGCGAGCAACCAGCGCGCCTGGCAAGTCCATATAGCGCACGTCCCACAAGCCATTTTTCTGGCCGACAGTAGCATTGAGGAAAACATTGCCTTTGGGGTTCCCAAGGAACGGATTGACCATGGACGTGTTCGGCAAGCGGCCATTCATGCCCAAATTGCGGACGTCATCGAGACCTGGCCCAAGACATACGAGACTTTGGTAGGCGAGCGTGGAATCCGGCTATCTGGAGGACAGCGCCAGCGCATTGGCATTGCCCGCGCACTATACAAGCAGGCCGATGTCATAATCTTCGACGAAGCCACGAGTGCGCTGGACGACGAAACCGAACAAGCCGTCATGGATGCAATCGATCATCTCGACAAGAATCTAACTATTCTTATCATTGCCCACCGCTTCACCACCTTGAGGAACTGCTGCCAGATAGTCGAGATCGGCGGTAATGGCATTCGTCGAATCGGGACATACGCATCGACGGTGGGCAGACTCGCTCCCAGAACTGTCGAACAAATTGACAAATAAAGGCTGAAATGAAAGCTGTAATCCTCGCTGGTGGTTTCGGAACACGGATTTCCGAAGAGACTCATCTGAAACCCAAGCCCATGATTGAAGTGGGAGGCAAGCCCATCCTTTGGCATATTATGAAAATCTATTCATCTCACGGGGTGAACGACTTCATCATCTGTTGTGGCTATAAGGGTTATGTTATCAAGGAGTATTTTGCCAACTACTTTCTTCACATGTCGGACGTCACGTTTGACATGACAAGAAATTGTATGGAAGTTCACAAGAAGAAGGCCGAACCTTGGCGCGTCACTCTGGTCGATACAGGCGAAAGTACACTTACAGGAGGCCGTCTCAAACGCGTGGCAGAATATATCAAGGAGGAAGAAGCCTTTTGCTTCACCTATGGTGATGGCCTAGCGGATATCGACATCACCAGAGCAATTGCTTTCCATCGTGCCCACGGCAAACTCGCTACAGTAACTGCGGTTCGAGCGCCAAGTCGCTACGGCGCGCTTGTTAGGCTGGGCAATTCTGTCCAAGCTTTTCAGGAAAAGCCGCCCGGTGATGGCGCATGGATAAATGGCGGATTTTTCATCCTGCATCCGGGAATCCTCAACTATATCGACGGCGATCAGACCAGTTGGGAAATTGGACCACTTGACGTCATAGCAAGGGAGGAACAACTTGAAGCCTTCGAACACAGCGGCTTCTGGCAGCCCATGGACACGTTAAGGGACAAGATCAGTCTGGAGAACATCTGGTCAACTGGCAAAGCACCGTGGAAGAGTTGGGACTGACATTGTTCAACAATGTCTTCTTCGGCAGGAGGGTATTGCTAACGGGCCATACCGGTTTCAAAGGCAGTTGGCTGGCGCTGTGGCTGCAAGAGTTGGGCGCAACCGTTACCGGAATTGCGCTAACTCCTGAAACCACGCCAAATCATTGGGATTTGCTGGGAATTGGGGCTGAAGATCGTCGCGTCGACATTCGCGACGCTAGTGCAGTTTTGGCTGCGGTTGTCGAAATCCAACCCGAAATCGTCTTCCACCTTGCCGCCCAAGCCTTAGTGAGGAGATCTTACCGGGAGCCTCTCGAAACCTGGTCAACCAATGTAATGGGTACGGCCAATATTTTAGAAGCCTGCCGCTTGGTGAAAAGCGTCCGTGCCATTATTGTCATTACTACCGACAAATGCTACGAGAACCACGAGTGGCCATGGGGTTACCGGGAGAATGATCGCCTTGGCGGCCACGATCCCTATAGTGCATCCAAAGCCGGTGCGGAGTTCGTCTCGGCAAGCTACCGCAAAACCTACTTCAATACTCCCGAAGCGCCCTTGTTGGCCACGGCGCGTGCCGGCAATGTAGTTGGTGGTGGCGATTGGTCGGAAGATCGATTGGTTCCAGATCTTGTACGTGCTGTAAGCGCGCATCAATCTCTCGAAATACGTTCGCCCAACGCCGTACGCCCTTGGCAGCATGTGCTCGAGTCGCTCAGTGGCTACCTGATGCTCGGCCAAAGACTGCTCGCTGGTAAGAGGGAGTATGCCCAAGCGTGGAATTTCGGCCCCGGACCTGAGAGCAATCTATCCGTTGCAGAAATTCTAGATGTTCTGAACAGCCGATGGCCTGGGATGCAATGGCATATCTCAGAAAAACCTCAGCCGCATGAGGCAACCCTGCTATATCTCGATAGTTCGAAAGCTCGCAGCCTGCTGAAATGGCAGCCTGTCTGGCGGATTGATCAGACACTGGCCGTTACCGTCGAATGGTATCGAGCCTGGCTTG
Organism: Sterolibacterium sp.; assembly: GCA_041674465.1. Lineage (GTDB taxonomy): Bacteria > Pseudomonadota > Gammaproteobacteria > Burkholderiales > Rhodocyclaceae > JACRAR01. The sequence goes on from JBAYVV010000096.1 coordinate 7,429, forward strand.
AGCATCGCCAAGTCGAAAGTCGAAGACAATTGGCTGCCTATATTGACGCAGCAGCTCAATGTGAAGCTGCGTGGCTTGACGAATGAAGGTTACTCACACCGCCATTCAGGGTGTGACCGTCGTTGAGCCAACCTTTCACGCGGATAACCGGGGCTCTTTTGCCCGATTCTACTGCGACCGCGAATTGGCATTCATCATCGGCGATCGGCGCATAGTTCAGATCAACCACTCCCGCACGTCCGCGGTCGGTGCAGTCAGGGGAATGCATTTTCAATCGCCACCACATTCCGAAATGAAATTGGTTCGTTGTCTGAGGGGCCGGGTATGGGATGTTGCCATAGATCTGCGCACTGGTTCGCCGACATTTCTTCAATGGCATGGTGAAATGCTCTCTCGCGAAGATGCTCGCATGATGATTATTCCGGAGGGCTGTGCGCATGGCTTTCAGGTCCTGGAGCCGAATACTGAACTGCTGTATCTTCACACCAACTACTATTACCCCACGGCTGAAGGTGGTTTACGCCATGATGATTCAAGATTGGCGATCAACTGGCCCTTGCCTGTAACCGATATCTCGGCGCGTGATAATGACCACCCTCTAATCAAGCCAGATTTTCGGGGACTGCAAGTATGAAATGCCGCCATTGCAGAAGACCGCTGAATCAAGTATTTCTCGATCTTGGTTTCGCTCCGCCGTCGAATGCCTACTTGACTCAAGCCGATCTGCAAGCACCCGAGGCCTGCTACCCTCTCAAACTGTTTGTTTGCGACCACTGCTGGCTTGTGCAAACGGAAGACTTCGCGCGCGCCAATGAACTTTTTTGTAATGACTATGCATACTTTTCCTCTATTTCCACTTCCTGGGTTGAGCACGCTAGACGATATGCCGAAGATATCCGCCGCCGGATAGTGCTTAGCGAGAACAGTTTCGTCATTGAAGTCGGTTCCAACGACGGCTACCTGCTGAAGAACTTCGTCGCAGACGGCATCCCGTGCATGGGCATTGAGCCCACTGCTAGCACTGCCGCTGCTGCGGAAAAGCTTGGCATCCAAGTATTGCGGGAATTTTTTGACGAGCGACTCGGAAGAAGACTCGCCGCCCAGGGTAAGCAGGCCGATCTCATTATCGGCAATAACGTCTACGCCCATGTGCCGGACATTAATGATTTTACACGTGGATTGAAAGCGATTCTCAAGAAGGGCGGCACTATCACGCTGGAATTTCCACACCTGATGCGCTTGCTTGAGCATAACCAGTTCGATACGATTTACCACGAGCATTTTTCATATCTTTCGATCTACACGGTCCAACGCATCTTCAATAGCGCCGGTTTGCGGGTTTGGGACGTCGAAGAACTGCCTACCCATGGAGGCAGCCTTCGAATCTACGGCTGCCATACTGCAGACGCTCGCGAGATTACGACTGCGGTCGCAGCCATCCAAGCAGAGGAAGCACGACTTGGCATGAGGAAGCTCGACACATATCTGGATTTCCAGGCGCGAGCGGATCTGGTCAAGGATAACTTTCGTGCCTTTCTGATTGGGCAGCAGCGTGCCGGTAAGAAAGTGGCAGCCTACGGTGCGGCAGCCAAGGGAAACACCCTGCTTAATTACGCTGGTATAGGCACGGACCTACTTCCATACGTCTGTGATGCAGCCCCAGCTAAACAGGGGAAGTTCATGCCTGGCAGCCGTATCCCTATCCTCCCGGTCTCAGCTCTGCTAGATAATCGCCCGGACTATCTGGTGATTCTGCCGTGGAACATAGCAGAGGAGGTTCTGCAGCAAAATGCCATCATTAAGAGTTGGGGTGGAATGTTTGTTGTCGCTGTTCCCTCGCTCAGAGTTCTCACTTGAATACCGATGATCGGGGCATGGCCCGATGATGCCAAAGTGCTACAGGGAAGAAATGCATAATTCTAGGTTGTTGGTCACCGCGGGCAAGTTGACAGACAGGGCTTCGGTTCTGCATTCGCTGAGGGGCAGTCGTTGAAGGTGCTTATAACAGGCGCTAGCGGATTCTTGGGTCGATTCGTTGTCAAGGCGCTTTCAAGGCAAGGGATAGAGACGATCATAGCAGGGCGACGACGCCCGCAAGGCGTAGCTGCTGAAGACTTCTTGCAGATCGACTTCCTCGGATCCCCTGACTATACGAATTTGGTCGAATCATCCAATGCAACACATCTCATCCACTTGGCTTGGTATACAGAGCACGCCAAGTACTGGACTTCCCCACTAAATTTGCGCTGGGTTGAGGCAACAGTTCGGCTTACTGAAGCATTTTGTATTTCTGGTGGTCAGAAAGTTGTCTTGGCTGGATCATGCGCCGAGTACGATTGGTCTTTTGGATATTGTAATGAAACCAAGACGCCGCTGAAGCCAGGTACGCTATACGGAGTGGCAAAGGATGCAACTCGTAGCTTGGTCGTATCACTATGTGCAGAACGCCAGGTTCCATGCGCATGGGGGCGTGTCTTCTATCCATATGGGCCAGGCGAAGACAGTCGGAGGCTTATTCCATCTTTGATGGAGGTTTATGAAGGTAAGCGCGCTCCATTTGGGGTGAACGCAATGGCGTATCGGGACTTCCTCCATATCGAGGATGCAGCTAATGCGTTCTTGACGCTACTGCAAACTGAGGCCTCAGGGGTCTTCAATATTTGCTCCGCTCAACCCGTGCAAATTGCCGAGATAATCAAGATCGTGGCCCGATCGCACCACGGAGATCCGAATCAGGTTCTTGCTTTAGCGACAGAGAGACCCGGAGAGCCTCCATTGCTTGTAGGTGATAACCTGAGACTCAAGTCTCTTGGCTGGCGTGCGCAGCACGATCTTGCGGAGTACTTGGGTCAATGAGGCGAATCCAATCGGCATGTTCTTGGAATCGGCCTCAGCTCCCGATGACTAGTACCTCCATCCGGAAAAGGTCTACGACATATCTTGAGGGACACTCAAGCGGCACATTGATCCTCAATGGAGAAAGAGTATGATTTATCCGTCCCATCTTCAGATCGAGACAGTCAACGGAATATGTGACGCCCGCTGCACAATGTGCGTCATCTTCGACGACGGCCGTCCTAAGGAAATCATGTCTCTTGATTTCTTTAAGAAGATCGCCGAACGATTTGCGCCCTACGTGGAGCATTTCAAGTTTGTGACGCTTCACGGTTGCGGAGAGCCTCTTCTCGACAAGACTATTTCGGAAAAGGTTGAGCATATGAAGAAGCTCGGATTTAAGGGCGTGGGGTTTTCTTCGAATTGTCAGAGATTGACGCAAGAGACATCACAGAAGTTACTCGATGCAGGGATGGACACACTTATTGCGTCAATCGACGGTGTCACGAGAGAGGTCCATGAAGCTATTCGAAAGAGAACCAATTTTGACACAATAGTCGCTAACGTCGAGAGGCACCTGCGTTTGCGTGACACCACGGGTGCCCCAGGGCGAGTCTTGGTCCGCTTCATCCGGCAGCAGAGCAATGCGAGCGAGTGGCTCGCATACAAGTCATTCTGGGAAGCCCGGATCGACAAGAGCAAAGGCGATGCGGTAATCAAATTCGATGTTCACAATTGTGGCTCGCGAATTCTGGACTATCAACAGATGGCGATTGACGAGGGGGATAACATCGAGCCTTGCATAGACTTATGGGAGCGAATTATCGTTTTTGCCTCAGGCGCGTACGCGTTTTGCTCCGCCGATCAGAGCGGCTACTTTGATTTAGGCAATGCTCTGGACAAGGATCCTATCGATGTATTCAACAACGAGACCTTTACGTACCACCGGAACCAGATGTTGGCAGGTCGCTGGCACGATCTCGAACACTGTCGCACTTGCACTATTCCGCTGTCGAGGCAGAACAAAGATCAGGTAGACGACCTACCTGCTTCTCCGACACGACGAATTGACCTAAAGATTGTTGCGTGACAAGGATCCTACATATAGCCCCGCATCTTGGGGGTGGTGTGGGCCAGGTCTTGGGCAACATTGCCGCCGCATCAAGAGGTTCCTCGTTCGAGAGGGAATTTATCCTCCTGGACGTCCCAGGTGATGAGTCATGCAGAAACATCGAAACGTACTCTCTTGATATTCGCTCTTTGTCCGACATCACCGAGCGTGTTAAGCGAGCCGATATCGTACAGATTGAGTGGTGGAATCATCCCAGGTTGGCAAGGCTGCTTGGCTCCTTCCCCCTTCCCCCTTGCCGACTCGCCGTCTATTCGCATATCTCAGGCTTTTACTATCCAAATCTCATTACCGGAGCAATCGTCGACTACGCTGACCGATTCGTTGTGTCCACTGGATATGCACTGAAAGCAAATCCCTTGCTGCGACGTTTAATAGCGGATGGCGCGGGCGGGAAGTTGGATGCCATACATTCATGCTCGGGCCTTGGCCGTGTTGCCAATGTTCGCAGGACCGCACACAGCGGATTTCGCGTGGGGTATCTGGGCACACTGAACTTCGCCAAGCTTCACCCCGATTTTATAAGCATGTCGGTGGCGGCGCAGATTCCTGACGTACGCTTCACTGTCTACGGACAGGGCGCAGACCGCAGCGTCATTGAAGAGCAGATTCAGCTGAACGGCGCAACTGAACGGTTCGAACTGGTGGGGTATGTTATTGACATCGCACCGGTCTTTGGCTCCATGGACGTGCTAGGCTATCCGCTCAATAAGCGCCATTACGGGACTGGCGAACAGGTGCTCATTGAATCAATGGGGGCTGGTGTTCCGGCGGTTGTCATGAACAACGGCCCGGAACTGGAAATCGTGCAAGATGGATACAACGGCATGGTGGCATCTTCGCCACAAGCCTATTCCCGTTGCCTGGAGCAATTAGCGGCAAATCCGGAATTGCTAGAGCGAATGGGGCGAAATGCCAAGGAGCACGCTATGCGACATTTCTCAATCCGCTCAACGTTGGATCGTTTCGGTAGTCTTTACGACACAATGATGGCCCACCCAAAGAAATCACGCGCCTTGCTAGGCAACCCCTTTCCTGGCGCGTCAGAAGGCCTCACTTGCTTCCTCAACTCGCTGGGTGAGCATGCCGAGCCGTATATCCAAAGCGCCTTTTCCGAGGACGACCAGACACGATTGGCCGCTGATCGGTACATTGCACAGGAAAACATTGAATATGTGGCCGATTCAAAGGGAACGCTCTTTCAGTATCAAAAGTTTTTCCCTGGGGATGCAGTACTAACGTATTGGTGCGGGCTAATTATGCAAGGAAGGGGCGAACACGGAAAGGCACTGAGGTATTTTTCCGAGGCCGAGGCCTTAGGATTCAAAACATGAATCAGCAGAGGACAAAGAATGGATGAGAAGAGAAATGACCGCTTCATCAAGAAACTTGGCGAGGACAAACGCTTACGCGAGATATCCCGGGAATGGATTGGCAAGACGGCCGACTATGAGTATGGCTACCACTTTCGCTGGATGGGGCGGCCGGTCATTCAACTTCCCCAGGATATCCTCGCTATGCAGGAGCTTATCTGGGAACTTAAACCCGATCTAATCATTGAGACTGGCATCGCGCATGGCGGTTCCTTGATCTTCTATGCCTCCATGCTTGAACTGGTCGGGGACGAAGGAAAAGTGCTCGGCCTCGATATTGATATACGCACTGCTAACTGGGCCGAAATAGTCCGCCACCCTATGGCAAGCCGAATAGTCATGATCGAAGGGTCAAGTATTGAGCCGCGCGTCGCGGAAAAGGTTAGAGCCATCGCTCAGGGCAAGAGGTGCGTCCTTGTCTGCCTTGATTCAAACCACACGCACGACCATGTTCTGAAGGAACTGAAGCTCTATGCCCCGCTTGTGACGAAAGGGAGCTATTGCGTAGTCTTCGACACGATTATAGAGGATGTCCACGGTGGGCACACCGACCGCCCTTGGGGAAAGGGCAACAATCCAAAAACGGCAGTGCATGCCTATTTGAAGACTACGAACCGATTCAGGATCGATAAGCGGATAGAAGACAAGTTGGTGCTGACCGTCTGCCCTGACGGCTACCTTAAACGGGTCAAATGAGTCTAGAGAATTGCGAAGGTGTCCGTCCCACGAATTTGTCGCTGCAGAATCAACTGGCTAGATCGAAATGGACAAGAGAATGAAGGCGATCGCCGTCAATCCGGTAGAGAGAAAGCTAGAGATGCTGTCGATGCCGAAACCAAAGATCATGCATGGCGATCAGGTTGAGCTTCGCACGATCGAGGTTGGTATTTGCGGAACCGATCGAGAGATCTGTTCCTATTCATATGGAACACCGCCCATTGGGGAAAAGACACTTGTACTGGGCCATGAAGCTCTTGGTCAGGTAACGAGTATTGGCGATTGCGTCACGGGCTTGAATGTAGGGGATTTCGTCGTACCCTCCGTTCGGCGGCCATGCCAGCATTCCGAATGCAACCCATGTGCCGAAACTCGCCAAGACTATTGTTACACAGGCAACTTTACTGAACGCGGAATCAAGGAAGCGCACGGATTCATGGCCGAGTACTTCGTAGAGGAGGAAAGATACTTGCACAAAATTCCCGAGACGCTTCGAGATGTAGCGGTCTTGGTTGAACCATTATCTATCGCAGAGAAGGCGATTTCCCAGATTTGGCAGGTACAGAAGCGGTTACCATGGGATGGACCCTCAGGCTCAAATAATGGGCAAGGCAAGAACGCAGTGGTGCTCGGTGCCGGGCCAATAGGAATTCTGGGAGCGATGGCGCTTAGAGTACGTGGCTTCCGGACTTTTTTGTATTCCAGAAGATCATCGCCTAATTACAAGGCCACTCTCTGCAATGCGTTCGGAGCGACATATGTTTCATCAACCCAGATGGCTGTCGGGGATCTTGCGGAGGAAATCGGTTCCATCGATGTGGTCTATGAGGCCATGGGTGTCGCCGAATTATCTTTTGCCGTATTGAGGGCACTGGGAGTGAATGGCGTCTTTGTCTTTACTGGAATTCCATCTCATAAGCCGGCAATTCCCATTCATGCTGATTCGATCATGCGTGACCTAGTGCTCAAAAATCAGGCGATTATCGGAACAGTGAACGCAGACCGGGACGCATTCGAAAACGCAATCGCCGATCTGCATGCTTTCAAGAGTCTCTGGCCCGATGCGATAGAACAGGTAGTTACAGGGCGCTTTCCGCTAAGCTCATACCGCGCTCTGCTACTGAACAGGTCGGTCGGCATTAAGGATGTCATAGCAATGGATGCTGCGCAATAGTGCCTCAGAAGCGTCATTCAATTCAAGCGAGAGTACCTGGTCTGATATGAGAGTCTCTACAAACATAACGCTAATAATTCCTACGTATAACCGACCTGATCTTTTGAAGAGAGCTATTTCCTATTGGAGCGCATACGGTCATCAATTGATCATTGTTGACGGCTCAGACGTACCGAATGAGGAGTGCACCAAATATGACACTGAGGATGGAATCACCTATTTCCATATGCCAGTTTCAATTGAGCAGAGAATATTGTTCGCCGCGTCGCAGGTTGCGACTGACTATGTTGCGATGATACCGGATGATGAGTTCTATTTGCCCTCCGCGCTTGAGGAAGCCAGGGACATTCTGGATTCGATGCCCGATGTAAGCTTTGTCGCGGGTGCCACAATCGCATTCAAGACAATAGATGGAAGGTTGTTCTCTAGGCATCACTATAGGACAGCCATGAAATTGCAGATCGATTCGAATTCGCCTCTTGAAAGAGTTAAGCAGC
>JBAYVV010000097.1:0-15084 GCA_041674465.1 Sterolibacterium sp.
CCGGCCTTGAGCGGCTGATCGTTGGCCACATAATGCAGGATGCAGGCGTTTGCGCCACCGGCCACGATGCTGGCATAGGCCGGCGCCTGGCAACCGCGATTGCGAAATTCATGCAGCAGTTCGGCTTCGATCTCGTACTCATGGCGGCCAGGGTGCGCAGCGCTCATGGCGCGGCGATGTGCGGCTGACGAGATGGCGGCGGCACGGCGCATGGTGACGATCTCGCTGCTGTCCTTGATCAGCCGCATGTTGTCGAGCGTGGCGCGTACGTCGCGGATTTCCTCGGGAGGCTGCTTGCCGGTGCGCACCTGGGCGCGCACCGCATTCAGTGCCGCAACGATACGGGCATCCCAGGCCGGATCCTGACCGATCGAGAACCACAATGCCGGCTGATCGGCCAGCAACTCGGCGAGTTTTTCATCGAAGCACTTGATCGAATAGGCCTCATCGAAACCGAACGCCTCGCGTGCGACATCCGGTCCCCAGCGAAAACCATTCCACACTTCCTTCTCGGCGTCCTTGTCACGACAGAACAGAATGCTTTGGGGCGTTGTTCCGGCAAGCAGGATCAGCACCGACTCGGGTTCGCCGAATCCGGTCAAATAATGGAAGTAGCTGTCCGCCCGGTAGGGGTGCTGGGTATCGCGGTTACGCAACTGCTCAGGCGCGGTGGGGATGACGGCGATGCCTTTGCCCATGCGTTCCATGAGACGGGTACGGCGTGCAGAGAAGGCTGAGATATCCATGAACACTCAATCGCGAAAAAATTATGCAGCCATACGCTGCTGCAGGTGCTGGTTTAATTGGCTCAATTGCTCCGGCGTGCCGATATTTTCCCACAGACCCTCGAAGCAGGCGCCTTTGACCTTTCCCGCAGCAATGGCTCGATCGAGCAGCGGGCGCAGCGGCAACTTGGTGCCCGGCACAACCCCGGAAAAAAACTCGGGGCAATAAATACCCAGATTCGAATAAGTCAAACGTGGCTCGCCGGAAATTCGCAGGATGCCGTCTTGCAGCGCAAAGTCCCCCTGCGCATGCCATTCGCGATTGGCGACCATCCACAGATAGGCCAGGCTGCCATCGGTCAGAGCGGCTGCGCCGTCCACCAGGGCCCGGTAATCGCATTCGACATAGATGTCGGCGCTGACCACCAGGAAAGGGGCTTCATGCAGAAGATGCATGGCCTGAACCACACCGCCCGCAGTCTCGAGCGCAGCCTCCTCGGCGGAATAGGCAATGCGTGCGCCGTAGCGGCTGCCATCACCGAGGACGGATTCGATCTGTTCGCCGAGGTGGGCATGGTTGATCACCAGCTCGGTGATGCCGGCGGCGACCAGCCGTTCGATCTGCCAGACGATCAATGGCTTTCCCGCCACGCACAGCATAGGCTTGGGACAGGTATCGGTCAGCGGCCGCATGCGCTCACCCCGGCCGGCGGCGAGAATCATGGCTTTCATCAGAAACTGTAGCCGACTTGCACGGCACGGTTTTCGAGCGTATCGAGGAGTTTCAGCAACGGTCCGAGTTCCCGGTAACGATTGCAGGCCTGGCGCAGATACTTGGCCACCAGCGGCATATCCTTGAGATAACCGTCCTTGCCATCGCGATGGTAGAGGCGCGCAAAAATACCGAGCACCTTGAGATGTCGCTGTACGCCCATCCATTCGTAATCGCGATGGAATTCGCCAAAATCGTTGCGCACCGGCAAACCCGCCTGGCGCGCTTTTTCCCAGTAACGGATCAGCCAGTCGAGGGTTTGCTCTTCTTCCCACTCAATGTAGGCGTCCTTGAGCAAAGAGACGAGGTCGTAGCTCAGCGGACCATACACGGCATCCTGGAAATCGATGACGCCCGGATTAGTGCGCCCGGCTGCGGAAATCAGCATCAGATTGCGCGAGTGGTAATCCCGATGCACGAACAATTGCGGTTCGGCCAGGTTGGCGGCGAGGATGCGCTCGAAGGCGTGGCCCAGCACGTCGCGCTGGACATCCGTCAGCCTGACATCCAGATGTTTTGCCACATACCAGTCCGGGAAAAGATCCAGTTCCCGCTGCAGCAGTGCACGGTTGTATTCGGGCAGCATTCCCGGCCGGCTGGCGGACTGCAACCGGACCAGTGTATCCATGGCATCCATGTAAAGCGGGTGGGCTTGCTGCGCCGTCACCTGTCCGGATTGCGGTTTGAGCGCCGCAAGATAGGAAACCTGGCCCAGATCCGACAGTAGCAGGAATCCCTGTTCGAGGTCTTGTGCCAGCACTTCCGGAACGTGCACGCCGGCATCCTGAAGCAAGCTTTGCACCGCCAGCCAGGGACGACAGTCCTCACGCTCGGGCGGGGCGTCCATGACCACGTGGGTCTGCAAGCGGGTTCCCGCTGCGTCATACTGAACACGAAAATAGCGGCGGAAACTTGCGTCCGCCGAGGCAGGCGCCAGACTGAAGTTTGTCTCCGGATAAATCTGCCGGAGCCAGTTCTCGATCTGCTGTTGCCGTTGCATAGCTTCTGGGCGGTGTGCGCGAGCCGATGTTAGAATCGAGTGATTCTAACATCGGCGTTGCATGGCCCCCGTTCAGCCGAATTTTCCACGAGTCCGGATCGCCTTACACAGACAGTATGCGTATTAGTCGGCACGAACTGGTGGTCTTCATTGCGACTTTCGGGGCATCGGGGCGGCTGCTGGGAGGCGACTTCCCACCCCCGCAAATCGAGGAGCATCCGAAAATCCCCCCCCTGTATTCGGCCCATGTCGAGGCGGGAATACTGCCGGGCGCCAAGCTGAAGCAGACAGCGGAGATGTTGCCATCCCTGCGCTCAAGCAAGGATGCGCGACCGATATTTCTTATTGCAGACCGTATCAGCGGAAAGAACGATGTGGTCGCCACCGCCCAAGGCGATGTCGAGATGCGCAAGATCGGCAACACGCTCACCGCCGATCAACTGACCTACTGGCAGGAACAGGACCTGGTCGAGGCGACCGGCAATGTCTGCCTGATTCAGGAGGACGACATCCTGCGCGGTCCGAAACTCCATCTGCAGATCGAAGACAACATCGGGTATTTCGAGGAACCGCAATACACCCTCAAGCATACGTCGAAAAACCTCATCCCCGGTCAGCCGGCCCAGGTGACGACTGGCAGCGGCCGGGCCAAACGCATCGATTTCGATGGTGAACACCGCTATCGCCTGAGCGAAGCGACGTACAGCACCTGCAGCCCGGGCAATCCTGATTGGTATGCGCGCGCCAACAGCATGAAGCTCGACTACGAAACCGATGAGGGCGAAGCCAGCAACGCCACCCTGGTGTTCCACGGCGTTCCGATCCTGTATGCGCCCTGGCTGGGTTTCTCGCTCAACAACCAGCGCAAGAGCGGCCTGCTCACGCCGACGTTCGGCACCACCAGCAAGGGCGGCATGGAGATGACCGCCCCCTACTACTGGAATATCGCGCCGAATCTGGATGCGACCATCGCGCCGCGCCTCATGGTCAAACGCGGCGTGCAATGGAACAACGAATTCCGCTATCTCCAGCCCAGCTACAACGGCATCATCCGCGGCGAATTCCTGCCCAACGACATGATCACCAACACCCAGCGCAGCAGCTATTCAGTGCAGCACAATCAAAGCCTGGGCATGGGATTTTCCGGAAACCTGAACCTCAATGGCGTTTCCGACGACACCTACTTTTCCGATCTCTCGTCGCGGTTGACCAACATCGCGCAGAACAATCTGCTGCGCCAGGGAACGCTGAGTTACGCCAGCACCTGGTGGAACGCCAGCATCATGGCGCAGCGCTTCCAGACACTGCAGGACCCGGCTCTGCCGCCGGTGGCATTGCCCTATCGGCGATTGCCACAGTTCACATTGAATGCCATCCGCGCCGATTTGCCTCTCGGCACCACGTTTGTCCTGAACAGCGAATATGTCAATTTCAACCACCCGACCCTGGTCGAGGGTACGCGCACCACGGTCTACCCGCAGCTTTCACTGCCCATGCAGACGGCGGCTTTCTTCTTGACCCCCAAGATCGCCCTGCATTCGACCGGCTATACCCTCGATCATCAAAACAAAAGCACGCCCAGCAAGCTCACCCGCAATATTCCCATTTTCAGCCTCGACAGCGGGGTCACTTTCGAGCGCGATCTGAGCCTGTTCGGCCGCAACCTGCTGCAGACCCTCGAGCCCCGTTTGTACTATCTGTACGTACCGTATCGCGAACAGAGCCAGATCCCGGTTTTCGACACCGGCCAGGCCGATTTCAACTTCGCCCAGATTTTTTCCACCAACCGCTATAGCGGCGGCGATCGAATCGGTGATGCAAACCAGATGACGGCAGCCGTCACCACACGCCTGCTCGACCAGTCGACAGGCGCGGAATTGCTGCGCAGCGCCGTGGGGCAGCGTTACTATTTCAGGCCACAGCGGGTTTCGCTCCCGGGAGAGATCGTGCGAACCGCCCCGACAGCAGACTTTCTCGCTGCGTTGACCAGCCAGGTCATTCCGAAGGTGTATCTCGATGGCGGCTGGCAATACAACCCGCACGACAACCGCACGGTGCGCCTCAACTTGGCGGGGCGTTACCAGCCGGAAATCAACAAGGTGATTTCCGCCGGCTACCGCTACAACCGTGACCTGGTGAATCGCGACAACCAGGTCAGGCAGATCGATGTCACGGGACACTGGCCGCTGTGGGGCGGCTGGTCGGGCATCGGCCGCTATAATTATTCCATGCTCGATCACCGCATCATCGAGACCGTGGGCGGGATTGAGTACAATGGCGGCTGCTGGATTTCCCGCATTGTGGTACAGAGAATCGCTACGGCGACCGGCAACTCCAGCACGGCGATTTTCCTGCAGCTGGAACTGAACGGTTTTTCCAACATCGGATCGAATCCGATGGATATGCTTAAGCGCAATATCCCCGGTTATGGCTGGATCAACCAGCCGGTCGCGGATCCGGCTTTTGCGGCAAATTGACAGCAAGTATTTTTCCTGAACGGATGACTATATTCTCATGAATGCATTGCGTACCTTATTGCTATCCGGCCTGGCCTTGCTGGCATGTTGCACTGCTTCGCAAGCCGCACCGCAGGCACAAGAACTTGACCGCATCATCGCCGTGGTCAACGACGAGGTCATCACCCAATATGAATTGCGCTCGCGCCTGATCGCCGTGGAAAAGCAGTTGCGCTCGCAGGGTACTCAGCTACCGCCGCGCGATGTACTGGAAAAGCAGCTGCTGGAACGCCTGATCCTTGACCGCATCCAGGTTCAGTTCGCCAAGGAATCCGCGACCCGGGTCGAGGATTCCCAACTGGATGCCGCTTTGCGCCGCATCGCCGATTCCAACCGGATCAGCCTGGCTGATTTCCGTGCTGCCCTGGAAAAGGATGGCATCCCCTGGACCAAGTTCCGCGAGGAAATACGCGACGAAATGACGATTGCCCGGCTGCGCGAACGTGAAGTGGAAAACCGTGTGAGCGTCTCGGAAGGCGAGATCGACAATTACTTGTCGAACCCGGAAAGCCTGACTGCGTCCAATGATGAAGTCCATCTCGCGCATATTCTGCTGCGCCTGCCGGAACAGGCCAGCCCGGAACAGTTGCTGCGCGTCCGGGCGCGCGCCGAGCAGGCGCTGGCGCAATTGAAACGCGGTGACGATTTCGCCAAAGTGGCGGCCACTTTTTCGGATGCCTCGGATGCACTGAGCGGCGGCTCGATCGGTTCGCGTCCGCTCGACAGACTGCCCAATCTCTATGCGGAAACGGCAAAGAACCTCAAACCCGGTGAATTCAGCGAGATTCTGCGCAGTCCGACCGCCCTGCATATCATCAAGATCATTGAAAAGAGCGGGGGCAACAAGGGTGTGCCCACGCTCAAGCAATCGCACGCGCGCCACATTCTCATCAAGGTCAACGAACTGGTGCCGGAAGCGGAGGCACGTCGCAAGATCATCGGTCTCAAGGAACGGCTCGACAATGGCGCGGATTTCGCCGAATTGGCGCGCCTCAACTCGAATGACCTCTCTGCATCCAAAGGCGGCGATCTGGGCTGGCTTTACCAGGGCGACACGGTGGCCGAGTTCGAGAAAGCCATGGATGCACTGGCGATCAACGAAATCAGCCCGCCAGTGCAGTCGCAGTTCGGCTTTCATATCATCCAGCTGCTCGAGCGACGGGTCGAGGATGCCTCGCCCGAACGTCGCCGTCTGCTCGCTCGCCAGGCGCTACGCGAACGCAAAGCCGACGAGGCTTATCAGGACTGGCTGCGGCAGATGCGTGATCGCGCCTACGTCGAATTTCGACTGGAAGATCCCAAGTAGGCAATTTGCCGGTGATAGTTGTCACTTCCGGCGAACCATCGGGGATCGGGCCGGACATTTGTCTGGCCATGGCCGGGCGAACTTTTCCGCGGCAACTGACTATTCTGGGTGATCGCGAACTGCTGCAGCAACGCGCCCAATTGCTCGGCCTCGACTCGGCATGCCTCGATATTCGACACGTGCCGTTGCGCGCGCCCTGTGTGCCCGGCCGGCTTGATCCGGGCAATGCTCTCTACGTGCTGGAGATGCTTGATACGGCGATTGCCGGTTGCCTCTCGGGCGAATTCGCGGCAATGGTCACGGCGCCCTTGCACAAGGGCGCCATCAACGATGCCGGCATCCCCTTTACCGGGCATACCGAATATCTTGCAGACAAGACGGCCACGCCCCGGGTGGTGATGATGCTTGCCGGCGAGGGTCTGCGTGTTGCTCTGGCTACCACGCACCTGGCTCTGAAGGACGTACCGGCGGCGATTACCCGCACAGAACTTGAAACGACCCTACGCATCCTGCACGCCGATCTGCGCAACAAATTCGGCATCGCGAACCCGCGCATCCTGGTGGCTGGCCTCAACCCGCATGCCGGTGAGGGCGGCCACATGGGCCGGGAGGAGATCGACGTGATCGCACCGGTCCTGGAAAAGCTGCGCAAGATCGAACATGGCGGCATGCAGCTGATCGGTCCGCTGCCGGCCGATACACTATTCACCAAGCAGGTGCTGGCCGGCTCGGACGCACAATTGGCGATGTATCACGACCAGGGGCTGGGCGTATTGAAGTATGCGGCGTTTGAAACCGGCATCAACATCACCTTGGGACTGCCGATCGTGCGAACCTCGGTCGACCACGGCACGGCGCTGGATCTCGCCGCAACCGGGCGTGCCAATCCGCGCAGTCTGATCGCGGCCATCGAAACCGCGATCAGTCTGACCCGGTGATCCGGCGCAAGACGTCGCCGGGCGGATGAAGCACGTCGCGCGCAAACGCTTTGGTCAGAACTTCCTGGTTTCCCGGGAGGTCATCCACCGTATCCTTTCCGCCATCGCACCTCAACCGGGTGAAACCGTGGTCGAAATCGGCCCAGGACTGGGCGCACTGACGGAACCATTGTTGGAACACCTCGAACATCTGCATGTCGTCGAGATCGACCGCGACCTCATCGCACGACTGCGCAACCGTTTCCCGCCTTCCCGGCTCACCATCCACGAAGGCGATGCGCTCAAGTTCGATTATGCCGAACTCGCCTCCGGTGAATCCGGACTGCGCGTGGTAGGCAATCTGCCCTACAACATCTCCACGCCGCTGTTGTTCCATCTTGCCGAATATGCCGATCGAGTTCGCGACATGCACTTCATGCTGCAGAAGGAAGTGGTCGACCGCATGGTGTCCGACCCTGGCGGACACGAATATGGCCGTCTGTCGGTCATGCTGCAATATCGTTTCGCCATGGAACGACTGTTCCTGGTACCGCCCGAAGCATTCGATCCGGCGCCCAAGGTCGCCTCGGCCATTGTGCGCATGACACCGCTGCCAGCTGCAGACCTGTCCCGCGTCAATGACGCCCAGTTTGCACAAGTCGTGGCCACGGCCTTCGGTCAGCGCCGCAAGATGCTGCGCAACACATTGAGGGATTTGATCGACACGAATGAACTCGCCGCACTCGGAATCCAGCCGACCTGCCGCGCGGAAGAGTTGAGTGTTGCCGACTACGTGCGGCTCAGCAATGCACTGGGGGCGCGGCCGATTAATCAGGACGTACCCTGATTTTGTTGTAAAGTTGGAGGCGCCGTCCGTAAGACACCAACCAATAATTCGAAGGAGACTCTATGCTCAGCGACTTCCAAAAAAAGATGGCCGGACACGGCATCCTGATGATTTTTGGTACCCTGGCTTTTGGCGTGGCACTCTGGATGCACCTGGTCGGAGGTTTTGAAATCGTTCCAGGATATATCGTGCATTTCAATGTACCCGGCACACCGGAAGGATGGGCCCGCGCGCATGTCGGACCGGCCTTGAATGGAATGATGGTGATTGCCGTTGCCTTCGTGCTGCCTGGGTTGGGTTTCGCCGAAAAGACCGCCCACCGACTGGGCTGGATTGTGGTCGCAGATGGTTGGGCCAATATCGGTTTTTACTTTTTTTCCAATTTCACACCCAACAGGGGACTGACATTTGGTCCGAACAAGTTTGGAAATGGCGACGTATTCAGTGCGCTAGCCCTGGCACCTGCCTACCTGTTCGGTGTTCTTGCACTGGTGGCCCTCTTCATCATCGGTTGGCAAGCGCTCAAGGGAGCATCCTCATAGATGCGGCCAATGACTGCGTGTGGGCTGCCGCAGGGACCAATGATCAATTCAGAGATGAGAACTTAATCATGCTGACACCAGAGCAAAGAGCATGGGCAGAGGGACACAAGGCGGGGCAATTGCGCCAGCCCAAGAACAACCCCTACGCACCTGATTCGGATAACGGCAAAGCATGGCTCAAAGGCTATGGCGAAGGCGAGGAGCTGCCGCAGAAATTCCCGCCGAAACCACGCGGACCAAACGACAACAGAAATGGTCATTTGCCATGAACCTTCAAGAAGCATTCGATGCCTGGGATGCCCTCAAGGGCACTGCCAGGGAAGCGGCGATGCAGCAATACATCGCCCTCGTCGAGTCGCTCAAATAGCATAAGCCGCCTATGGCAGTGACCCCACCTCGGCGCAATGGCGCCCGGATTCTCGTAGACCAACTCATTGCGCAGGAAGTTGGTCATGTGTTCTGCGTACCCGGCGAGAGTTTTCTGGCGGTACTCGACGCCTTGCATGACTCGTCCATCGCACTGACCGTCTGCCGCCAGGAAGGCGGAGCGGCGATGATGGCCGAGGCACAGGGCAAACTGACCGGTCGCCCGGGCATCTGCTTCGTCACCCGTGGCCCCGGGGCGACCAATGCCGCCGCTGGCGTGCATATCGCCCAACAGGATTCGACGCCGTTGATTCTGTTTGTCGGACAGGTGGCGCGCAGCATGAGGTGGCGCGAGGCCTTCCAGGAACTCGATTATCGGGCGGTATTCGGCAGCATGGCCAAGTGGGTGGTGGAGATCGACGATCCGGGCCGCATTCCGGAACTCGTGTCGCGTGCGTTTTACACCGCCATGTCGGGACGCCCGGGGCCGGTAGTGGTCGCATTGCCGCAGGATATGCTGAGCGAAGAAACTGCGGTGGCTGATGCATTGCCCTGCACCGTGCCAGAGTCCCATCCGGGCAATGCCGACATGCGCATGTTGCAGGAAAAGCTGGCGCAGGCAAGTCGGCCATTGATGGTTCTGGGCGGCAGCCGCTGGTCTGCCGGAGCGGTTGCCAATATCCGGACATTTGCCGAACGTTTCGCGCTGCCGGTCGCCTGCTCGTTTCGTCGGCAGATGCTGTTTGACCATGACCATACCGGCTATGCCGGTGACATCGGCATAGGCATCAACCCAAAACTGGCCGAACGGGTGCGGCAGGCAGATCTGCTGCTGCTAATTGGCGCCCGCTTCTCGGAGATTCCCTCACAAGGCTATGAACTGGTAGGCATCCCGATCCCGGCTCAGACGCTGGTGCATGTTCATGCCGATGCCGGAGAACTGGGCAAGTTGTATCAGCCCGAGTTGGCAATTCAAGCAACACCGGATGCCTTCGCAGCCGAGCTATTGCGGCTCAACGCACCGATAGCCTGCCCCTGGCTCGAATGGGCGCGGGCAACGCGCCAGGACTTTCTGGCATGGAGCGACCCGGCGCCCATCCGCCTGCCGGGGCAACTGCAGATGAGTCAGGTCATGCAGGCGCTGGCGGCCACACTGCCGGCCGACACCATCGTATGCAACGGTGCCGGCAATTTTGCCAGCTGGGTGCATCGCTTCTGGCGCTTCCGTCACTACGGTACGCAACTGGCACCCACCAGTGGCTCGATGGGCTATGGCGTGCCGGCAGCAATTGGCGCCAAGCGGCTATATCCCGATCGCTGCGTTGTCGCTTTCGCGGGTGACGGGGACTTCATGATGCATGGGCAGGAATTGGCCACATCTGTCCAGTACGAGTTGCCGATAATCGTGATCCTGCTGGACAACGGGATGTTTGGCACAATCCGAATGCACCAGGAACGCGAATACCCGGGTCGTGTGATCGGTTCGACCTTGTGCAACCCCGACTTCGCTGCTCTGGCGCGGGCTTATGGCGCCTTCGGCGAACGTGTCGAAACCACGGCAGAGTTTGCCCCGGCCTTGCAGCGTGCATTGGCGAGCGGGCAGCCGGCAATACTGCATTGCCTCCTTGATCCGGAGGCAATCACGCCGACCACGACCTTGAGTAGCCTCCGTGCTGCCGGCCTCCAGGGGCTGCCGCACAACTAGCACCCCAGAATCAAAGGCGGGCACTAGTATCCACAGTTGGGTCTGGGGTAGCAGACTTAAACCGGACGAGATATATGGCTTATCTCTTCAAGTATCAACTATAATCAAACTCTAATAATTAAAAATAAAGCTTTCCACGTATCCAACGATAGGGAGGAGTTCATCATGTCAGCAAAGGTCGCTACCAGCGGAACGTTTTCGGGAACCGCATCAATACCATCCGGGATCAAGATGTTCCGTCTTGCGCCAGTGGCATTGGGTTGGGGCGTTCTGATGGCGATCTATGTGGGGCTGCGCTTTTATCAGCAAGCTTTCGCATTCAAGTATGGCCTGGATTCAACTGCGCCTGAATTCGACACTTACTGGGTGACTCTGTTCCGAATTGAAGTGCCCCTGATCTTCGGCACAGGCATTGCCATGTGGCTCTACCTCTGGTTCACCCGGGACAAGGACCTGGCTAGCCTCAGTCCTGAGAATGAAATCAGGCGCTATTTCTCGCTCTTGGCCTGGCTGATACTCTATACCTTCAGTTTTTTGTGGATCGCAAGTTTCTATGGCGAATCGGATGCAACCTGGCACCAGACCGTAATCCGCGATACTGCGCTGACGCCCAGTCACATCGTCGTTTTCTATGCCTGCGTGCCGCTGTTTATCGTGTTTGGCGTAAGTTCCCTGCTGTACGCCATGACCCGCCTGCCGAAGTTCAATGGCGGATATTCCGTGCCGCTCATCGGCGCCGTTCTCGGGCCTGGCTTGATCCTTCCCAATCTGGGTTTCAACGAATGGGGTCACGCCTTCTGGCTGACTGAAGAGATCTTCAGCCATCCGCTGCATTGGGGATTCCCGATACTGGGCTGGACCGGCTTGTTCCTCGGCGGGCTGCTGCTGCAGGCCGTGATCCGAATGGCCGAGCTTTTCAGGCAGGTCGGCGGCTCCGTCCCAAAGTAGATAAAGGGTGCTCACTTGAACTCGAATGATGCAGCAGTAATCAAGGCGGCAGGGATGTCTTCGCAGGTGGCGGCATGGTCAAGATCGTTTGACATGCTGATCATCGTCATCGGCGCCTTCCTGGTGTGGGCGGTGACGCACATCAACTTCCTGTTGCTGGGAGGGGACTGGGATTTCTTCATCGACTGGAAGGACCGGCAATACTGGATTCTGATCACGCCGATCGTATCTATCATGATGGCGGCTGCATTCCAGGCCATATTCTGGAACATGTTCCGGCTTCCAATCGGCGCCACGGCGAGTGCGTTGCTGATTCTCATCGGGGTATGGATCGTCCGCTACCATAGTTGGCAGGGCATGGCATTTTTCCCGATCAGTCTGGTGGTTCCGGCGACCTGTCTGCTGGGCGCGATCGCACTCGATTGCATTCTGGTGCTCACCCGAAGCTGGGTGCTGACCGGCGTGTTTGGCGGCGCCCTGTTCGGCCTGATGTTTTTCCCGGCCAACTGGATCTATCTTGCGCCCTATTTCCAGCCGGTCGAACACATGGGGCAGCTCACCTCGATCGCCGACCTGATCGGGTACACCTTCCCGCGCTCGGGCACGCCTGAATACATCCGCATTATCGAACGCGGCACCTTGCGCACATTCCAGGATTCCGCCATGTGGGTATCGGCCTTCTTTTCGGCTTTCGTCTGCATTTTTGTGTACGTCATATTCTGGAACATATCGGTTGCAGCGTGCGGCACCAAGTACATTCCGGTCGGCAGCCGTTTCAAGGAAATGTTCGGTTCCAGGAATTTGCCGAAAGGGACGGAATGATGGGCGTTCCTTACCTGAAGCAAACGCTTTTGGCCGCATTGACGTTGATGGTGGTATTCACCGGCCTCGCACCTGTGGCGGTGCAGGCACATGGTGAAAGAGCCACCGAGCCATACATCCGGACGCGGACGGTGCATTGGTACGATCTCAGCTGGTCCACGGACAAGTTGCAGGTCAATGGCACAGTCACGGTCAAGGGCAGGTTCCGACTGCTCAGCGACTGGCCCGATGCCGTCTCCAAACCGGACCTGGTTTTCCTTTCAAACGGCTCGCCGGGTGCGGTATTGACCCGTGTTGAATCGTATATCAATGACATGCCGGCACAGCAGTCGGCGAGAAATTTGGAAATCGGGCGCGACTACGATTTCAAGATCGTCATGAAAGGAAGAGTCCCGGGCAAATGGCATCTGCATCCCGTCTTGAATGTCCATGGGGCCGGGCAGATCGTCGGTCCGGGCAGTTGGGTCACGGTCGAAGGCAGCGCGGCTGACTTCAAGGAGCCAGTGACCACATTGCACGGCACGAAAATCGAAGACCTGCAGACTTTCGGCGTCGCAAGAGTTCAACTGGTGCAACTTGGCTTCGGCATCATCGCGATTGTCTGGCTGCTGTGGTGGTTGCGCAGGCCGTTGATCGTTTCCCGCTGGCTGGCGCTTCAGGCGGGACGGGAGGATCTGCTGATCACCCGAGCGGATGACAAACTGGCCGCGGCAACGCTGGTTCTGGTGCTGCTGATCGTGATCATCGGGTACACCCAGACCGTCAAGGAATTCCCGCAACTTGTCCCCCTGCAGTCGGGTTCAGTCTATACGCCGCCTTTGCCCGAATCGCCCCAGCAGGTGCAGGTCAAGCTGATACGGGCTGAATACGACGTTCCCGGGCGCAGCATGCGCATCACGGCGGAAGTCAGCAACAACGCCAGCAAACCGGTGCGGATCGGCGAATTCACCACGGCCGGTTTGCGCTTCATCAACAAGAAGCTCGATGTCGCCGTTGCTGCAGTGAGTCCAAAATTCCCGAAGGAACTGGTCCCTGCCAGCGGACTGGTGCTGGACTCGGACAAGCCGCTGTTGCCGGGAGAGACTCGCACGATGAAAATCGACTCGAGCGATGCCGCCTGGGAACTGGAACGGCTGGTCAGTTTCCTTTCCAACGTGGATAGCAGAATGGGCGGGTTGCTTTTCTTTTACGACAGCGATGGGAAGCGTCTGATCAGCGAGGTGTATGGGCCGATCATCCCGGTGTTCAAGGCCATCAAGAGCTAGCCGGGCAATCATGAGAAGGGGCATGCTTGTGCTGGAGATGCTGGCCCTGCTGATTCTGGGCGCAATGCCGCATACGGCGGTGGCGCATGGCGGGCTGAGCATCGACGATGACAAATGCAAACTCAAGGTGGGGCCCTATTCCATGCACTTCACCGGATACCAGCCCTCGTCCAACGGCAGCAGGGAATTTTGCGAGGACATTCCGCAGACGGGACAAACCGTCATCGTCATGGACATGGTGGACGATGTCCTGCGGGAGATGCCGGTGGAGGTGAGAATCATCAGGGATACCGGCGATGAAACCCGGCTCGATGCCATCACCCTGTTTCATCTCCCGCCCAAGGTATATCCCGCGGGAAGTATTCCCTTGGAGTACAACTTCGACCAGCCCGGAAAATATATCGGCCTGGTGAGCGCCGGCGACAAGAGGCAACACCTGTCGAGATTTCCCTTCTCCGTGGGTGTCGAAAGCAATACCTACGGCAGGTATCTGCTGATCATCCTGGCACCCCTGCTGGGGTTCCTGCTCTATCTGTACTCCGCCCGGGTCAGAAGAAGGATGGGGCAAGATGATGCGGGACGCAAAGAAAATTGAGATGACTGGCGGAGACCTGGTGACTTGACCGGGTGGCGCCATCTCCTGATCGCATCCCTGTCACTGCTGCTGGGTGCCTGCACGCGTACGCCGGATACGGGTGATGATTCCAGGATGAACTATTTGTATCCGGCGGATTTGAAGGTCAGTTGTCCTGCCGGGTCATTGTCGGCTATCCCGTCCGCGGACGGGCAAAGGATCAATGGCGCTCAGTTCTCTTACCAGGTCAGGACGCCGGCCAATTACGCTGCGCGGTTTGCGCATCCCTTGCTGGTGGTTTATGCACCGGCAGGTGCCAGTGCGGGTCAGACCGAGCGTCTCATGAAACTGACGGCAACTGCCACCGGGCGCGGGTTCATCGTCGCCTATGTGGATCACCGCCCAATGAGCAAGCGCACTGTGCTGGGACTGGGTGGGGTCTCGCGCAGTGTTGCCGAACACTGGTGCGTTGATACGCAACGGGTTTTCCATGCGGGTCATTCGGATGGCGGTACGGTTGCCACGGCGCTTGCGCTGCATCCCCAAACCAGTGCCGGTGTTCAGGGAATTGCGGTGAGCGCGGCCGGATTCCAGAAACAGGACCTGGAAGAGATGCATTGCCGGGCACCGATGCCGGTGATGATCATGCACGGAAGTCAGGACAAGCTGTTTCCGGGTTGGGGAAGGGAAGCGGCGCAATGGTGGTCACAGTGCAATGGCTGCAAGGCGCCCGTACTCGGACCGGATGAATCAGGGTGCGTAGAATACAGCGCATGCGC
>JBAYVV010000098.1:0-14771 GCA_041674465.1 Sterolibacterium sp.
CTCGCGGCTAACCGACCTTGGTTTTATGCTTGCTATAACTTGCATACACCAGAAGGCGCTATCAGGGAAACCATAATGTTGAGTACCGTCGGTCAAGTTATAGATTTGTTGAAGCAGGACAAGGAAATGCTCAAGGTGAAGTTATTGATGCTGGTTAGCCCTCCAAGCCTAAATAAATCGATAAGTTGGCTTATGGAGCCTCTAAGCAAGATCTGGGAGGCACGAATAACCGAGACTGATAGTTAGTCGGCCCTGCAAATCGACTGGAAGCCGCATGAATACGAGAAATATTCGGAAATATTGTCCTCGGAATCCCTCAAGAAACGTTATTTGAGTGAGTAATTTCTGGGGGATTTGGACTTGAGTACGCCTGATTATTTTCGTTCCCGGCTGGACGCGATGATCGATCTGAAACATCCTTTGGCGGTGCTGGGGAACCGTTTGCCATGGAGCAAGATTGAAGCATCGTTGGCCCCGGTGTTCGCGCACAAGAACAGAGATGGTCAGTTAATTGAAGGAGACGACCTGTTTGGTTCGGCGCTGGCGATCGCTGGTGCTGGCGTCAGCAACGCCGGACGTCAGCGCTTGTCGATCCGGTTGATGGCGAGCCTGCTGTACTTGAAGAACAGCTTCAACATGAGCGACGAGGAATTGGTGGCACGCTGGAGCGAGAATGTGGTGTGGCAATACTTCAGTGGTCAGGAGTACTACGAACCGCGCTTGCCGTGCGATGCCACGCAGATTGGACGATTCCGACGCGCCATCGGGGAAGATGGACTGGAACAGTTGTTGAAGTTCACCATCGAGACGGCGGTGGAGATCAAGGCGGTCAAGCCCGTCGAGTTCGAGCGGGTGATTGTTGATACGACGGTGCAGGAGAAGGCCATCGCGCATCCAGTGGACAGTCGTCTGCTGGAGATTGCACGCTACAAGGTCGTCAGCGCCGCCAAGCGCGCCGGGATCGTTCTCAAGCAGACCTTTGCCAAGGAAGGCAAGGAGCTTCGCCGCAAAGCGAGCGGCTACGCCCACGCCAAACAATTTCGGCGAATGAGGAAGACCGTCAAGCGCCAGCGCACGATCCTGGGCGTGGTAATGCGCGAAGTTGAACGCAAGCTGGAGACACACACCACGGTGCCGTCAAGCCCGAAGGCCATCAGCGAGTTGCACACCCTGCTGGCACGCGCAGAACGAATTCGCACACAGGAACGCAAAGACAAGAACAAGCTCTACGCATTGCACGCACCCGAGGTGGAGTGTCTGGCGAAAGGAAAGGCGCGCAAGCCGTATGAGTTTGGTGTCAAGGTCAGCCTGGCGGTGACGCACAAGCAAGGCTTGATGGTGGGCGCCAAGAGCTTTCCCGGCAGCCCCTACGACGGACACACCTTGGTGCATCAAATCGAGCAGACGAATTCACTGCTCAAGGACGTGGGTGTTGCGCCAACCACCGCTATCGTTGATCTTGGCTTCCGGGGCATCGATCAAGAGGTCGCGCCCGTGAAAGTCATTCACCGCGGCAAGTACAAAACGCTCACTGCTTTGCAACGGCGCTGGCTGAAACGTCGGCAGGCCATCGAGCCGATGATCGGTCACACCAAATCGGACAACCGCATGGACCGTTGCTGGCTCCAAGGATCGGTTGGCGACGCACTCCATGCGTTGAGTTGCGCCGCCGGTTACAACATTCGCTGGTTACTCCGCGCAATCGTTCGTCTCGGGACTCGCTGGTCGTCCCGCCCCAGCTATTCGGGAGCGTAATTTGAATTTTGCAGGGCCGACTAGTTACGCTGTGCTTTACGATCTGGCAAACGGAAAGCAATATATCGACTCGTTTGAGGACTTAAAGCCGTTCCAACTTTGCGATCTTCGCTGTCAAGTGAGGTTCGTCAGAAGGTAACATGATCGAGTACAGTACCACTGCAGACCGCGCGGATCGTGCTATGGGGGGAATGCTTGTATTCGGCAGCGCGTCGAGCCGCAGAGCCCAAAAAAGCGGGAAAGAACCATGCTTTCTGTAACTGTACAAGAAGGTCTGATGCGCAACCCAATCAGACCAGTTTCACTTGAGAACATGAATAGGTAATTCCTGCCAGACAGCGCAAATAAAGGCTAGTCGGCCTGATGGGGGAGTGCAATCAGCAGTCACTTGTTCCGGATAATATGAAGACATGGGAAGCGATGCCGCCGGTTGGGTAACGAAATATGCTGAACGAGAGGGTGGCAAATAATGGCAAAGAACAAGGAAAACACTTACCCGTCCTGCGACGGGCCTCTCTCGACGGAAGAAATTGCATGGCTTCAAGAAATCGCCAAGCAAATGCTGCCTAAAGGAAGAAAGTTATTCACGCGATCAATTATTGAGCCAGATGATTTTCTCTCGGTTGATGAGCTGATTTCCAGGCTGTCACCAGACCAACAGCAGGAAGTGCGAGCAAAGGCCGAGACAATAAACCGAGCGCGAGCGTTGGCTCGACGGCAGGAAGATTGTCTTCATGACTGGCAGCGTGACGGGCAGACCGCGACAGCAATTCGCTGGTTCTGCCCAAAATGCTTCTTGAGTAAGATGGAATAGTTCGCGGGTAGGGACAACATGTTTAGGAATGTGTATTTCCTCTCTCAACGCCAAGCCGAGAAGATCGAAGGGCGCAAGGACATGATCGTTGTTTCCGTCCACGCGCGTCACCAGCCGCCGCGTCTCCAAGGAAGTTTTGCCGATGTGTTGCATTTATCTTTTGATGATCACGACCCACAGCGGGACGGGATGGATGCGTTGCAAGAAAAATTTTCGGTCAAACACGCAGATGTCCTGAAATCATGGCTTGAACCGTATTTGCAAGCCCACGATACCTTTCATCTGTTGGCACATTGCCATGCCGGTATTTCGAGGTCAGCCGCGATTGCTTGGTGGATGCACCAAGCCTATGGCGCCAAACTCCGGACTTCTTACCCTCCCTGGTATCTGAATCGACACGTTCTGCGGGTGCTTGATCGCACCATCAAACCTCCGCTGATGCCGGTCGATGCGCCTCAGATGCCTCCATCACGTGATCTCGAATTGCCGCCAAATTTTGATGAGGTTGATTAGCGCACGGTATCGCCATTCAATCGCCGCGCCTTGTTCAGATATCTTTGGGTTTATGGTGAGATGATGGGTCCGAGTTCGGACAAGCGGAAGTTCCCGAACGTCAGCTCTTGGCCGTCGTAGTAGTCTGTGATATGTTGCGATATGCATGCACCACTAGCATATTCAGGGAGAGGCGTAACGGGATGGTCAGCGTTCTGCATATTTCAGATCTTCACCGGGACACTGGTAGCGCGCTAACGACAGGTTCACTCCTTGAATCACTCCGGCTAGATCGAGACCGCTACGTAAACGATGGCTTTCAGAAACCAGATCTCGCCATAGTCAGCGGCGACGTTGTCTGCGGAGTTGCTTCGAACGATGCCGACAGTGATAGAGCTTTAAAGGCACAGTACGACGAGGCAGAGGACTTTCTGATCAAGCTCTGCGATCTCTTTTTTGGGGGAGATAGAGAGCGTGTCATCATCGCACCAGGAAATCATGACGTGAGCCACCCACACGTGCTACGGTCTATGACTGCGGAGAAACTGCCATCAGATGCAGGCAAGCGTGCGATCCTAGCGAAGCAACTCGCAGTCGAAGGGACTCAATATAGATGGGTTTGGTCCGATTTTGCGCTGTGGCGAATCTCGAATCCTGAATGTTACAAGCAGCGGATGGAACCCTTCGCGACCTTCTACAAAGCGTTTTACAGAGGGAAGCGTGAGTACTCGTTGGCAACAGAAGAGCAGTATGCGATCCATGATTTCCGTGAACTGGGCGTCGTTGTCGCGACCCTTTCTAGTTGTTGTGACAACGATCTGTTCAATAGATCGGGCCGAATTCATCCAGACTGCATCGCTGGAGCAACGCGAGAAGTAGCCGTACAAGTGCGCAATGGACGAATTCCAATTGCCGTGTGGCATCACAACCTTGCCGGCGGACCAAAGGACTCTGACTACATAGATGGTGAGTTCTTGCAAAGCCTCATGGATGGCGGCTTTGTCATTGGTCTGCATGGCCACCAGCACAGGCCGCAATTTCTCCAGCGCCGCTTTACCGCTGACGGGAAACGACAGCTTGCGGCCATAAGCGCTGGAACCCTTTGTGGCGGACCAGACAGCTTGCCAGTTGGGAAGAAGCGCGCCTACAACCTTGTTCGGATTGATATTGAAGCGCGAAAGTGTGCCGTGCATGTTCGAGAGATGAAGAACGATGCCTTCAGCATGCCGGTCTGGGGAGAGGCATATGTGCCAGAGTTCTCTGGCTCATCCATGGAGTTCACATTAGATATGCAACTTCTGGCTGTTTTAGGAGATAGCGCTGCCAGTGAGGCTTCGAACCAGGATGTCTTGGGAGATAGCGCTGCCAGCGAGGCCTCGAACCTGCTTGGCCAACAGCGTGAGCGAACTGCATTTGAGGTCGCTCAAAAGCATCCAGAGAACGAGTGGGCGCGTCGAGTCGCTGTCGAAGCGCTGTTGAGACTAGATGACTGGGCAGAGATCCGCAGGTTCTGCGCCACGCCGCAGTCGAGCACAGAATTGATCAGTCTTATAGAGGCGTTGTACCAACTTGGGGACAAGGTGGCGCTCAGAGAATTCATCGAGTCAGAGCCAGTCGCTAGAAACTCTGATAATGCAGTTCAGCAAAGTGTTGCAGCGGCACGTGCGCGTCTAGGAGAGCGAAGGTAATGTCACAAATTGCATTTAGGGTCGATACACAACGGGTTCTCGAGATCCTCTCGTCGCAGATCTACGATTCGCCATTCGCGATGGCGCGAGAAAACGTGCAAAACGCGTACGACGCAGTGCTCATGCGCGCAAAACAGAATGGATGCTCCCCGTCAGAATATTCCATCGAAATTAGTGCATCGCCTCAACGCATTTCCATTAAAGACCAAGGCATCGGGATGTCTGAGCAAGTTCTGCGAGAGAACTTTTGGCGTGCGGGCTCGTCGGGGAAGAATACCGAGGCAGCTCGTGCTGCAGGGGTTATTGGTACTTTCGGCATTGGTGCGATGGCAAATTTCGGCGTTTGTGATCGACTGCTAGTAGACACACGTGAGGACGGATCGCTAACCGGCCTAAGAACAGTCGCCTTGAAGAGTGAGTTGTCGATCGGATCGGACTGCATTTCGATGGAGGCTATCGACACACCAATTGATATTGGCACCACATTGACGGCGGAGATTAGCTCGAGTGCACCGATTAACGTCCAGGGGCTTTGCACATACCTGCTTCCCTTCGTCCGATTCCTGAACGTTCCCGTACTCTTTAATGGCACCCTAATCAGTCAACAGGATATACGCGCAGTCGCCGGCATCGGTGCTCAGTGGCGCGAAATCGGTCACAATAAAATCGCAGTCGGGCGCTTTTCTTTTGACGCACGCATACTATCAGAGGGCAATCAAGTTGCCGTAATCGTCGAAAATTTGTCGGTTGATGGAGTTCCAAGCAATGGGGGGCTCTGGCTGAAACAAAATGCAGGCCAAATAATGGGTCTACGGTCGCGTTTTGCTCTTGCCCCGGTTCCAATGCCGAGCCAGTACCAGTTGGGCGGCTTCGCTGATCTGCCATTTCTTCACCCCACTGCGGGACGGGAAGCTCTGACCAGAGAGTCCATTCAAGCGGCTTCACAGATCATGCCTACTATCGAGATGGCTTTGACGGAGATGCTCAAGGACACCGAACTCGCAGACGTGTTGCCAGCGTTCCAGCAGCATGTCATCGGAATGGGCCGCATTGATTGGGCCGGTAAGGTGTCAGTTCAACTTAGTCCTGGTGACAACCGAATCGAAATGGGCAAGATCCGTGAAACTTACTCGGGCTCTCAGTTGCACTGGTTCGCGGGGACTGATCCGGATACAATCAACACGTTCTCTAGCGAAGACACCCCCCTGATTCGGATTAGTCAGCAGAACCCGAGACGGGATCTGCAGCGACGCTATGTGACAGAAGTGCTTTCGCTTCCGGAGGTGCCAAACACCGCAACGATCACGGCTACGTTTTCGCGGTCCGACCTGACTTGGGACGAGGTTTCGCTGAGTCTGTCGATCGCTAGAGTGCTAAAGCTCGACTACCTGATTGACGAAGTCTCTGTCGATTGGGTGACTATCAGCCACGGCGTTCCGATGCTGACTGAAACCTTGGGAGACAGGTTCACGCTGAAGATTTCCAGAACATGGAGTGCGATTCAGGCAGTGGTTGGCGTCATTCGTTCGACGCCCGAGGTCGCAGAAGGGCTAACGAAGGATTTGGTTCGAGTACACATCTATGAGCGAATCAAAGAATTTGTTCCTTCATCGCAGCGCGCTGGCCTTGACGCACTTCAAAAAACTTTGGCACGCCGGCGAGAGCTGTATCGCCTAGAGCCCGATGACAAGGGAGAGCTCGAGCCCCTATTGGCTGATTATTTGGCTGGACGAGTCGAGTTCGATGTTGTGTTAACGGCGGCAGCCAAGAGTGGTTCCGGGCATACCCAAAGAGTTAGTAGCGAGACGGTGGGTACCGTGGAGGCGGTGCTCAACGATGTGGTCAACACAGTGGTTGAACCTCAGCCCATCCAGGCGATTACGGTTCCGATCCCGAGCTCTCCGATTCTCCGCCCGGACACTGAGGTACGGGAGAGGCTTCTCACAACAGATCGTGAGTTACCTCAACTCAACAATCACAAGATGTTCCTCGCTTTGTCGGATCGGCTATTCCAACTTGAGCGAGAGTTCTTTACGTGGCCTCACTCAACACAGGTGGCTTGGGCCGGGCGGCGAATTGTGTTCCTATTTGGATTGGCGCATTCGGCTCAGAATCTCTACTACGACATTGAACTTCGCGGAGCAAGATCGGCTGGCGCAGCTGGAGGTACCCCTCTGATCACAACCACTATCGTTACGAAGAATAGAATTTTTGTTCCGGTTCCGCCACAACTGGCCGAGTGTTTCAAGGTGGCCGACAGCGCGGTAGAGTTCTATGTGCGCTTTGACCTGTTGGGGCACAATTAGCCTCTTTGGGTTTGTCGTCGGGAGTGTTACTGACGTCCAGTACATACTTGGTCGACTACTTCGGACTACCTCCAATACTTCGAGTGACCGCTGTCGACTCTATGAATCCGCATGGCCAAACGGCCGCAATGGGCACCGAGCACTCGGTGACGATTAAGCGGCGGCCGATGCGTCTAGCGCTTAAAGGTTCTTGATCTCGGCAAGGTCATCGTCCGTCTTTCGCAAAATGAGTTGGAAGCACGCGTCGCATACACGCCGATCAGTCGAATAGGCCTGCCCAAGCTTTGGAATCTCGATGCAGGTCGTTCCCATGACTAGGTCATCGTGGCAGCGATA
Source organism: Sterolibacterium sp. (assembly GCA_041674465.1). GTDB lineage: Bacteria > Pseudomonadota > Gammaproteobacteria > Burkholderiales > Rhodocyclaceae > JACRAR01. Next base: position 7,392 of record JBAYVV010000098.1, read on the forward strand.
GCATTTGCTGAGGCGTTTGACGAGGACCCGCTTGGGGCGGCCGTTGGTTCCTCCAATTAGCGAAGGCGTAGGCCCTTTAGGATTCGATTTTTTCATATTCCGCCTTCGCTTTGCGAACACGCCTTACAAGCACTTGCAGTAGGTCATCCAGGTTATCGAGGACGGAGCGGAATTCTTCCGTTGTGGCCTGTTGCCTCTCTTTGCCCAGGCGCTTCTCCATTTCCTTGTTCACCATCATCAATGCGCAGATGTAGTTGTTCCTCCCGGTGAGCTTCAGGGATTTGTATTTGTAGACCATTTCGTTGCCAGTCTGCTTAAGCTCAACGTGGTTCAGCAATACGTTCGCGAGGCGCTTGGCCTGCTCCTGCATCCGTTTCCTAGCCTCTTCCCACTCCCGCTGCGGCTGGACCATGAAGGGTTCCGTGGGCAAATTCTTACGCATGGGAGACTGCTGCGCGAGCCGAACCATTTCCTCAGCTTTGCTGTCGTCGAGGCCAAGGAGCTTCAAACGTTCGCGGAGGTCGGCGACGATCTGCGTGTCCTCGACTGACGTGAAATCTTCCTCCCACAAAGAATCGACAACCTCTCCATGGACAACGACCTGATCGCCCGCGCGAAGCCGAGCGGTACCGTCGAGCACCCCTTGAGGCACCTCCGGTTCGTCGCCGCCAATGACCTTGTCCCAGAAGGCTTGGTCATCGTTCTCGAACTGCTTGAATTCCTTCAGGCGTTCGTCGAGGTTCATGCCCAGATGGGTGACTATATGGCCGACATTGTCGGGATGACCGGGATCGTTCTGCACAACGACCCGCATGATGCGCCCGACAAATTGGATGTAGGGCGCCAACGACCGAAACGGACGGAAGATCGCTGCAACGCTCAACTTGGGATGATCGAATCCCTCGCCTAGCATCTGCACCTGGATGATGCAATCGAGCGAACCGTTGCGCAGTGCCGCAAGAATGGCCGCCTGCTCATCCTCCGTCTGGTTGCTATGGATAACGTCGGCATTGAAGCCGCGCTCTTGATATAGCGAACGGATTTCCCGTGCGTGGTTGATGGAGCATGCAACTGCGATGAGCTGGTGCTGCGTCCCGCTTTGCCGAAGCTCCTCAAGCTTCTGCAAACTGCTTTCGACGATGTGCTTGTTGCACTGCCTTGCGAGCGCCACGCCGCGGCTAAACCATTCTTCCTCCTTGAGCTTCAGCACTTCCTCCAACGTGTATGTTCGCCCGCCGGCGTCGGAAAAGCCGAGCTCAATTGTCGTCGGAGCGACGTAGCTCGCCTTGAGGCGCTTGATATAGCCTTTCAGCGTGGCATTTCGGAACGGATACCGAAACACCAATTCGCCATCGAGTTCCTGGCGATCGCTCCTAAATGGGGTCGCCGTGAGTAGGATGACCTTTGCGTTTGGGAAGCGCTCGATGACTTTCTGCCAACTAGCGGCCGCGCTGTGGTGCGCCTCGTCCACGATGATCATGTCGAAAAAATCATCCGGAAACTGCATCAACCACTTATCGACGTTGGTTGCGAGTTGATGGACATTCGTAATGACGATATGGGACTTTGTCGCGATCGAAATGTTGCCGCTATCAAGCGTGCAGGCCAACGGTCCAGACAACATCTGGTCAGTGCTCAGCACACCCGCCTTCCGCCAAAAACATTTCTGCCGGTTGGTAATGTCCATCGCTTCGTAAAGCCCATCCTTGATGGTGAGATTGGGCGCGATAACGATGACCCTGCCTTCGGAGAGTCCAAACGGCAGCAGAGACGCTAGGCCGGTCTTGCCGCATCCGACCGGAATTTGGAGGATCGCCTTATTTTTTCCGGCCCGGAAGAATTCATAGGCGCGCAGATAGCCCTCGCGTTGCGGGTCGCGGAGGTGGTCGTTCCCGTCGATTGTGAAATCAGCGCCGAGGAAGAACGACTGCAGGGGGCGAGCAGTGCGCACCCACTGATCGACCCCACTCTTTTCAAAGATCCATTTCTTGCCGATCTTCCGTGCCGGTATGCGACCCTCGCGCGCCATCGCATAGAGCGCGGTCTTACCCATTCCCAAGTATGTCGCGGTCTCATCAAGAGAGAGCCATCCGTCTGATTCTGTCATATTTATCACCATTTGATGTATAATGATAGCAAATGATAGATAGAATAGCAAGAAGGATAGCATCGGTCGCTACCCTGTATCTGCTTGAGCCGGGGACGACCGTACTTGCCACGATGACGTGCATGCCGGGCATGTAGCTCACCGTTCAGTTCCTCTTCGCACGTTAAGTTCTTTTGAACACAACTTGCGTACCGCAGTTGTTACATTCACAATAGTGCGCGGTGTAGTGGCCGCTCCAATCGTTACCGCGAATATCAACGCAATACGTGTGGTATGCCTCTTCTTTACACCCCTTACACTGTCGAATGCGTTCTTCGCCTTCCTTCTGGGGAGGGTCAAGAAAGTCCTTCTGAGTCATGATCGATCTCCTTCGAATTCAGTCACGCGGGCTCGGATATCACTGCGCACTCAATCGTAGAAGCCAAAGCGATGACTTTTCACTCGAAACGAGCTTCGTCCGTGCATCCAATCGCCTGCGCACTTTACTAGCCCTAACGGGCATATTGCCGCCTGTTGCTAGTTTGCATTTCTGGCGGCGCTCTTGCGTGCATTCTTAGTGGCGGCTTTGCGATCATTCTCCGTGGGGTAGCGGGATCAAGCAGAATTCTCAACATGTGTAAATAACTTCGGCGCTAGTTTGGTGATAGTTACATATCGCAATCTTGTTTGCACATCGAGCGGCTCATGGACTGGTTGGAGTACGTTGTATGCCTTACAGTAGAATCGTTGTTGCCTTGCGATCAAACAAACAGTACTGCAAAGTGACGGTTGTGCTTCCACATAAGAATCCAGAGGAGAGCCTGCACTTGCCTCCGGACAAGGCCGCAGCAGTGCGTGACGAGGTCGCCGATGTGCTGATCTACCTGGTCGAGATCGCCGATGTACTCGACATCGACCTGCTGGAAGCGGCGCGTGCGAAGATTGTCAAGAATGCCATCAAGCATCCTGTTCCGCTTGCCGGGGCGGGCAAGGAGGCAGGCGGCTATAATTGACATTTAAACGGATTGAGCGGAACCGCCATGGACTATTTCAAGCATCACGTATTCTTCTGCAGCAACCAGCGCGCGCCGGGCGACACCTGTTGCAATGCACGCGGCGCGACGGAAATGCGCAACTATGCCAAGGACCGCCTCAAGGCGCTCGGCATGTCAGGCGAGGGCAAGGTGCGCATCAACTCGGCCGGCTGCATGGATCGCTGCGACCAGGGACCGGTCATGGTGGTCTACCCGGAAGGTATCTGGTACACCTATATCGACAAGGAAGACATCGACGAGATCATCGACGGGCATCTCGTCGGCGGCAAAGTTGTCGAGCGCCTGAAAATCTGAAATGAGTTCCAATGCCCCTGGAACAACTGCGGGCACTAGTACCCCAAGAACAACTGCGGGTACTAGGCACGAACACGTGCTGCTCGACGGGCCGGGTGGCAGCATCGAGGTGTTCGTCGAGGCGCATCCGGATGCCCTGGGCATTGCCTTGATCGCCCATCCCCACCCGCTCTATGGCGGCAGTGCCGACAACAAGGTGGTCACGACGCTGGCCAAGGCATTCCGCGAATTGGGCTACAGCACCTTGCGGCCGAACTTCCGTGGTGTCGGTGCCAGTGAGGGCGAGCATGACCATGGTGCGGGCGAGACGGAAGATCTGCTGGCCGTGCATGCCTATGCCCGCGAGCAATTCCCCGGCACATCAGCGCCGTTGCCCGTAGCGCTTGCGGGTTTCTCTTTCGGTGCCTACGTCACGACGCGCCTGGCCAAAGCCCTTGCGGAGCGAGGCGATCCGGCCGAGCGCCTGGTCCTGGTTGGCACCGCCGCAGGACATATCGAGGGCACACGCAGCTACCAGGCAGATGCCGTCCCTGCCGATACCATCGTCATCCATGGTTCGCGCGACGAAACCGTGCCGCTCGCCAATGTCATCGCCTGGGCGACCCCGCTCGATTTGCCCGTCATTCTGGTGCCCGACGCCGACCACTTCTTCCATCGCAAGCTGCATCTGATCCGCAGCATCATCCATTCGGCATGGCGGCGTTAACTTCCGAAGCTGCGGTTCTGTCGGTTACGGGGCTGCGCAAATCTTACGCAGGCCGGGAAGTGGTGGCGGGTGTCAGCTTCAAGCTGGCGCGTGGCGAATGCTATGGCCTGCTCGGCCCCAACGGCGCCGGCAAGACCACCGCCTTGCGCTGCTGCCTTGGCCTGACCACGCCCGATGCGGGAGACATCACCCTGGTGGGCGAGCCAGTGCCGCTGCGCGCCCGCGAGGCACGCATGAAGGTTGGTGTAGTGCCGCAATTCGACAACCTCGATCCGGATTTCACGGTGGCGGAAAACCTGCGTGTGTTCGGCCGCTACTTCGGCCTGGTCGATGCCGAAACGCGCCGGCGCATTCCCCAACTGCTCGATTTTGCCGGCCTCGGCGGCAAGGAACAGGCGCGCCTGCAGACGCTTTCCGGCGGGATGAAGCGCCGTCTGACCCTGGCGCGCGCACTGGTCAACGATCCCGAACTGCTGCTGCTGGACGAGCCGACCACCGGTCTCGATCCTCAGGCACGCCACCTGATCTGGGAGCGCCTCAAGCATTTGCTGCAGCAAGGCAAGACTATTCTGTTGACGACTCACTTCATGGACGAAGCCGAGCGTCTTTGCCATCGCCTGGCGATTCTCGACGAAGGCCGCATCGTCGCCCAGGGCGCGCCGCGCGAGCTGATCGCCAGCCAGATCGAGCCGCAGGTCGTCGAGGTGTATGGCGAGGACGCGCCGGCCTGGGCGGCGAGTGCGGCGCAGTCCTGCGCGAAACGCATTGAAGTCAGCGGCGAGACGGTATTCTGCTATGTCGATGACGGCCAGGTGATACCGCTGCTGGCGCAACTCGCCAACCTGCCGCAATTGCGCACCTTGCATCGGCCGGCGAATCTCGAGGATGTATTTCTAAAGTTAACCGGGAGGGAATTGCGTGACTAAACTGCCCTCGCGGTATGCCTTGCCCAGCTTCTCCTGGCGTGCCATTGCCGTGTGGCGGCGCAATTTCCTGGTCTGGCGCAAGCTGGCGATTCCCTCGGTGCTCGGCAACCTGGCCGACCCGATGATTTATCTGTTCGGTTTGGGCTATGGCTTGGGTGGCTTGCTGCCGCAGGTCGGCGGCGTCAGCTACATTGTTTTTCTTGCCAGCGGAACGGTCTGCGCCAGCACCATGAACGCGGCCTCGTTCGAAGCGCTGTATTCGGCGTTTTCGAGGATGCATGTGCAGAAAACCTGGGAGGCGATCCTCAACGCGCCCGTGGCGCTCGACGACGTACTGAGCGGCGAATGGTTATGGGCTGCTTCCAAAGCGACGCTCTCCGGCCTGGCCATCCTGATGGTGATCACGGCGCTGGGTTTTGTCGCTTCGCCGCTGGCGCTATGGGTTCTCCCGGTGATCTTCCTGACCGGGCTGACTTTTGCCGCGCTGGGTTTGATCGTCACCGCCTTGGCGCCATCCTATGACTTCTTCATGTACTACTTTACGCTGCTGATGACGCCGATGGTGCTGCTCTCGGGCGTGTTCTTCCCTGTGGAACAGTTGCCGGCAGCATTCCAGACGGTCGCCGCCGCGTTGCCGCTGGCGCATTCGGTGCGCCTGGTGCGGCCGCTCCTGTTGGGCGAGGTGCCAGCGGATGCCATCCTGCATCTGTCGGTGTTGCTGGCGATTGCGCTGGCGGCTTATTGGACCGCACTCATCCTGACCCGTCGTCGCCTGCTGGCTTAGGCGAGCAGGCCATACAGCATCTTGCTGGCCAGCAAGGCGAGAAATCCGCCAAAGGCACGCTTCAACTGTTTCACTGGCAGCTTGTGCGCCATCCTTGCCCCGTAGGGCGCCAGCAGGAACGACATCAGCACGACCCCGACAAACGCCGGCAGATAAACATAGCCGAGCGAAAATGGCGGCAGCGGCGTCGCGTTCCAGCCGCTCAGGATGTAGCCTACCACCCCGGCGATGGCAATCGGAAAACCCAGCGCGGAGGACGTGCCGACTGCCTGATGAATCGCCACGTTGCTCCACACCATGAACGGGATCGACATGAATCCACCGCCCGCCGACACCAGGCTGGAGACGACTCCGATGATCCCGCCGACGATCAGCAAGCCGATCTGCCCGGGCAGGTTGCGCGATGGCTTGGGCTTGAAGTCCAGCATCATCTGCACCGAGGCGTAATAGACGATGGCAGTAAACATCATCGCCAGCGGTCGTGTCTGCACGCTGCTGGCGATGAAGGATCCGCACAGCGTACCCAACATCAGGCCCGGCGCCATGCTCTTGACGATGTCCCAGCGCACGGCGCCATGGGCATGGTGCGCGCGCATGCTGGCGATCGAAGTAAATACGATGGTCGCCATCGAGGTGCCCAGCGCCAGGTGCATGACATGCGCCGCGGGAAAATCCTGCGCCGCAAATAACATGTAGAGCAGCGGCACCAGCGTCAGCCCGCCGCCGACGCCGAACAGACCGGCAATGAAGCCGGCGAAGGCGCCGAGCAGAGGATAGGCCAGCCACCATAGGGTCATGCTTTGCTCCCCAGCAAATTCTTGCAGATAAAAGTCCACTCGCGCGGATCGAGCGGCGTGATCGAGAGGCGATTGCCGCGCTGCAGGATGCGCATCTGCGCCAGTTCCGGTTGCGCGCGCAGTTCAGGAAGGCCGACCAGGCGGGTCTTGTGCGTGACGCGGACATCGACATTCATCCAGCGCGGATTCTCCGGCGTTGCCTTGGGGTCGAAGTACTTGCTCTTGCGGTCGAACTGGGTCTGATCCGGATACGCCAGCTTGGCCACTTCTGCCAGGCCGACGATGCCAGGTTCGGCACAATTTGAGTGATAGAAAAACACCTTGTCGCCGACCCGCATTTGGTCGCGCATGAAGTTGCGTGCTTGATAGTTGCGGACGCCATACCAAGCCACGGTCTGCCCGGGCATCGCCAGCACGTCGTCGACGCTGGCGTCGGACGGTTCGGATTTCATCAGCCAGTAACGCACGGTCCAAATCCAGAAAAGCGAAAGCGCGGAATCGTTCCGCGCTTTCCAGTTACGGGTCCCCCGCAGTGACGCTAGACCGGCATCCTGAACCGGGGTTCAGAGTGGCCAACTTCCGGCCGCTTCAGGTGCATTCGCAGGGAATGCTCACAACGGCGGCTGCATGGTCGCTGGCCGAATGCCAAGATCATTGGTTCAAGGAATATATGGCCTTGGCGGGCACCGCAGGGGATTTCTTGAGCGCACCCGATGCAACCTTGGCATCGGC
>JBAYVV010000099.1:0-14640 GCA_041674465.1 Sterolibacterium sp.
CAGTGCCTTGCGCGACATCACTGCGCGCAGACAGCAGGACGAGCGCATCAGGGAATTGCTGCAGGAGCAGCGCCTCATTTTCGACAACGCCCATGTCGGCATTCTGCTGTTGCGAAATCGCCGTATCCTTAAGACCAACCAGCGCATTGCGGATATGTTCGGCTTTGCCAGCCTGGAGGAGCTGGAAGGAAAAACCACGGAAATTTTGTACTGTTCCGCTGAACAGTTCAAGGAAGTTGGTGAAACTGGCTACGCACAACTGGCGGGAAAAGGATTCGCCAGTTTTGAAACGGAGATGCGCCGTCAGGACGGCACCCATTTCTGGGTCATCCAGACCGGGCGACCGCTCGATCCGAGTGCCGTTCTCGATACTGCTTCCATCTGGGTTTATACCGATATTACCGAACACAAGCGGACGGAGGAACAACTTGACCTCATGGCCAAGGTGTTCACCCATAGCGGGGAAGGTATTGTCATCACCGATGCGAATGTGCGCATCCTCAAAACCAACGCGGCTTTCAGCCGGCTGACCGGTTATGCCGAGACTGACGTGCTGGGGAAGGATCCGAAGATTCTCTCGGCCGGCATGACGACCAAGGAGCTTTACCGGGAAATGTGGGCATCGCTTTCCGATCGGGGTGTCTGGGAAGGCGAACTCTGGGATCGCCGCAAGACCGGCGAGCTTTACCCGAAATGGCTTTCCATCGTCGCAGTCCACAACAAGGTTGGCCAGTCGACCCACTATATAGGCAGTTTCTCCGATATTTCGGAACGCAAGGCGGCGGAGACCCAAATCCAGTTCCTGGCGCATCACGATGCCCTGACGCAATTGCCCAATCGACTGAATCTGCATGAACGTCTGGCGCAGGTCATCAACCTGGCCAAACGCAACCACACCACTGCGGCCCTGATGATGATCGATCTCGATCGTTTCAAGACCATCAACGATACCTTGGGCCATCACGTTGGCGACCAGTTGCTGGTCGAGGTGGCACACCGCTTGACGCAATCCGTCAGGGAAACCGACATCGTCGCGCGACTCGGCGGCGATGAATTCGTCGTTGTTCTGTCAGTGATAGATTCGGCGGATGACGCGGCCAACGTGGCCGGCAAGATTTTACGGACAGTTTCGGCACCATATCTGCTTGCCAATCACGAATTGCGCACCAGTCCGAGCATTGGCATCAGCCTCTACCCCGATGATGCCAGCGACATCGGCGACCTGATCAAGTACGCCGACGTGGCGATGTACGCGGCCAAGTCCATGGGAGGACAGAATCACCAGTTCTTCACCTCCAAGATGAGCCTGGCGGCGACCAGCCGCATGGTCATCGAAGCCGATTTGCGAACCGCCCTGGAGAAACAGCAGTTCCTGCTGCATTATCAGCCGCAGCTCGACCTCAGAACCGGCTGCCTGATGGGCGTTGAGGCGCTGATCCGCTGGCAGCACCCCAGCCGGGGCCTGATCCCTCCGGTCGAATTCATTCCGATTGCGGAAGAAACCGGGTTGATCGCATCGATCGGTGAATGGGTTCTGCAGGAGGCTTGCCGGCAACTCAAGGAATGGCAGACAGACGGCATCATGAATATTCGCATGTCGGTCAATCTGAGCCCCCTCCAGTTTCACGACAAAGGCTTCCCGGATCAGATCCAGGCCGCGCTGACCTCGGCAGGACTGTCTCCCGAATTTCTGGATCTGGAAGTTACCGAGTCGATGGCGATGACTTCCCCTGCCGACACCATCGCCATGCTGAAAATTCTGGCGGGTGGGGGCATCTTTCTATCGATGGACGATTTCGGCACGGGGTACTCGTCGCTGGCTTATCTGAAGCTGTTCCCTCTGCACGTTCTGAAGATCGACCGCTCCTTTGTCAAGGACATCGAAACCGATCCTGACGATGCCGACATCTGCGATATCATTGTTCTGCTGGGCCACAAACTGGGCATGGAGGTGATTGCGGAAGGCGTGGAGACCGCAGCCCAACTAAAATTCCTGGTCAGCATTGGCTGTGAAAAAATTCAGGGGTATTTGCTGAGCAAACCCTTGCCCGCCGGGCAGGCGAAAGATTTCATCAAGAACCATACGCCAGTTTCTGACGTGAGTCGTGTAGACCTATGGAACAGTTCCGAGGTTTAGGCTCTTAACCGTCCCTGCGACGAAGATCAGGCCGGCAGCGCCCGGTGACGTACCAGTATCTGCACCGGGGTAGGCGCAAGTTCCCGGAAGTGCTGCGCCAGGCATTCCACCAGATACACCGAACGGTGCTGACCGCCGGTGCAGCCGATGGCGACGCTGAGATAGGCGCGCGAGTCGCGGATGTAAGCAGGAAGCCAGTCGGCGACGAAGCGACGAATGTCCTCCAGCATGCGCGCCACTTCCTGCTGCGCCACGAGAAATTCCCTGACTTCCGTGTCGCGGCCGGTGAGCGGGCGCAGCAGCGGATCGTAGTGTGGATTGGGCAGGCAGCGTACGTCGAAGACCAGATCGGCGTCGAGCGGCAGACCATGCTTGTAACCGAATGATTCGAACAGCAGGATCAGTGCCGTACCGCTGGCCTGGCTGTGGGCTGTGACAAAGTCCCTGACAAATGCACGCAATGCGTTGGGTCGCAGATTGCTGGTGTCGATGTGGTGGCCAAGCCCGGCGATGGTTTCCAGCCCCTCGCGTTCGCGCACGATCGATTCCGCCAGGGTGGGTGCTTGATCGGCGAGCGGATGACGCCGCCGTGTTTCTGAAAAGCGCTGGATGAGCACGTCGTCACGCGCATCGAGAAAAATGAAGCGCGAATCGATTTCCTGCTTCTGCAGATCGCGCAACTGTGCGGGCAAACCGGCAATGCTGGCGCCGCCGCGCATATCCACGGCGACCGCGGCGCGCGCAAAACCCTCGTCGCGCAATTGCGCCACCAACTGGGACAGGAGCGCCGCCGGAAGATTGTCGACGCAATAATAGCCAGCGTCCTCGAGGACATTGAGGGCGATGCTCTTGCCGGAGCCTGACAGACCGCTGATCAGGATCAGTTGCATGGGCGCAAGCATAGCCAATCCCGGCGCTGCTGTCATTTCTCCGGGTATTGCATGGAATGCCGGCTTGGGAAAGCGCTAAAATGACGACTGCTCTTCAGTTTCAGCAATTCCTCATCAGCGCTCGTAGCTCAATGGATAGAGTACTGGCCTCCGAAGCCAGGGGTTGTGGGTTCGATCCCCGCCGAGCGCGCCAAATCGAAGCCTAGTGCCCGGGTTTGATTCTGGGGTGCTAGTGCCCGCCTCTGATTCTGGGGTGCTAGAAATAAGTATTTCCCAGGTACCAGAAAAAAGCCGCGATCAATCCGGAAATGGGGATCGTCAACACCCAGGCCCAGACAATCCGCGAAGCGAGGCCCCAGCGCACTGCCGAGACGCGTCGTGACAAGCCGACGCCTACGATGGCGCCGGTAATCGTATGGGTCGTCGACACCGGAATCCCCAGCCAGGTCGCCAGAAAAAGCGCCACAGCGCCGGATGTCTGGGCGCAGAACCCCCCGGTTGGCCGAATTCTGGTAATTCCCAGACCCATCGTTCGAACGATGCGCCAGCCGCCAAACAATGTACCCAGTCCCATGGCGCACTGGCAAGACATCACGACCCAGAAAGGAACGTGAAAGTCACCCTGCAGGTAACCATTGGAATACAGCAGCACCGCGATGATCCCCATGGTTTTCTGGGCGTCATTGCCGCCATGGCCCAGGCTGTAGAGGGAGGACGACACGAATTGCAACTTGTTGAAAGTACGCTCGACCGGGTACGGCGAGGCTTTCTGGAAAATCCAGAGCAGAGCGATCGAAAGCATCAGCGCCAGCAACAGACCAAACAGCGGTGAGAGGATGATCGCAGCCGAGGTCTTGGCCAGTCCATGAACAACAATTGAACTCCAGCCTGCCTTGGCCAACGCGGCTCCGACCAGTCCGCCAACCAGCGCATGCGATGAGGAAGATGGAATGCCGAACCACCAGGTAACGACATTCCATGTAATGGCGCCACACAGCGCGCCGAATATCACTGCGTTATCGATGATCGCCGGAGAGACGATGCCGGAGCCCACCGTCAGGGCGACGTGCAACCCGAAAAACAGGAAGGCGATGAAATTGAAAAAGGCTGCCCAGATCACGGCCGCTTGCGGGGTCAGCAGCCGTGTCGATACCATCAGGGCAATCGAGTTCGCCGCGTCATGGAAGCCATTCATGAAATCGAACAACAAGGCCACGACGACCAGGATCGCCATGATCAGGAAGGCCTGCTCGGTCATATGCGTTCCAGGACCAGGCCATGAATCACATCGGCTGCGTCTTCGCAGCGGTCGACGGCTTCCTCGAAAAGTTCATAAAGTTCTTTTGCACGTATCAAGGCCCGGGCATCGCTGGCTTCGGCAAACAGGCGCTCCATCCCGGTGCGCATGGTGCGATCGGCATCGCTTTCGATCTCTCCGATCTCCTGGCAAATTTTCAGGATGCGTGGCGCGTTCTGCATGTCGGACAGGAGTGTGACAGCCTCCTGGACCTTTTCCACGGCGCGCAGGTTGATTTGACCCAGAGACGACATTTCCTTGGTGAACGTGCCGGGACCATACAATCTTGCCCGTTGTGGAATGTCTTCCATGCAGTCGACCATGTCATCGAGCGCGATGGCCAGATCCTTGATCTCCCAGCGGTCGAAGGGTGTAATGAAGCTTTTATGCAGGGCAAGAAAGATTTGCTTGGTGACCTCGTCGGCTTCGCCCTCGGTCTTGGTGATTTCATCGAACAGTTGATTGAAGGCCGCCGGATCCTCCATCAGACTCATCCGGGCGATGATTCGTGCACCGCGAACGGTACAGGCAGCGAGTTCATTGAAGAGTCTGAAGAAGTTGTCGTTTTTTGGCGACACTGCTGCAAGGAGCCTGCTTAACAATCCCACGGCCATGTCTGATTCTCCATGCCAGTTAATGCTGCAATGTGTCGATTTTAATCGCGAGCCCTCTTTTTATCCATGGGTTTGAATATCCGTCCGGATTTCAAGGCAGCGAACTGGCGATGCGGAAACCGTAGATGTAGTTTCGGAAGGTCGAGAGAAACCGATAGCGCGTGGCCGAGCGTGCGTAGCGCGGGGTGTAGTACCACGAGCCTCCGCGCAATACGCGCTTCAGGCATTCGCCGCGCGTCCAGGCGCTGCCATCGGTTGGGGCGCCATGGTAGTTTTCATTCCAGCAATCCTCGGTCCATTCCCAGACATTGCCAATCATGTCGTACAGACCAAATGCATTGGGCTTGAAACTGGCTGCCGGGGAGGTATAGGCATAGTCATCCGAGCAGTTGTGGACCTCCCAGGTGACTCCCGGCACTTTTTCCTTGCCCGCGCTGTCCATTACATTGGCATAGCTGCAAGCCTGGTCTGGGCTGTCGCCCCAAAATCTTGCTGTTGTGGTCCCGGCTCTTGCCGCATATTCCCATTCGGCCTCGCTCGGCAGGCGATAGTTTTTTCCTGTCTTTCTCGATAGCCATTCGACGTAGGCCTTGGCATCGCTCCAGTTGATGCACACCACAGGATGGTCATCCTTTTGCACAAATCCCGGGTCGCGCCAACTGCGTTCGCTGCGCTCAGCATATTTGCCGTTCTCGAATGTGTAGCACCTGCCTCCGGCATCGTGACCACTTGCGCTGACGAACTGGGCGAACTGCCCCCGCGTGATGTGCGTTTTGCCCAGAGCAAAATCACGGGCGATGGTGACTTTGTGGACCGGGTCTTCGCCCGGATAGCGTTCTGCTTCAGTGCCGGGCGAACCCATTTGAAAGGAACCCGCCGGGACGATAACCATTTCAGGGCAATCGTCGCAGTCCTTGAAGGTTTTACCGGGCTGCCTGCCGTCGGTTGCTGGAACCGTGGCTGGAACTGCGGGAGCAACAGAGGTTACGCCACTGCGCTGCAGGGCATTGAGTTTGTTCTGTGCGATGGTGGCATGGCTGCCTTTGGGAAAGGCCTCAAGATAAGCCTGGTAAGCCCCTGTTGCGACAGTCTCAGTCTCGTGCCAAACGGCACTTTCCGAAGCGGGTGCAACAGCTTGCTCGGCAGTCTCAGGAACGATGGATGCGCAGGCAACGAGCAGGGTACTCGCCGCGAGGCTGGCAAACGAGGGAGCAGTGAGGAATCGCATGGGCGCATTTTGCCCGATTCCTCTTGGAAGCTTCAAGCGAAAAGACATCAGCAAGAAGAAGTCAACGTGAGCTCGCTGTAATATGCTTCTCCATGCTCATCGTTCTCGCCACCATCAATGCGCGCTACGCCCACGCCTCGCTCGGGCTGCGCTACCTGCAGGCCAATATGGGCGAACTGCGCGATCAAACCTGCATCGCCGAATTTTCACTTAGTGCCGGGACGGCGGAAATCGTCGAACGCCTGTTGGCGCATTCGCCGCGCATCGTCGGTTTTGGTGTGTATGTCTGGAATGTCGTCGAAACCACCCGGGTCGTCGAGATGCTCAAGCGCGTTGCGCCCGAGGTCAGGATCGTTCTCGGCGGACCGGAGGTTTCTTATGAAACTGCCGATCAGACCATCGTCCAGCTTGCGGATCATGTGATCACGGGTTGGGGCGAACTGACGCTGCCGCAACTGTGCAAGCAACTTCTGGATGACGACCGGCAAGGACAGCCGCCTAAAATCCTGGCCGGCGTACAAGTGCCTCTGGAAACGCTGGAATTGCCCTATGCGTTATATACCGACGCGGATATCGCGCACCGCACCCTGTACGTCGAAGCATCGCGCGGCTGCCCCTTCAAGTGCGAGTTCTGCCTGTCCGCACTGGACAAGACAGCCTGGCCGTTCAATCTGGAAAAATTTCTGGGAGAACTGGAAAATCTGCATGCCCGGGGAGCGCGCCGCTTCAAATTCGTCGATCGCACCTTTAATCTGCAGGTCGGATCCGGCCTCAGGATTCTCCGCTTCCTGCTCGAAAAAAATGCCGCAAACCCTGACAACCCTGACGATCCGGTCTTCGCCCACTTCGAGACGGTGCCGGACTATCTGCCGGAAGTGCTCAAGGAAATCATCGGCAGGTTTCCATCCGGTACGCTGCAATTCGAAATCGGCATCCAGACCTGGAATCCTGAAGTCCAGAACCTGATCAGCCGCAGGCAGGACAATGCCAAGGCAGCCGGCAATCTGCGCTGGCTGCGCGAAAGCAGCCAGGTTCATTTGCATGCCGATCTGATCTTCGGCCTGCCGGGAGAAGACCTCCCCAGCTTCGGGCGTGGCTTCGATCGCCTGGTTGCGTTGGGGCCGCACGAGATCCAGGTCGGCATGCTGAAGCGCCTGCGTGGTGCGCCCATCATCCGTCACAGCGCGAGCCATGGCCTGATATTCGATCCGGCGCCGCCGTATCGGATACTCGCCACGAACTGCGTCGATTTCCAGACCATGCAGCGCATGCGGCGCTTTGCCCGCTATTGGGACCTGGTCGCCAATTCAGGACGTTTTTCAAATACCGCGCCGGTGTTGCTGGGCGATCAGCCTTTCGCTAACTTCCTGGCGTTTTCCGATTGGTTGTATGCCAAAACAAATTCGACGCACCGCATCGCATTGGACCGTCTCGCCGGACTGGTCGGGCAATGGCTGCAAAGCCGAGGGTTGTCCGAAGGCAGGATCAAATCCTTGCTGACCAGCGACTATGCCGGGCAGCCATTGCGCAAACGTTCAGTTGACGGCATCAGCCCGAGTTTGCCGCAACGCCAGGCGCAGCATCTTGCCTGATGGGAAGTGCTATGGCTTGCTCACGTCGGTGAATTGCGCCTGCAGACTTTCCATTGTCTTGAGCCATTTGTCATGGCGCGTGGCCTTGCTGAGGTAGTAGTCGGCGACTTTCGGGTGCGGAAAAATCAGGAAGCGTTCCTCGCGCATGCCGGCGATGGCGGCGGCGGCGACCTCGTCCGCAACCAGCACACCATCCAGCCCGGCACTGGCCCCGGTTTCATCGAGATTTTCGAGCATGGGCGTACGCACGCCCATCGGACACAACGCCGAAACACGAACGCCGAAACGGCGATAGGTGAAGGCGAGGAATTCGGCGAGTCCCACGGCAGCATGCTTGGTGATCGTGTAGATCATCGTCTCCGGTGCGGCCAGCAGACCACCGGCCGACGCTGTATTGAGCAGATAGCCTTCACCGCGGGCGATCATGCCCGGCAGCACGGCCTTGGCCGCCACGGCATGGGACAGCACATTGATGCGCCAATCGCGTTCCCACAGGGCGAAATCGGCATCCCGCACATCCCATCCCGGGGTCAGGACGCCGGCATTGGAGCAGAAGACATCGACGCGGCCATGTCGCGACTCCGTCGCGCGCACCAAATTGACAATCTGATCTTCGTGCGTGACATCGCACGGAAGTGCCTCGCAGCCCTGTGGCATGCCTTCGGTACGCAGATCGGCGCCAACCACGGCACGGGCGCCCGCAGCCAGGCACGCACGTACGAGCGCAGCTCCGATGCCGCTGGCGGCACCGGTGATGATGACGATCTTGTCCTTAAGTTCCAAAGTGCATCCTCGCCTAGAGCAGCACCTTCTCTATGCCGCCCTGTTTTACCTGCTCGAGGTAACGTGTTTGCCAGTCCGGGCCCAGAATGGATCGTGCCAGTTCGACCACGACGTAGTCCGCCGAAGTGCCGGAATCATTGTTGTAGCGCGACAGTCCCTGCAGGCAGGACGGGCAGGAAGTCAGGATTTTTACCTGGCTGGCCGGGTTTTCGACGCGCAGCTTGGCGGCGCCCCGCTCCATCTCTTCCTGCTTGCGGAAGCGCAATTGCGTGGCCACATCCGGGCGAGTCACTGCCAGTGTGCCGGATTCGCCGCAGCAGCGGTCGTTGAGCGGCACCACCTGCCCCATCAGAGTATTCACCACCTTGAGACCCGGATAGGTTTTCATCGGCGCGTGGCAGGGATCGTGATACATGAAACGCTGTCCTGTCGTGCCTTCCAGCCTGATGCCCTTTTCGTATAGGTATTCATGGATGTCGAGCAGCCGGCACCCTGGGAATATCTTGTCGAATTGATATTTAAGCAACTGGTCCATGCAAGTGCCGCAGGAGACGATGACGGTTTTGATGTCGAGGTAGTTGAGCGTATTGGCGACACGGTGAAACAGCACGCGATTACGTGTCGTGATGGCCTGACCTTCGTCCTCGTTGCCCGATGAAGTCTGCGGATAACCGCAGCACAGATAGCCCGGCGGCAGCACGGTGATGGCGCCGGTTTCAAAGAGCATGGCCTGGGTGGCCAGCCCCACTTGCGAGAACAAACGCTCCGAGCCACAACCGGGAAAATAGAACACGGCATCGCGATCTTCGTCAGTCTGTTCGGCGATCTTGCGCGGATTGCGGATCACCGGAATAAGAGTGTTGTCCTCGAGATCCAGCAAGGCGCGTGCCGTCTTCGACGGTATCTCGGCCGGCAGCGGCTTGGCGATAAAGTGAATGATCTGCGACTTGATGTCGGGTCGTCCCAGGGTGGCCGGCGGCTGTCTCACGGTTTCCTGGATCAACCCCAGCGACTTGCCGATGGCATGGCCAAGGCGTTGCGCCTTGAAGCCCAGGCGAATCATGGCGCCACGCAACAGCTTGATACTGGCGGGCTCGGTGGCATTGAGGAAGGCCATCGCTGCCATTGCCCCAAGATTGAATTTTTTCTTGCCCTGGCGGCGAAGGAAATTGCGCATGGCAATCGAGACATCGCCGTAGTCGATGTCCACAGGGCAAGGGCTGATGCACTTGTGGCAGACCGTGCAGTGCTCGCCGATGTCGGCGAACTCATCGAAGTGCATCAGCGAGACGCCGCGCCGTGTCTGTTCTTCGTAGAGGAAAGCCTCGATCAGCAGCGAGGTGCCGAGAATCTTGTTGCGCGGGCTGTAGAGCAGGTTGGCGCGTGGCACATGGGTGGAGCAGACCGGCTTGCATTTGCCGCACCGCAGGCAATCCTTGACCAAAGCCGAGATGGAACCGATTTCCGACTGCTCCATGATCAAAGATTCGGTGCCGAGCAGGCTGAACGAAGGTGTGTAGGCATTCGCCAGATCGCCGCCGGGCATCAGCTTGCCCTTGTTGAAGCGGCCTTGTGGATCGATGCGCTGCTTGTAGTCGCGGAACGGGCGGATTTCTTCCTCAGTGAGAAATTCCAGCTTGGTGATGCCAATGCCGTGCTCGCCGGAGATCACGCCACCCAGGCTGCGCGCCAGGCGCATGATGCGTTCCACCGTGCGGTACGCCGTCTGCAGCATGGCATAGCGATCGGAATTGACCGGGATATTGGTATGCACGTTGCCGTCACCGGCATGCATGTGCAGGGCGACGAAAACTCTGCCGCGCAGCACTTCCTTGTGAATCGCCTCGATCTGCGCCAGTACCGGGCGGAACGTGTTGCCATCGAAGATGGTTTCGAGCAGCGGCTTCAGCTCCTGCTTCCATGACACCCGCAGCGAATAATTCTGCAGGCGTTCGAATACGGTTGCTGCGCCGGGTTTGACCACGGGGATCGGATGCCAGCACTTCGGCGCCGGCTTCGGTGGCGGCAACGGGTGCCAGCGGCGCTGCGGCGGCCACGGTGTGTCGAGACTGTCGAGCAGCAATTGCCAGCGGTCGCGTGTTTCGAGAACGACTTCCAAAGCCTGGGCACGACGATCGCCGATGATCTCCTTCTTGTCGAGTGAGGCATCGCCCAGATGCAGGGGCCATTGGTTGATCTCGCCGCGCAGGAACTCGGCCAAAGCGTTGCACAGCGCAACCTTGTTGGTCAGCGAATGTTCGATGTTGATGCGCTCGATGCCATCGCAATAATCGCCCATGCGCGGCAGTGGGATGACCACGTCCTCGTTGATCTTGAAGGCATTGGTATGGCGTGAGATGGCTGCAGTGCGGGCGCGATCGAGCCAGAATTTCTTGCGTGCCTCGCTTGATACGGCGATGAAGCCCTCGCCCGAACGCAAGCTGGCGATGCGTACCACTTCCGCAGCTGCACGCGTCACCGGGGTTTCTTCGGCACCGACGATGTCGCCGATGAGCACCATCTTGGGTCGGCCGCCTTTGCCACCGCTCTTGCCACCCCGCGCCTTGGTGGTATAGCCGACGGCGCGCACATAGCGCTCGTCGAGATGTTCGAGGCCGGCCAGCATCACACCGGCGCGCGCGCCCGGTCCGCCGGGCTTGAAATAGTCGGTGATCTCGACAATGCTCGGCACGGCTTCGCGCACTGGACCAAAGAATTCCAGGCAAACTGTGCGCGTGTGTTTCGGCAGCTTGTGGAGTATCCACACCGCCGAAGTGATGATGCCGTCGCAGCCTTCCTTCTGCACGCCGGGCAGCCCGGAAAGGAACTTGTCGGTGACATCCTTGCCGAGACCGGCCTTGCGGAAGCTCTTGCCCGGAATCGCGAGAAACTCTTCTGCCAGTTGCCGGCCGGCGTCATCGGTTCTTTTGAGTCGGAAGGTGGCGGTTTCCTGGTCGTGGATCTTGCCCAGGTTGTGACCGATGCGTTCCACTTCGAGCCAGTCGCCGTCGGGAGTGACCATTTTCCACGAAGCCAGGTTGTCGAGTGCAGTACCCCACAAGACCGCCTTCTTCCCCCCGGCATTCATGGCGATGTTGCCGCCGATGCAGGAGGCATCGGCTGAAGTCGGATCGCAGGCGAACACCAGCCCGGCGTTTTCCGCTGCTTCCATGGCACGCCGCGTCACCACGCCGGCGCCGGTGCGTAGCGTCGCATAGGGTTGGGCAACGCCCGGCAGGGTGATCTGCGCGATCTCACTCTGGTCGATGAGTTTTTCGGTATTGATGACGGCGGAAAAGGATGTCAGCGGCACGGCGCCGCCGGTATAGCCGGTGCCGCCGCCGCGCGGAATGATGGTCAGGCCGAGTTCGATGCAGCCGCGCACCAGCGGTGCGACTTCGGCCTCGCTGTCCGGCGTCAGCACCACGAAGGGATATTCGATACGCCAGTCGGTGGCGTCGGTCACATGGCTGACGCGGGAGAGGCCGTCGAAGCAGATGTTGTCACGGCGCGTGTGCTTGAGCAGCACGCGCAGCACCTCGCGGCGCTTGTCGTGGGTTTCCGAAAACCAGGCGGCGAAGCCTTGCACCGCCTGCTCCGCTGCAGCCAGCAATTGCGCCACGGCGGGATTGCCGCTGCGCCGCTTGTCGATTTCGCGCAGGCGGTGGCGCAGCGCCTCGACCAGCGCCTCGCGCCGTTGCGGGTTGGCGAGCAGGTCGTCTTAGAGGTAGGGATTGCGTTGCACCACCCAGATGTCGCCGAGCACCTCGTAGAGCATGCGCGCCGAACGTCCAGTGACGCGCTCGTCGCGCAATGTTTCGAGCACCTTCCAGGCTTCTGCGCCGAGCAGTCGAATAACGATCTCGCGGTCGGAGAAGGAAGTGTAGTTGTAGGGAATCTCGCGCAGGCGGACAGTCATGGGGACGACTCTAGGCTGGAATGTAGGCTATTTTAGGGTAACCCCACGACACGCGCTGGACGGAAGATATTAAACTCCGACGTCATGTCCGTTCCCCCTATCGCTGACGCAGCCATAGCAACCTTCATCGCCCGCTGGCAGCACGCCGACGGTTCCGAGCTCGCCAATGCGCAGACTTTCGTGCGCGAGTTGTGCGAGCTGCTGGGCGTGCCGGTACCCGACCCGGCACGCGCCGACACGGCTGACAACGTCTATGTCTTCGAGCGCCGCATCGTCTTTCGCCACGGCGATGGCGGCAGTTCGGAAGGCCGCATCGACTGCTACCGGCGCGGCGCTTTCGTGCTGGAGGCGAAGAAGCTCCGCAGCGGCGGCACGCGCAGTTTCGATGACGCGCTGATGCGCGCCCGCGCCCAGGCCGAGGGCTATGCCCGCGCCCTGCCCGTCGACGAAGGCCGGCCGCCCTTCCTGGTGGTGGTCGACGTCGGCAATGTCATCGAGCTGTATGCCGAGTTCTCGCGCAGCGGCGCCACCTACACGCCCTACCCCGATCCGCGCAGCCATCGCATCGCCCTGGCCGATTTAAGTCGTGAGGAGATTCGCGAACGCCTGCGTCTGCTCTGGCTGGAGCCGCTGGCACTCGACCCGGCGCGCAAGACCGCACGTGTCACGCGTGAGATCGCCGCTCATCTCGCCGACGTGGCGAAGTCGCTGGAAGCTGCCGGACATGCGCCGGAAGCTGTCGCCGGTTTCCTCACGCGCTGTCTGTTTTCGATGTTCGCCGAGGATGTGCAACTGATTCCCAAGGGTGCATTCACCGAGTTGCTGCTGAGTCTCAGGGACGATCCCGGCCAGTTTGTGCCCCTGATCGGTGCGCTGTGGCAGGAGATGGATCGCGGCGGTTTCTCGGTAGTGCTGCGTCACGTCCTGCCGCAGTTCAACGGCAAGCTGTTCAAGAATCCCTCAGTTGGGTCACTGGTGATTGCGCTGACCAAAGCCCAGATTGGTCTGCTGATCGAAGCCGCCAAAGCCGACTGGACCCTGGTCGAGCCGGCCATCTTCGGCACGCTGCTGGAGCGGGCGCTGGACCCCGCCGAGCGTCACGCCTTGGGCGCCCATTACACGCCGCGCGCCTATGTCGAGCGCCTGGTGCTGCCCACCGTGATGGAGCCTTTGCGCCAGAGCTGGCAGTATGTCCAGGCCGCCGCCCTGCTGCTCGCCAACGAAGGCAAGGACAAGGAGGCGATCGCCGAAATCCGCGCCTTCCACCGCCGCCTGTGCGAACTGCGTGTGCTCGATCCGGCCTGCGGCAGCGGCAACTTTCTGTATGTGACGCTGGAACACATGAAGCGTCTTGAAGGCGAAGTGCTCAACCAGCTCCACGAATTCGGCCACGGCCAGGCGCAGATCGAGACCGAAGGTTTCGCCGTCGACCCGCACCAGTTTCTCGGCCTGGAGATCAACCCGCGCGCCGCCGCGATTGCCGAACTGGTGTTGTGGATCGGCTACCTGCAATGGCATTTCCGCATCAGAAACAAAAATGCGGGCGCCGGCCTACCGAATCCGATCTTGCGCGATTTCAAGAACATCGAATGCCGCGACGCGGTGCTGGCCTACGAAAAAATGGAATACGTCATGGACGCGCGTGGCATTGCCGTTTCGCGCTGGGATGGCAAGACCATGAAGATCCATCCTGTCACTGGCGAGAAAGTGCCCGACGAAACCGCGCAAGTGCCGCTGGAGCGCTATGTCAATCCGCGCTGTGCTGAATGGCCGGCGGCGGATGTGGTGGTGGGCAATCCGCCGTTCATCGGCGCTTCCACCATGCGTGCGGCTTTGGGTGACGGCTATGTGGATTCGCTTCGCGGTGCCTGGCGGGAAGTACCGGACTCAGCGGATTTTGTGATGTTCTGGTGGCATCATGCGGCGGAGCTTGTGAGTGCCGGCAAGTTGTCGAGGTTTGGCTTTATCACGACCAATTCGCTGCGGCAGACTTTCAATCGGCGCGTTCTGGCGGCTGCTCTGGAGCGCGGGGCGGCGGGGGACTCGCTGCTCCCTTCACGCGCGTCCGCTAAGGCGGTCGCAACGAGTCCCCCGCCGCCCCGTTTGCATTTGGCATTTGCGATTGCCGATCACCCCTGGGTCGACAGCGCGGATGGCGCGGCTGTGCGCATTGCCATGAC
>JBAYVV010000100.1:0-14620 GCA_041674465.1 Sterolibacterium sp.
GCGCAGGTCAGCGGCCAGCATCTCGACCAGATCGCGCTTGTCATCGGAGTAGATCACCACCTGCACGTCGGCGTCCTGCAGGATGTGGCGCAATTCCCGCTCGGTATAGGCCGGATTGATGGGTACTGCTTGCGCCCGCGCCGCATGGATGGCGAACACCGCCACGCAGATGTCGATCGAGTTGCCCAGCACAATGCCAACGCGACCGCCACCGGCACCCAATTCGATCAACTCGTGAGCGAACCAAGCCACGCAGCGTTGGTACTCACCATAATTCAGACGCTCGCCTTCACACACCACCGCCTCACGCTGAGGCGCGATCTGCGCTGCTTCCGCAAGCATGTGCACCACCGTCGGATAGACATGTGGTAACTGTGCTTGCGGCGACTGAGTGTGTGGCAATCCGGTCATGTCTGCGGCTCTCCTATTACGCAACAAATCTGCGATAGAAAAAAGTCTGCATCCGTCTCATCATTTTTTCATCTTGGCGGCCCGCTTCAGACCCTCGGCCACGCCCTGTCCCAAGGCGGCTGCATTGACCTTGCCATGCTGATAGCATGACAAGAAGATAACTTCCATGATTTCTGCTTCAGTCGCTCCGGCATGCACTGCGCCCTGAATATGGAAGATCACGCCGGGTCCGCATTGCATGGCAGCCAGCATGCCCACCAGAACCAGTTCGCGGGTTTTCGGGTCGAGTGCCTTTCTTTCGAGAGATTCGAGCAGCGGCTGGTTGGTGAAGCTCTTCAGGAGCTCGGGCATTTTCTCGGCATAGACCTGGAACACCTGTTTGATGTCTTCGATATCGCCATTGCCCACCAGTTCCTGCCAGGAATCCAGCATCTCCTGACCAGTTTTTGCGTTTTTCATCGTCACCATAATCTGAATCTCCTGTAATGTTTTATTGAATTGAGAAAAATTCGCGGATCAAAATGCGCTGGATGGCACTTCCGCCAGGCGCCATCCAACAAAGCGTTTCAGCAAATCATTGGCGCCGTCATAAATCGGGAACAGCAACGCGTCGCGCACATATTTTTCGATTGGGTATTCCGTGCTGTAACCATAACCACCGAAGATCTCCATGGCTTGCATGGTGATTTCCCGAACAAAACTGGTGGGGAAAATTTTGGCCATGGAACCCAGTTTGTTGAGGCCCTGGCTTTGCTCCGGATATTGCGCAGCCCAGGCCATCTTCCATACGAGTGCCCGCGATGCCTCGATCTTCATGCGCATATCCACCAGCTTGGCGGCAACCGATTCATACTGCATGATCGGCTGGCCCCAGATCTGCCGCTCCTGCGCATAGTCAAAGGCCGCATCATAGGCCGCGCGCGCCAGGCCGACGGCACTGGCACCGGCGGCCACGCCATTGCCTTCGTAGCATTCGAGCAAAATCTTGAATCCGTCGCCCTCTTCGCCCAGCATGTACTCCCTGGGCAGGCGAACATTCTCGAAGAGGATTTCCCGCACCGACGACAAACGGTGGCCCATTTTCTTGATCACTTTGCCGAATGACATTCCCGGCGTTCCCTCGGGAACGAGGAAAATGCTGCAGCCCGCCATGTTGGGCGCGTTCTTGTCGGTCCGGGCAAGAATGATGTAAAGCTTGGACACTCCGGCATTGGTGATGAAAGTTTTTGTCCCGTTGATCACATAGTGATCCCCGTCCCGGACCGCAGAAGTGCGTACACCAAACTTGGGGTCCGGCAAGGGGCAAAATATTTCCGAGCCGCCGGAAGGTTCCGTCATCGCACCGCCGAGAATGAAGGCTCCCGGGTCATCGCACATGGCCTTGAACCATTTTTCCTTCTGGGCTTCATTGCCGCCAATGTTGATCAACCTGGACAATGACATGGTGACCCAGAAAATATCGGCCACACCGGTATCGCCATAAGCCAGCTCTTCGGCAGCAAGCGCATAATCGATCAGGCTGCCGCCATACCCGCCATACTTGGCCGGTACCAGCAAAGTCCCGAAACCGAGTTGCATTCCCTTTTCGATCAGACTCGTCGGGAAGCTCTCACCGGAATCCGGCGCACGATCCAGTTCGGCGGCAACCGGCCGGATCTCGTTCAGCGCAAATTTGCGAACCGTATCCAGCAGCATCCGCTGTTCTTCCGACAGGCTGAAATCAATCATTCACATTCCCCTTGAAACAAACCGTTTGTTTGATACGCATGGTTTTCAACAACAATTCCTAAGCAAGCATTGTTCCCATTGTTCCAACTCATAAGCCTATCGCTGCCATGGAATAACCGCTATCCCAAAGCTGCAAAGGCTATCCCGAAACTACAAACACCACCAAAGAAATTGCAACGTTAAATTTTACAGGCTGTCTTGTAGCCGGCATGAACGGCGTCATAAACCTTAGCGGTTCGCACGCAGTCACCGATCTCGAACACGTTCGGATTGCCCTTTGCACGCAATTTCTCAGCCAGGCCATCCTTGACCGGCACATAACCCAGGCCAGTCACCACGGAATCCGCCTCGAAGCGCACGGCCTTGCCGTCCTTGTCGGTTGCGATGACGACACCATCCTTGATTTCAGTCACCTGCAGGTGGGTCACCACTTTCACCTTGGAACTCGCCAGCATCTCGCTATAGGAAATCCTGTCCGTGATGGTGCAATCCTTGATCATCAGATCGCGCCGGTGCAGCAGCGTGACATCGTGTCCGAACAATTCGAGGTGAAGTGCTACTTCGACGGCTGTTTCGCCGCCGCCAAGGACGACGACCCGCTTGCCCGCCTTGGCGGTACCATTGAAGACGTCGATGGCGTCGATGACGCCCGGCCCGGTCATCCCGGGAATACTCGGTACTGCCGATTTGCCGCCCGTGGCAACAACGACAGCGTCGAACTTCTTCGCGTCGATGTCGTCCGGACCGGCTTCCCTGCTGATGACTTCGATGTTCAGCTTGCGCATCTGCGTGACCAGATAGTCCGCATAAAACCCGAGGTCGGACTTGAATTCGGCGACCGAACCCTCAAACAGGACGCCACCCAGCTTGCGCTTCTCGAACAGCGTTACCTTGTGCCCGCGCAGCGTTGCCACGCGCGCCGTCTCCATGCCGGCCGGGCCGCCGCCGATGATGGCGATGTGTTTCTTCTGCGTCGCCGGGGTGATCTGGAAGTCGCCCTCGCGCCCGATCTCCGGGTTGACCGAACAGCCGACCGCCTGGAAGCGGAAGAAGGTGCGGTCGAGACAGCCGTCGTTGCAGCGGATGCAGGGACGGATGTCCTCCTGGCGGCCTTCGCGCGCCTTGTTGGTCCATTCCGGATCGGCCCAGAGCGGACGACCGAGGGAGATGAAGTCACCCTTGCCTTCAGCCAGGATTTGCTCGGCAAATTCCGGCAGGGTGATCGAGCCGGAGGCAATCACCGGGATCTTGACCGCCTTCTTGATCGCTTCCGCTGCCCAAACATTGTGCATTCGAGGCACCGACATGGGGCTGACCTGGTGAATCATCTGGTGGTGGTCGCCACCGGATACGTGGATGGCGTCGAGGCCCATCTGCTCGCACATCTGCGCCACGATGGCGGTCTCATCGACGCTGAAACCGTCCGGTTCGTAATCGGAACCGGACAGGCGCACCGTCAGCGGGAAATCCCTGCCGACCTTGGAACGGGCATTGGCGATGATCTCCTTCAGGAGACGCATGCGGTTCTCGATAGAACCTCCCCATTTATCAGTGCGTTTGTTGGTGTGCGGCGAGAGGAAATTGGTGATCAGGTAACCGTGCGCACCGTGAATTTCGACCAGGTCGAAATCGGCCATCGCCGCACGTCGCACGGCCGTGCCAAAAGCATCGATAACGCCTTCGATCTCGGCCTCGCTCATCACTTCAGGAATCGCCGCATCGCCGGCGCGCGCCTTCAGTGCCAGCCAAGGCACGGCTGAAGCTGACTTGATCGGCGGCGTACCGAGGAATTTCTGCCGTCCGCAATGCTCGATCTGGATGCCGGCGCGGGCGCCCTGTTCCTTGATGGTGGCAGCCAGCACGGTGAGTCCGGGGATGTGCTCGTCGCTGCTGATGCCAAGCTGGCAATGCGCCGACTTGCTGGCGATGTTATCGACATAGGCATATTCGGCGATGATCAGTCCGGTCCCGCCTTTGGCCACGTCGCGATAGTGACGGATCAGGCGCTCCGAAACCGATCCGTCCATGTTGCTCATGGCGGTCGAGGTTGGCGCCTTGAGCACGCGATTGGGAATGGTCAGCGTGCCGATCTTGCCGGGGGTAAAAAGTTTCGGGTATTTCATGAGCGTCTCCTCTGTTTGAGCTTGTGTTTAAGCTTGTTGTTATGGGGTTGTCAGCGTGTCATTGTCGAGCGTGTCGAGACAGGCCGCATCAAGCACGGCACGCGTTGCCAGGACATGCGCTTCAGGTAGCAGATATTCGGCATAGAACCTCGCCACCGCCTGCTTCTCGGCTTTCGCCGCCGGATCCGAGGCAGCTACCGCAGCCATGCGCAACCACATCCAGCCGCCGCCCACCAGCCCGACCAGGGCAAGATAGGCGCTCGCACCGGCTTCCGCGTCGCGCGTGGTTCCCGTCTGGCCGCTCAGGCGTGCCACCATGGTCTTGGTCGCGCCATCCAGTTTTGCCAGGGCTTCGCTCAGCGCGTTCCATATCGCCAGTAATTCAGGCTGGCCCCCGTGGCGTTCAAGGTCGGCGCGTATCCTTGCGACAAACAACGCATAGCGCTGCCCGCCGTCAGGCGTCAGCTTGCGCGTCACCAGGTCGAGCGCCTGGATGCCGTTGGCGCCTTCGTAAATCGACATCACCCGGCTGTCGCGCACATACTGCTCAACGCCGGCATCCGCCACATAGCCGTGACCGCCGAAAATCTGCACCGCAAAATTCGCGACTTCAAAGCCGGCTTCCGAACAGCAGGCCTTGCATACCGGCAGCAGCCATTCAGCCAGTGCCAATGCGCTGCCGCGTTGCTCGGTCGGGCCGGCCTGGGCCATGTCGAGATTGAAGGCGGTTTCCAGCACCAGGGCGCGCATCGCCTCGGTACGCGCGCGCATGATGTAGAGCATGCGGCGGATGTCGGCATGCTCGACGAGCATCATCGCCTTGCCTTCGGGTGGGCCGCCCTGCGGCCGCTCCGCCGCATAGCGCAATGCCTTGGCCGTCGCTGCCGAAGCCACCGCGACACCCTGCACCGCAACTTCCAGGCGCATGGTGTTGACCATGGTGAACATCGCCTTCAGACCGGCATTTTCTTTCCCGATCAGGAAGCCGGTGGCACCGTCGAAATTCAGTACGCAGGTAGGCGACGCCTTGAGTCCCATCTTGTGCTCGACCCGGGTCACGCTGACGCTGTTTGCCGCACCCAAGGAACCGTCCGCATTCAATAACCTGCTCGGAACCAGGAACAGGCTGAGTCCGCGTGTTCCGGGCGGCGCACCGGGAATCCGCGCCAACACCATGTGGGCGATCTGCTCGGTGAAGTCCTGGTCGCCGTAGGTAATGAAAATCTTGCTGCCGCTCAGGGCATAGCTGCCATCCGGGCATGGCACGGCACGCGTGGTGATGCGCCCGACATCGGAACCGGCCTGGGCCTCGGAAATGCAGATGGTGGCGCCCCACTCGCCCGACACCAGCCGCGGCGCATAGGCATCGACAATCGCCTGCGGCGCATGGGCGATCAGCAGGCGTGTCGCACCTCGCTCCATCAGCGGCAGCATACCGAAGGAAACGCAGGCGCCGTTCACCATCTCGGCGCAGGACGCCTGCAGCGTCAATGGCAGGCTCTGTCCGCCATGCGCCAGCGGCAGGTCGAGGCCGGGCCAGCCGCCTTCGACAAAGCGCCGGTAGGCTTCGCGGAAGCCCGGCGGTGTAATCACGCGGCCGTTTTCCAGGCGGCTGCCGTGCTCGTCGCCCACGGCATTGATCGGTCCCAGCACACCTGCGGTGAAGCGCGCCGCTTCATTCAGCACGGCATCGGCCAGTTCGCTGTCGGCGTGGCTGTAAGCAGGCAAAGAAAACAGCCGGCCATAGTCCAGCACCCGGTTCAGGACGAAGCGCAGATCGTCCAGCGGCGGCGTATAAGAATCGCTCATGAGAAACTCGTCACTCCTAGTGAAGCGGTGGATTGCAGGGAAATCAGGCTGGGCTGGCCAGGCTCTTGCGCAATTCGCGCTTGAGTATCTTGCCGCTGGGATTTTTCGGCAGCTCGGTGAGGAAAAACACCTGGCGTGGCTTCTTGTAACTCGCCAGGGACACGCGGCAATGCTCGATCAATTCCTCGGCACTGGCCTGCATGCCGGGACGCAGCACCACCGTGGCGACCACCGCCTCGCCCCACTCCTCGTCGGGCAGGCCGATCACGGCAGCTTCCAGTATGGCCGGGTGATTGTAGAGGGCGGCCTCGACTTCCTTGGTATAGATGTTCACGCCCCCGCTGACCACCATGTCCTTGAGGCGGTCGACCAGGAACAGGTAGCGCTCTTCGTCGAGATAGCCAAGATCGCCGGTGTGGAACCAGCCATTGCGGATAGTCGCAGCAGTTTCTTCCGGCATGTTCCAGTAGCCCGAGATGACCGAGCGGCTGCGCACCAGGATTTCACCCACTTGGTTCGGACCCAGGTCTTTGCCAGACGCATCGATGATGCGCAC
This sequence comes from Sterolibacterium sp., assembly GCA_041674465.1. Classification (GTDB taxonomy): domain Bacteria; phylum Pseudomonadota; class Gammaproteobacteria; order Burkholderiales; family Rhodocyclaceae; genus JACRAR01. The sequence goes on from JBAYVV010000100.1 coordinate 6,628, forward strand.
TTCAGCGCTGACCGCCTCACGCCCGGCCGAGGCCAGGCGTTTCTCCTGCAGCGGCGTGCCATCAAGCACATGATCGGCGGTCACCAGGAAAGTCGCTTCCAGGGTTTCGGTGAGGCCGTAGCCTTGCGTAAAGCCACAGCGCATGCGCTCGAGCGCACGGCGCAGCACGGCGGGCGGCATCGGTCCGCCACCGTAAAAAATCAGGCGCAAGCTGGACAGATCGTAGTCGGCCAGCTTGGGATGGTTGAGCACCGCATTGATCATGGTCGGCACCAGCAACGCGACGCTGGCTTTGCGTTTCTGCAGTGCGTCGAGCCAGGTCGCCGGATCGAAGTATTCGAGGATGACCTGGGTGCAGCCCAGCATCATGTAGGTGACCGCCATGAACACTGCGCCCATGTGGTAGAGCGGCGTGCCGACCAGATTGACGTCTTCGCGCAGGCTGCCATCGGCGACGAACTGGTTGTAGCCATTGGCTTCCAGATTCAGATGCGACACCATCGCGCCCTTCGGCAGGCCGGTCGTGCCGCTCGTGAAGAAGATGGCGAAAGTATCGTTTTCATTGGCCGAAGAAACGACTACGGCATCGGAAGCCTGCGCCAGCACTTGTTCGTAATCTTCCGCACCTGTGAGAGCACCGCCGCCGAGCAGCCAGCGTTTCTTCAGTCCTGGCAAAGTCGATTCCAATTCACGTGCCCGTTCGACGAAGGCGGCACCGACGATGAACAGCGATGGCTGGGCATGGCTGAGGATTTGCGTCAGTTCATTGGCGGTCAATCGATAATTGACCGGCGTCGCCACCATGCCGGCGCGCGCGATACCGAAATACAGTTCGACAAATTCCGGACAGTTGGCCAGCAGTACCGCCACCATGTCGCCTCGTTTCAGGCCGCGCGCCAGCAGGGCGGAGGCGATCCGATCGACGCGCTGGTCGAGTTCCTTCCAGCTGATGCTGCGCTCGCCCATGACCAGGGCGGGCTTGTCGGGGAAGCGCAGCGCATTGCGCCGGGCGATTTGATCGAGAGTGCCAAAACCTGGAATGCCCATGCTCGCCTCCTAGGGTCGAAACTGAATCAGGATCTTGGCCGGCGGTAAATCATCGCCACGCAGGGCTCGTCGACCGGGTTGCCGGCGTCATCGAATTGCCGGCCAAAAGTGGATTCAAAGACATCCCAGCCCCATTCGCGCGGCATGATGTCCATCCACAGCGGCGTGTGCACGCAGTAGGCGGAAAGCGGCCGGTTGAAGGTCCAGTCGGCCTTGGTCTTCATCACCGCAATATTCACCTGGCTGCGCTTGGAGTCTTCGTTCTTGCCATCACGCATCAGCATGCCGCCGCTGGCGCAGTAGTGCATGACAAAGCTGGTTTTCTCGTCATCCTCGATCACCGTGAAACGATGGCCGTGGGCGCGCAGAAACTGGGCATACACCTGCACCAGGAGATCCGTCGATCCGGTGGCCTTCATCTGCATCAGTACCGGCTTCCAGATCTGTTCGCCGATAAAGCGCCAGGCCTCTTCCACCGCCTTGTCGCCGAGCTTGTCGCGGATGAAGGTGCAGAACAGGCCGGACATATCCACATACAAATCATGCAGCGGCCGCCATTCATCCCAGATCGCCTGGGCCTGCTTTTGAGCTTCCGCCTTGTCGCCACTTTCGATCGCCGCTTGGCATTTTTCCAGGGCGGTAACTACGAGTTCGGGACGCTCCCTGCTGCCGGCGCTCATGCCGCCTCCAGCGCCAGGACCCGCTCGATACGCTGCTTCACTTCATCGCTCAGGGTGCCCGGCTGGAAGACTTCCGCCACGCCCATCGCCTTGAGTTGCGCCGCATCGTCCGGTGGAATCACGCCGCCGCAGAAGATCGGCACGCTGAAGCCCTGGCTGCGCATCTGCTCAAGCAGGCGCTTCATCTGCGTCATGTGCTGACCCGACAAAAAGCTGATGCCGACGGCGTCGACGTCGTCCTCGATCGCCACCTTGACGACGTTGTCGGCATAGTTGTGCAAACCGAGATAAATCACTTCGTAGCCAGCATCGCGCAGCATGCTGGCCACCGTGATGATGCCCGTGTCATGACAATCGAGGCCCATCTTGGCAAGTAATATGCGTTTTTGTGATGACATGTTCAGTTCTCCTTATTCCGATTCGCATTCAATATGAGACGCGAAGACAAGCCGAAGACAGTGCTGTAGCACGGCAAGGCGAAGTCGTCAAAGTATCGTATTGAATTCGCATCGGGGTTAGCGAAACGACCAGTTTTGCGCCTTGCGCATGGCTTCATGACATTCGCCCATGGTGGCCTTGTTCTTCAGGGCATCCATGAGCACCGGCACCATGTTAACGCCGTCCTTCCAGGCATTGTCGATGCGCGCCATGGCCTCGGACCACTTTTGCGGATTGCGTTCGGCACGGTAGCGGCGCAATACTTCGCTGCGCCGGGCGCCCCATTCGTCGGCCTGGATCTTGTGAATTTTGATCGGTGTCTCGTCTTCGGGTGCAATCTGGAAACGATTGACCCCGACCAGCGGCTTGCGTCCGCTGTCCAGGTCGCGCTGGTTTTTCAGGCGCTCCTGGTTGATCTGGCTTTCCAGCCAGCCTTCCTTGATGCAGCTGATCATGCCGCCTTTTTCATCGATTTCGGCGAGCCTTTTGCTGATCGCAGCTTCCATCTGGTTGGTCAGGCTTTCCACGTAATACGAGCCACCGAGCGGGTCGATGCTCTTGGTGATGCCGCTTTCATAGGCAATCACCTGCTGGGTACGCAGCGCAATGCGCGACGATTCCTCGGTCGGCAAGCCATGTGCCTCGTCGTAGGAGCACAGGTGAATCGACTGGGCGCCGCCGAACACCGCAGCCATCGCCTCGACGCCAGCGCGCACGATATTCACTTGCGGTTGCTGGTGGGTCAACGTGTTGCCGGCGGATTGCACCGAAAAGCGCAGGCGCCAGCACTCCGGATTGGTGGCACCGAATTCCTCGCGCAGGGTCTTTGCATACAGTCGGCGCATGGCGCGGAACTTGGCGATCTCCTCGAAGAAATCAATCGAGCAGGAGAGGAAGAAAGAGGAGCGGCGCGCGAAGACATTCACGTCGAGGCCGCGCTGCTTGGCCAGGCGAAAGATGTTGAAGGCATGACCGAGCGTAAAAGCGCCGTCCTGGATGGCGTTGATGCCGGTCTCGCGCAGGTTGTAGCCGTTGGTCACCATCCAGTTGAGGCGCGGCATGTTCTTCGAGATGAACTCGATGTTGTCCACGCACAGCCGCAGCGTGCCATCGAGCGGGAAGAACTGGGTGATGGTCTGCAGCGGACCGCCGCTCATCTGGTAGAAGGGGTCGTTCTGCTGCGTACCAATCACCTGGGCGAAGGGCACGTTCTTCTTTTCAGCCACTGCCGCCAGCATCGCCAGGGTCACCGAAGAAACCGGCGGGCGGATCGACAGCGCGTAGGAGACAGCATCCGGACCGAAACCATCGTAAAGCGTTTCCATGTCCTCCAGCGTGCTGATCGGCACGCCGGTGACGCCCACTTCGCCGTCGGCGATCGGATCGTCGGAATCGAAGCCGTAGGAGGTCGGCAGGTCGATGGTGATGACGAAACCGTTGGCGCCCTGACCGTGTAGATACTTGATGCGCTGGTTGGTTTCCTCGGGCGAACCGAAGCCGACCTGAAAGCGCCGCGTCCAGATGCGCTCGCGGTACATGCCCGGATAGGGGCCGCGGGTAAAAGGAAACTGGCCGGGTTCGCCCAGGTCCTTGTCGTATTCGAACTCGCCGGTATCTTCAGGGCGATACAAATCCTTGATCTCAAGGCCGGCGCCGGTCTCGAATAGCTGCTCTTCGTGATCGCGCGCCGCGCCTGTTGTTTTGGTCGGATTGCTCATGCCTGGCCCGCCTTGCGCAATGTTGCAGTAGCCGCATTATTCACTTCACCGCTGGCGGCCACTTCGACACCGTAGAACTCCTTGGCGCTTTTCTGCGAGACGTAGCCGTAGCGCACTTCGCGCGCCACCTGCTCGACCGGACGACGATGCGGATCGCCGTAGCCGCCACCGCCGCCCGCCACCTGATACCAGCGCGTGCCCTTGGGAATATTGACCACCACTTCCTTGCTTTTGCAGTTGTGCACCTTGCCATCCGGGTAACGCAACTCGCCGCAATTCAGCATGCCTTTCGCCCCGCCCAGGATGCCCTTGGCTTCGGAGCCGGCATCGATGCCGTCGCCGAAGGCGCTGATCAGGTTGCCGTCGTTGAGAAATTCCATTTCCATTTCGACGCCCAGTCCGCCGCGCCATTGTCCGGCACCGCCCGAGTCCGGCATGTATTCGAACTTGTGCAGGAACAGCGGATCCTTCATTTCGAACATTTCCGGATCCTGCGCCAGCAAGCCGCCGCCGCAAGCAATCAGGCCAATGTGGTCATAGCCGTCGGCGCCCTGCGTGCCGCCGCCGCCACCCTTGAGTCCATTGAACAGGATGTCCACAAACGGCTGGTTGGTGCGACCGTTGAAACCCACCGCAGCAATCGCGAAGAGCGGATTCCAGGCGGCGGTGACGCGTTCCGGCAGCGCCTTCGACAAGGCGTCGAAAATCGCTGCGGAGATCTGATCCGACAAATGGTTGCCGAAAGTACTCGCCGCAGGGAAGCGTGGATTAACCATTGAACCTTCCGGCATGTTGGTGGAAATCGGCCGGATCATCCCGGCGTTTTGCGGGATGTTGTGATCCTTCAAGCACATCAGCAGGGTCAGGATCACCGCCGTGATGCTCGAACCAAGCGGTGCATTGACATAGCCCGGTGTCTGCGGCGCGGTGCCGGTGAAATCGAAATCGATCTTGTCGCCATCGACCTTAACCGCCACCTTAATGTCCATCTTGGAGTTGGGATCGAAGCCGTCGTAATAGGCCGTCGACATGCCGCGGTAGGTGCCGTCCGGGATGTTCTTGATTTCTGCGCGCATCTGCTGCTCGGTCGCATCATAGAGATATTGCAGGTGGGCGTTGAAGCGCTCCCAGCCGTAACGCTCCACCAGCTTGACCAGTTCGCGATCGCCCACCGCGCAGCCGCCCATGGCGGCCTGGATGTCTTCCTGGACGATGTCGAAGCGGATATTGCCGAACACCAGGTCCCACACATCCTTGCGCTTCTTGCCTTTCTCGAAAAGCTTGACTGGCGTGATGCGCAGCGCTTCCTGCCAAATTTCGGTAGCGCCCGGGTTGTAGGCGCCGGCCACGGCGCCGCCGACGTCGGCCTGGTGGCCGTTGATCGCGGAGAATCCGATCAGCTTGTCATTGACGAAAATCGGCCGGACGATCTTGACGTCCGCCGGCTGGTTGCCGCCGGTGAAAGGATCGTTATGGATGATCACGTCACCGGGATAGAGTTCGTCACCAAAATACTCGACCATGTACTTGATGCCCAGCGGCACGGCGAAAGCCAGGATCGGGATGTAAGCGGTCTGCTCCATCATCTGGCCCTTGGCGTCGTAGAGTCCGGTGACGAAGTCGCGCGCCTCGGAAAGAATCGGCGAACGCGCGGTGCGCAACATCACCAGTCCCATTTCTTCGGTGATGGCCTTGAGGCGACGCTGGATGACCGTCACCAGGATCGGATCGATAGTCTGTGTCATGCGAATACCCTCTTCAAGTAGGTGTGGGCGTGCTCTTTCAAATAGAGGCAGAAGGTGCCGGCGCGATCGACGACGAAGTCGTATTCCGGCGGCACGAAGGTCGTGGTGGTGATCTGTTCAATCAGGGCCGGGCCGTTGCCGATGTTGCCATAAACCATGGCTTCGCCGTCGAAGACGGGAATCTCCTGGAACTGGCGCGCGCTGGGAATGTAGACCTTGCGCATGCCCTTCTTGTGTTTGCCGGCATCCTCGTCGCCACGCGTCATGAATTGCATCGACGGCTTCTCGGTGATGCCGATGACAGTGACACGCAGGTTGACGATCTCGACTTCGGTGGCCGTGCCCTTGAGCGAATAACCGTAGAGGCGATCATGCTCGGCGTGCAACACTTCGCGCAGATAGTCGACGCCCTCTTCCTCGAACCTGATGATGTCGAAGCTGCAGTTGATCTCATTGTGCTGACCGAGGTAACGCATGTCGGCGCCATACTCGACACGGACGCGCTCGCGGTCTTCGACCCTTTCCCGGTGCAGCACAGCGCGACCTTCCTTCTCCATCTCGCCGTAATACTGGGCCATCAGGCGCGTATCGGCGGCAGCGGCCAGTGCGTGGTAGGTGCGCACATAACTGTGCTTGAAGTCGGAGCGCAACATGCCGCTGGCGCAAAATATCGACGACTCCTTCGGCACCAGCACGATCGGGATTTCAAGTTCCGTAGCGATCATCGCACCATGCACCGGGCCGGCGCCGCCGGCAACGACCAGCGGATACTCGCGCGGGTCGATGCCGCGGCTGACGGTGATTTCGCGCAGGCCTGCCGCCATGTTGACGTTCATCATGTGGAACATGCCGGCCGCCGCATCTTCCAGCGACAGTTTGAGCGGCTTGGCGATGTAGGTTTCGATCGCTTGCTTGGCCGCATCGAGATCGAGCTTCATGCGGCCACCGAGGAAATACTTGGCATCGAGATAACCCAGCACCAGGTTGGCATCGGTGCAGGTCGGCAGTTTGCCGCCACGGCCATAGCAGGCCGGGCCAGGATCGGCGCCGGCGCTTTGCGGGCCCATGCGCAACAGGCCGCCGTCATCGATCCAGCCGATTGAGCCACCACCCGCGCCGATGGTGTGGATGTCGAGCATCGGCAGGGCCAGGCGCTGACGGTTGATCCAGCCTTCGCTGCGCAACAGCGGCACACCCTTCTGCACCACGGCGGCGTCGAAAGACGTGCCGCCCATGTCCACCGTCATGCAGTTCTCGAAGCCCTGCACGGAAGCGAAGGTGATGCCTGCCGTCGGGCCGCTGGCAGGACCGGAGAGCAGGGTCATCACGGCCGTGTCTGAGGTCGATTCGGGGGTGGCGACACCGCCGTTCGACTGCATGATCAGCAGCACGCCTTCAAACCCGATGCTCTTCAGATTGGCCAGCAGCGCGGTCAGGTAACGCCTGAGGATCGGCCCGATGTAGCAGTTCAGCGCTGCCGTCGACACGCGCTCATACATGCGCGCCTGCGGCAGCAGTTCGGAAGAAACGGTGAGATAGACATTGGGCAGGGCTGCCGCGACCACCTTCTTCGCGGCCTGCTCGTGTGCCGTGTTGGCATAGCTGTGCATGAAGCAGATCGCGACGGCGTCGACATTCTGCTTCTTCAATTCTTCCACAGCCGCCTTGAGCGATGCCTGATCGAGCGGCGTCACCACCTGCCCGGCCGCACTCATGCGCTCCTTGACTGGCAGGCGCAGATCGCGCGGCACCAGCGGCTTCGGCGGCGTCAGTTTGTTGTTGTAGAGTTCTTCACGATAGCCACGGCGCATCTCGAGAATGTCGCGAAAACCTTCGGTGGTGATCAGGCCGGTCTTGACGCCGTTGCCGGTGAGCACGGCATTGGTCGTCACGGTCGTGCCGTGCACGATCAGGTCGATCTTGGCGGCAAATTCTTTCAGCGGCAGTCCGACGAACTTGGCCATTTCTTCCAGGCCATTAAGTACGCCGATCGAGGGATCCTTGGGCGTGCTCGAGGTCTTGAAGACACTCGAGTTGCCCTTCCCGTCGATCAGCAGAAAGTCGGTGAATGTGCCGCCCACATCCACGCCGATACGATAATTCATACTGTTTTCTCCTTTGCCTTCATGAGTATTGGTCCGGCTGATTTGCTGAGCCGGAAATTGCAAAATCTTACCGATCCGCCACTTCGATCACGACCGCCATGGCGGAATCGCCGGCGGCACAGCCGGTGAAGAGGCCAAAGCCACCGCCGCGGATCACCAGTTCCTCGATCAGCTCGATGATCGAACGGGTCCCCATCGGTGCCTGCGGATGACCCCACACCAGGGAACAGCCGTAGTTGTTCATGTTCATCAGGTCCGCC
>JBAYVV010000101.1:0-14437 GCA_041674465.1 Sterolibacterium sp.
GAATCACGCGAGGGTTTAATGCGGGTGAAGAAAATCGTGCTCGACCTGAAGGACTTTTCCCGCACCGGCGGCGAAGAGGAGTGGAAGTGGGCAGATGTCCAGCATGGCCTGGAAAGCACGCTGAGCGTGGTATGGAACGAGTTGAAGTACAAGTGCGAAGTGATCAAGGAATATGGCCAATTGCCGCCGATACTTTGCCTGCCAACACAGCTCAATCAGGTGTTCATGAACCTGCTGGTGAATGCCGCGCAAGCCATCGAGACACATGGCATCGTGACGATACGCACCGGCCAGGAGGAAGATCAAGTTTGGGTGGAGGTTGCCGATAGCGGCAAGGGTATCGCACCGGAAAACCTGGCACACCTGTTTGACCCCTTCTTCACCACCAAACCGGTGGGACAAGGCACCGGCCTGGGCTTAGCGGTGTCATACAGCATCATCGAGAAACACCACGGCAGAATCGAAGTGCATAGCGAGCTTGGCAAAGGCGCGACATTCCGTGTCTGGCTGCCGGTGCGACAAGCGGATGGGATGGTGCCGACATAAGCGGCCGTGCGTCCGACCGGATAGACCTGCTCGAATGACCCTGCCGAAAGAATGTGCTATTTTGCTCAGCGTATGGTGGAACTTATTCCCCCATGACTGAGAGAGCACATCATGACCAAAGTAAGTTGCCGACAACTGCTTGGAAAAATCGCCACCTGTTCAGTTCTCGCCAGCCTGATCGCATCCGCCTCTGCAGCACCCGATCTGATCGTCAACGGTAGCTTCTCCATGGGAGGAAGCATTCCCGCCACAGCCTTCGGCAAGACCGTCGATTGGGGTGGAACCCAAACGGTCAGCCTCGCCGATGCCTTCATGAAGGATTACGGCAAGTGCGCCTTGAATGTGACTTACGGCCATTACAACAAGGGGGACGTCGCCACCGACGCATTCACCGATCGCTTGTATGTCGATGGCAAGATGACCGCACAACCTAACTTCCAGACGCTGGCGGCGCACGACTCTGCCTTCATCAACACCCAGATGTTGCTGCTGCCCGGCGCACACAAGCTGATGCTCTCGCTCGATGACGACAATCGCGTCAGCGAAAGCGACGAGGGCAACAACCAGACGGCGATCATCTACAACTTGCGCGGCGATTGCGGCCTCAGGGTAACCGGCGGCAGCGCCGCACCGGCGAATGCCGCATTTGCCAATGCCTTGTTGCCGAGCAGGCAGGCGGAAAATGCGCCACCGTTGTTCTTGCCCGCAAGCGGCAGAGTCACGGCGAATGCGTCGGGAACGTCTTCGGCAAGGCCGCGTCATCGGTCCGTCCTGCAGACCCGGCAAGTCACGATCGACCATGACCTGCTGAACGCTGCCACCGCCAGCCTGTCCTTGAACCTCGGCGGACAGACGCTGATCGCCGACCTCGACCGTGTCACCACCACTGCCCGTGGCCTGGCATGGATCGGCCACCTGCGCAACATCGACATGAGCCAGGTGGTCATCGTCCGGAACGGCGACATCGTCTCGGGAAATATTTCCACGCCTCAGGCGCGTTATCACATCCGCTTTGCATCCGGCGGCATTCACGAGATCCAGGAAATCGATCAATCCGGGTTTCCGGTCGACGAAACCACCGTGCCGATTCCTGCTGCCAATCGACGCAAGGCAGCCGCCGCTGCGCCCGACCAGGCCACACCGGATGACGGGACACTCATCGATGTCATGGTGCTGTATACGGCCACGGCACGCGAGGGCGTGGGCGGCACTGCGGCGCTACAAAGCCTGATCGATCTGGCCATCGCCGAGACCAACCAGTCCTATCAAAACAGCGGCATCCTGCCCCGACTCAGGCTGGTGCATGCCGAGGAAGTCGCATACAACGACGCCTCCGGCAGCATGGATGCGGCACTCGCCTGCGTCACCGGCACTGCGGACGGCTGCCTCGACAACATCCATGCCCTGCGTGATGCCTATGGCGCCGACTTGGTCAATCTGTGGATCGAGGGCGACGGCAGCACCTGCGGCCTGGCCTGGCAGATGGCCGACGTATCGACGAGCTTTGCCGAGCACGGCTTCAGCGTGGTCGACCGTTCCTGCGCCACCGGTTCCTACAGTTTCGGCCATGAACTCGGCCACAACATGGGCGCACGCCACGATGTCTATGCCGACAATTCGGTGACGCCTTATCCGTACGCCCACGGCTACGTAAATTTCAATGCCGTGCAGCCATGGCGCACCATCATGGCACTCAATGCCGCCTGTTACGCCGCCGGCAGGCGCTGCACGCGCATCCAGTACTGGGCCAACCCGGCGCTGAATTACTCTGGCGAAGCACTCGGCGATAGCACAGCAGACACGCATCTGACGCTCAACAATTCTGCCCACGCCGTGGCAAATTTCCGCATCAGCATCCCGCCGCAACCCACCGCGTCTTGCAGCTACAACCTGTCCCAGACTACCCAAACAGCCGACGGCAGCGGTCTGGCCGGTACGCAGAGCGTGACCAGCACGCCGGGCTGCGCCTGGACCGCAACAGCCAACGCCACCTGGATCACCATCACCTCCGGCGCCAGTGGCAACGGCAGCGGCATGGTCACCTATACGGTGGCGACGAACAATGGCACCACTGCCCGCAGCGGCACACTGACGATCGCCGGGCAAACCTTGACCGTGACGCAATCCAACCAGACGGCAACGCTTGCAACTCAAACGGTCAATGCCTGTCCCGCAAGCGGCAGCACCCTTGCCGCGGGGCTCTATCATTCGCTGGCGCTCAAATCCGACGGCAGCCTGTGGGCCTGGGGTTTCAATGATTACGGACAGTTGGGCGATGGCACGCAAACCCGGCGCAACAGTCCGGTTTCGATCGGTACCGGCTTCAGTGCTATCGCCGCAGGATATGAGCATAACCTGGCCATCAAATCCGACGGTACGCTCTGGTCGTGGGGACTCAACATGGCCGGCGGACTCGGCGATGGTTCAAGGGACGACATGACGATCAGCCTCAGGCTGGTCGGCACTGGATACAGCGCCATCGCGGCCGGGGCATATCACTCGGTAGCGCTCAAGATCGACGGCAGCCTGTGGGCCTGGGGCTACAACGATTACGGCCAATGCGGCGATACCACCCGGACCAGCTCGGCCATTCCGGTACTCATCGATTCGGGTTTCAGTGCCATCGCTGCCGGCTATTACCACACGCTCGCCATTAAGACGGACGGCGCGCTGTGGGCCTGGGGCGACAACGCCTTCGGCCAGGTCGGCAACGGCACCACCACCAACCGGCTCAGTCCCACCCAGATCGGCACCGGCTACAGCGCCATCGCCGCGGGAGCCGCGCACAGCCTGGCGCTCAAGGTGGACGGTTCCTTGTGGGCCTGGGGCTACAACGGCTTTGGACAACTCGGCGATGGCAGCGCGACAGATCAGCATCAGCCAGCGCTGATCGGCACCGGCTACAGCGCCATCGCAGCAGGCAACCTGCACAGCGTCGGGCTGAAGAACGACGGCACGCTGTGGGCCTGGGGCAACAACACCGACGGCCAACTCGGCGACGGCAGCAACACGCAACGCAATACGCCGGTGCAAATCGGCGAGGGCTTCACCAGCATCGCCGCAGGCGCCTACCACACGCTCGCCATCAAGGCGGATGGCAGCCTGTGGGCCTGGGGCAACAACGAATACGGACAGCTCGGCGATGGCATGGTGTCGGCGCCACGCAGCAGCCCCGCAAAAATCGACACGGGTTATGCCAACAGCGGCTTGAACGTCGCCGTCGCGAGCGGCTGGAACCTGCTCGGCAATCCCAACGAAGCGTCTGTCAATGTCGCCAGCGTGTTCAGCGATGCAACCAGAATCACCGCAGTCTGGAAATGGGAGAAGGCCGGGGCGAACTGGGCACTGTACGCCCCGGCCCTGGCCGATGGCGGCGCAGCCTATGCTGCCAGCAAGGGTCACACTTTCCTGACGGCAATCCATGGCGGCGAGGGTTACTGGGTCAATGCCAAACAGGCGTTCTGCAGCACAGTGCCAATAGGTACACGAGTGCCAGCCGCCGCCTTTCAGGCAGGTGGCAACAAGGCAGTGCTGCAGGGATGGCATCTGCTATCGCTCGGTGAGGCAAGAACACCCGCGCAACTCAGTACGGCGTTGGGCTCTGGCATCGCATCGATCTGGGCATGGGAACCGAGTTCGTCAAAATGGTACTTCTACGCGCCCAGCCTGGCTGCGCAAGGTGGAACCGCTCTCGCCGACTATGTCAGCAGCAAAGGCTATCTTGATTTCACCGCAAGCAGCAAGACGCTGGCACCGGGCGCGGGGGTTTGGGTTAACCGGCAGTGATTCCCTATTCGAGTTCTTCGCGCTTGTCCGATTGCAATGCCTCGCGCACGCGAATTTCCGAGAGTTCCTGCGAGCACAACTCGATGAACCGGTAGGCGAAGCCGCGCAGGTAATGGCCACGGCGAATGGCGATGCGCGTCGTGTTCTGAGCGAACAGGTGCTGGCATTCCAGCAGTCGCATATTGCTGTCGCGTTGCGGGTTGTACGCCATCGAGGCGATGATGCCGATGCCCAGGCCGAGCTCGACATAGGTCTTGATGACATCCGCATCGAGTGCCGACATCACGATGTCGGGCGACAGGCCGGCGTCTGAAAATATCTTGTCGATGCGCCCCCGGCCAGTGAAGCCCTCGTGGTAAGTGACGATCGGGAATTCCGCGATGGCTTCCAGCGTCAATGGCTGCAGTTGCTCAAGCGGATGCCCGGCCGGCACGATCACCGCGTGGTGCCAGGTGTAATAGGGAAACGACAGCAGCTCCGGCACGCCTTCGATGGACTCGGTGGCGATGCCGATGTCGGCCTGGCCGTCGAGCAGCAGGTCGACAATTTCCGGCGGACCGGCCTGATGCAGCTTGAGGTGCACCTTGGGAAACGATTTCTTGAACTGCGTGACCACTTCCGGCAGGGCATAGCGCGCCTGGGTGTGGGTCGTGGCCACCGTGAGCTGTCCTTCATCGCGATTGCTGAACTGCTCGGCCAGGCGCTTGATGTTCTTGGCGTCGAGCAGCATGCGCTCGACAATCCCGACCAGTTCCTTGCCGGGATCGGTCAAACCCAGCAGCCGCTTGCCCTTGCGCACGAACAATTCAATGCCCAGTTCATCCTCGAGATCCTTGATGTGCTTGCTCACGCCGGATTGCGAAGTGAATAGCGCATTCGCCACTTCGGTGAGATTGAAGTTGCGCCGGACGGTCTCGCGGATGATCCGCAATTGCTGGAAATTCATGAAGGCATTCTCCTGCTGGACACCCTTCGCATCATGCCAAGTTTGTACAGCCAGGCAAACCATTAAAACCTGAAAAGCTTATCCAGGAGAGCACTATCACTTTCCCGGGAGCAATGTCCCGACCAGATTGAATTCCACAATGACCTCGTCCTTAACGGCAAGCAAGCCTCCTGCGACGGAGTAGGGCTTAGCCCCGAAACTGGTTTGCTGCATCACAAATGCCCCTTTGACAGATAAGCGGCCGGGCAATTCTTCAACGCTCAGCGGAACCCAAATCAACTGTTTCTGGCCGTGCATTTCGACTTGCATCTGCGCAGCAAACTTTGGCACTTCGCCGGTAATCTGGGTCGAGCGGATGCGTATGAACGGGAAGCGATCCGCCTGGAGGTTGTCCTCACCCAGCATGTGTTCGCGTACCCCCGCGATAGCCTCCTTGGACAAGGGTGCTGCGAAGGCGCCACCTAGCACCTCCCGGTACTGCGGATTGTCGATTTCCAATTGATCAAGCCGGAACTCCAGGTCGAATTTGGCATCCGGGGCAGCACCTTCGGCCAGATAGGCGAATCCCTTGAATTCCGGCGCAGACAGGACGTGGTTGTGGCCCAGGCGCTTGGCACGGCCACCACGAAAGGAAAACATTCGCACCTCGGACTGTTTTGGGTCCAGCGCAAAAACCTTTCCCTCTCCTGCCCGTGCAAGTTCAAGATAGCTGGCCTTCAAGGCCGCTGCAATTCCCTCCTGGTCGGCGAGCAGTGCTGCATCGACCTTGGGACTACCTGCAGGCAAACTTGAGCAACCAAGCATCACGGTGACGATTGCGGCTCCAATCACAAGCCGGATGAACCTGCTGAATGTCATGTCAAATCCCTTCCGAATAGAACTCAAGCAAAAAAACCGGTGCGACTTCCAACGCGTGCGATGGCGGGGCGGTCAGCAAACTTGTCCGCGTATGCAGCTACGGGATCGTCTGGTCGGGGTGGTAATCCCTGCGAACAAAAGGAAAGCACAGCGCCGGAAGTGTAATAAGCCACTCCCCAAGCCGGCTGATGCGTACGCAACTGAACAATGCCCCCAGTGTTTTCAACACGCTGTTCCCGGTCTTGCGATACAACACCCAGGGTACCGCCACGGCAAGATAGAAAAGCAGGGACACAATCACTGACAGAAGCGACACGGCCCGCTGCCTGCGCTCTGCCGTCCAGCGGACACACCACAGATCGAAAACAACGGAGCGATGTCCTATCTCGTCGTGGGCATGTTGAGTGAACAAGCTCCTGACGAAAGGCGATTGAATGTGTATCCCGCTTTCACGCACTAAATACGCACCTGAAACCGCCGCTGTCAGGTGTTCGGTGGCGGCCGACAAGCCCAGGCAGCGTGATGATTCAAAACGCCGCCTGGCATACGCCATCGCCGCCTCGATGGCGGCAAGGCCGGGCGGCACGCGGCCGAGATGTTTCAGCAAAGACGTGTTCAGCTTCCCGTGCATGCTCGAATGCGTGGTTTCCTCCCGGATGAACTCGAGGCAGCGCTGCCTGAGCTCGGTATTACCCTGCACGCGAAGTTCGTCAGCCACCGCGCGAACCATGAACTTCTCCAGCATCGGCGTGACGAAGCTGATGGCTTCCATGAGGCTGGTTATCAGCAGGTTGCTCTCGAACCAGGCTCCCGAAAGATTCTCTCCCATCTCCATACCTTCCAGCCTGTTCATGGTTAGTTTGCCTTTCCCAGGAAACGATCCAGAACACCGAAGGTCTCGGGGCTTATCCGGTATTGCTCATCTCCTCCGTACACATCGATTTCCGAAGTTGCGCCATGCTCGCCAAGGATCGAGAGTTTTTTCGCCATCAGGCCTTCGCTACTGCCTTTGCGCATCAGCTTCTCGACCCGGATCGTGCGCCGCAGACGATGCTGGGCATCGTACACCTGGGTGCTGAGCGCCAATGCGGTTTCCCTGTCGATGCAACTGACGACTTCCTTGACAGGCATTGGCACAGCCGGTCTCGATTTCACCCGGAGACAGCTGCGGCCATTCACTTCTCCGTTGCCATCGGCAATCTGGTGGGGCCAATCCCACCACACAGCGAACAAGTCCCACATCACGAAATCGGTATTGAACAGTCTGGCAAACGGGTCGAGCGAAATGCGATGGCCTTCGCTATCAGGGCCGTACTCGAAGGCGTCTATCGGCCCGGCCGCAGAATTCTCGGCCACGAAATGCTGATTGCGCACGGCGTCGGGAGAAATGCCCCTGACCAGGAACCTCTGCCGGTCTGCATTGGCCTGCCCGATCACCGCGATCTTGACGGGAACGGTACGCAGTTTCTGCGCATCGACCGCCGTGATCGCAAACCGCACCTCGAATCCGTCAGAATGCCGCGCCTGTTTTATCGCTTCCAGCAAACCGGGAAGGGAATCGCGACTGTCAGCGGCCAGAGACTGAAGGCTCCACATCGCCAGCGCAATGGCCAGCAGTTGGGTTACCATCTATTCATGGCGCAACGCCTGCGCAGGAGACAGGCGCGCTGCCATCCGTGCCGGGAAGAGCCCCCCGCCGATGCCCAGGAGCACCGACAAGCCGAGGACAGCGGCAAAAAACGGGGCAGAATAAATCGCGTCGATCTTGCCGCGCATGAGTTCGGTATGTTCGAGTCCTGTTGCAATCAATACGCCGACAGCGATCCCGATCAATCCTCCCACCAGCGCCAGTAGGGTCGACTCGCAAATGATCATGGTCATGACTCTTGAACGCGGCCAGCCCAGTGCTTGCAAAACACCGATTTCCCGCGTCCGTTCGTTGATGCTCATCAGCATGGTATTGAAGACGACCAGTGCCCCGACCAGGCTGGCAATCAGGATTGTGACCTGGCTCATGGCCTTGGCGATGCGGACCACTGCATTGCGGCTGACGAGTTCGCCGGAGGTGATCGCCACGTAACCGGTGAGTGTCTTTCTGACCTGCTCCTTGACATAACTCACATCCGCCTCGGACGCTTGTTTGTCCATCTTGACATTCAGCACGTTGACTTTATTGGGCTTGTCAGTGATCGACTGTGCCCGGTCCAGGGTCATCAGGACAGCCCCGTTTTCCACCAGGGCGGAACTCTGGAATATTCCGACGATCTCCAGCGTCTGCCCTTCAAGCTCGATACGCTCCCCGATCCCCTTGTGCAGCATTTCCGCAGCAAGGACACCGAGGACAACGACAGGTTCGTTCCGGTCGGCAGGCCAGCGGCCCTGCAGCAGTTTCAGGTGATCCCAGAGATAGCTGCCATACGCCCAGCCGAAGACAAATATTGGCGGGCTGTGATCGCCAATCGTCAACATTTCGCTCAACAGGCCGGCAACATCCTGGACATGCGGATAATGCGCCAGCTGGTTGAGTACCGCTGCACCGACGAATGGCGACGGCATCGCGTTCTCGCTGCCGGTCCGGGTCACGATCAGGTCGGTGCCCCGGGCATCGTTTGCCTTTTGCCAGCTCACCTCGAAACCCCATGCGATCGTGGTCAGAGCGACCACCGCAGCGATGCCAAGGGCGATCGCGGAAACAGTCAGGGCGCTGCGCGCGGGGCGTCGCCGCAAATTGCCGAGTGCCAGCGTGAGCAGGTTCATACCGCTACTCCCGGGAGTTCATTCCTGCCGTCGCGCATGTGGATGACGCGATCGGCGCGTGAAGAAACGCTCCGGTCATGGGTCACCATGACCAGGGTGATTCGTCTGGCTTCCCGGGATCCGATCAGCAATTCCAGAACCTGTTGCGCATTCACGCTGTCCAGACTGCCCGTCGGCTCGTCGGCAAGAATCAGATCGGGATCGTTGATCAGCGCTCTGGCGATCGCCACGCGCTGGCGTTCCCCACCCGACAATGTTGCCGGAAAAGAATGCAGGCGCTCGGCCAGGCCCATCTCTGACAACAGGGAAGCCGCCTTGTTTCTTTTTTCCGTGGCGGACCAGGAGCAACCCAGGGCCGGAATCATGACGTTCTCGATGGCTGAAAGTGTCGGGATCAGGTGAAAGGTCTGGAACACGAATCCGATGTGACGTCCACGGAAAAGCGCCATGTCAGCCAAGTCCGAATAAGGCTGTCCCCGAAAACAGATTTCACCGCTGGTCGGAACGTCGAGCGCCCCGATCAGGTTCAACAGACTGGATTTCCCGCTGCCGCTCGGCCCGTCGATTGCAACAAATTCTCCCTCCGCGATGCGCAGGTCAGCGCCGTCGACAGCCCTGGTTCTGCCTTCGTCAAAATGCAGGAATACCTTGCGAACGTCCAGAATAGGCGTGGCGTCTACCGGCAAATGTTGTGCGCTAGTCGCAGCAACATTCATTTGCCCGGTGCCAGGACAAGATGAACTTTTACGCCAACTTCCTTTGCCACGACATTCGCGTCATTCCACTCGCCACCGCCAATTCCGAAATCGGAACGATTGATGACAAACTCCCCGGCAATGTCCAATTCGCCGCTGGCTTGTTTCGTACTGGTGAATTGCAGGATCAGATCACGCGTCTGATTGCGGATGGTGAGCGAACCTTTCGCTTCGTAACGGCCCGGACTCAATAAGCGGATGGCACTGCTCTTATAGACTGCATAGGGTGTATGCACGCTGTCCAGCCAGTTTGCATCGATGGCAATGGCGTCTGCCTCGTCGTTGCCTGTCGTCAAGGATCGGATTTCGATGCGGAGCTCCGCCTTGGAGCGTTCCGGCTTGGCATCATCGATATCGACAAGCGCCTCGAATCGCCGAAATCGACCGGACACGGGAACACCCATTTCCTTGACGGTGAACTGAATCTCGCTTTGGTTGGGCAAGAGCACCCGTGGCGTTGCAATCGCTTCTTGGGACAAGACGACAAGCGCTGCGAACAACAGAAATATCTTGGGCATGTATTTCAGCATGGTCACTTCCAAAGGGGGTATTGCATTGAGTTTCGAGCCCGGGGGCTCGCCGGTCTTGGTACCGGCTTAGAATCAACAAAGCTTGGCGGCCATTGTATAGCGGGCAAGTACTGCCAGGAGACATGCGACAGCGGCTTGGGAACAGAGAATTGTGTTTCAGAATGTTTCAGCTTGGCTCAGCAGTCGGCGACTTTTCGGAAACACTCAGGTTTTAAGCTGGGAAACATCGTCGAATTTTGGGCCAATGATCGGTGACAACGTTTATCATGCGAATTGCGGTCTGCGTACCGCTTGGAACATTTTAGAGGTGTCTTTTCGACGCCTCGGGTAAGCCACGGCGACTTCCGTGCCGTGGCGGTTGAAAGCCGGCAGGTAATCCGCCGGCTTGTATCGGGAGAATGACATGCTGCCTCAGCAATCTGAGCAATGCGGCGAATCGTCGTTTGCTGACCCAGTCCCTTGCCATGCGGCATGGGACGCTGGCGAACTCGGCTGCGGCGAACTGATCCTCGAACTCAAAATGCGCATGCGCCGGCTGGAAGCGGGCCAGGTGCTGCGCCTGACTGCACGCGACGCCGGCGCGCCCGCCGATATCCCGGCCTGGTGCCGCATGACTGGCCACCTCCTGCTGCATACAAACCCCGCTGCACAGCTTTATTTCATCCAACGTCCCTAGAAAGGAAATTCCATGCCCGGCAAATTCTGCGTCAGTCTTACTTACGCCAAAAATGATACCGACAAGTCAACCGTCGCCTTTGTCATCGCCAACGCTGCACTCGGCTCCGATCAGGAAACCCTGGTTTTCCTGAGTACCGAAGCCGTCCGTCTTTCCGTCAAGGGCTATGCCGACGATATCCACGAGGAAGGATTCGCCCCGCTCAAGCAGCTCATGGACAACTACATCGCTGCGGGTGGTACGCTGTTCGTCTGCTCGCCCTGCTTCAAGAAGCGCGCCCTTGACGAGTCGCAATTGATCAATGGCGCGCAGATTGTCGGTGGTGCCAAGCTGGTCGAATTTCTTTCGCAAGGCGCCGCCTCGGTCAGTTTCTGAACGTGGACAGCCAGCACGCCCAGCGCCCCGACAGCAGCTTCGACGGCGGCGATCTCGATTGCGGCAGCGGCCTGCTGTTGCTGATTCGCCGCCATATCGATCCGCTTGCTCCGGGTAAAACGCTGGAGATTCTTTCCACGGACGCCACCGTCGAAGTTGATCTGCCGGCATGGTGCCGCATGACCGGCAACGACCTGCTTTCCCTGGAAAGGCGTGGCGGCAGACAATACAGCTTCCTGGTGCGCAAAGGAATACCCAGCGAGCGCAACGCCAAACCCACTCCGGCGTCAGCGGCACGCGCCCAGGACACTGTCGCGACAGCAGTACCCGCGATACGCCCCCTATCGGTCATGGGTATCGGTTCCTGGCCACGGCCGCGCTGGATGTTGCGCGCCATCCATGACCGCATGTCAGGTCGCATGCCGGAGGATGAATTTCAGGCGATCGCCGACGATGCGGTGAGTCAGGCGGTCGACGCCCAGTTGCGCGCCGGTGTCGATGTTCTCACCGATGGCGAGCAACGCCGCGACTCCTACGCCAGCTTTGTCGGCGGCATCCTGGAAAATTGCCAGCTGATACCGCTGACTGATTTGTTGCCCTACGTCAGCGATCCGGAAAAGTTTGAAAAGGAATTGCGCGCCCTCGACATTCCTGCCCACGAAGTCCGACATCCTGCCGTGTTTGGTCGCATCGCCCGGCGTGATCCGATTGCCGTGCATGAGTTCGAGTATGTCCGCAGCATCTCGGACAAGCCAATAAAAATAGCGCTGCCCGGCCCCTATCTGCTGACCCGCACGATGTGGATGGAGTGCCTCTCCGACCGGGCCTATGTTTCCCGCGAAGAACTGGCAGAGGACATCATCACGATTCTGCGTGCCGAGCTTGCCGATTTGCTGCGTGCCGGTGCGGCCTTGGTCCAGTTCGACGAACCGGTGCTCTCGGAAGTGGTTTTCGCACGAGAAAAGCCCGGCAGTGGCGGACGCAGCTTCATGTGCGGCGCCCTCGGCGAAAAGAAACCCATCGATGAAGAGCTGGCTTTTGCACGCGATCTGATCAATGCCGTCGTCGCCGGCTTCCCGCGCGAGCGCACCGCCATGCATGTGTGCCGCGGCAACTGGTCGCCGGATGAATCGGTGGCACTGGCTGGCGATTACCGACCGCTGCTGGGACACTTCAAGCAGCTCGACGTCGGCACATTCATGCTCGAACTCGCCACGCCGCGCGCCGGCGAAATCGAGGTGCTGCGCGAATTGCCGGAGGATCGCCGGATCGGCGTCGGGGTGGTCAACCAGAAGCATGAACGAATCGAGACTGTCGATGAACTCCTGGCAAAGGCCGAGGCGGCCATTGCCATCTTCGGCCCGCAGCGCATTCTGCTCAACCCGGATTGCGGCTTCGCCACCTTTGCCGACAACCCGCTGGCCTCGAGCCGCATCGCTGAAGCCAAGCTGCAATGCATCGCCGCTGCGGCTTCGCGGCTGCGTGACAAGTACGGTGTCTAGCATTGGCAATAACGCGTTCACGTCGCTACCGCCATCTGCAAGTGCCGCGCTTGCGCAGGAATACCATTGATTTGACTAAGGCTATCAAATCGGAAATACTTCTGCACAGGTGGTTTAAGTTCCTTAACGCCTCAAGACTATGGCAAAAAATTCAAGATGGTGACACCCGGCGTGCGCGACGCTTCCTTGCCCTTTCAACCGGGACATTGGAAATTGATCGCGCTAGGCAGTGTTGCGGCGCTGCTCTGGATAGTGGCCTCCTGGCTTATCGTCAATCACGAACATGATCGCCAAATCGACGCCGCCTTGCATCACGACATCCAGGAGGCCAGACTTCTTGGAACAGGCATCGTTTCCGGTGTCAAGCAGATACTTTCCTTGCGCAGCGGTGTCGCCGCCACTCTCGCCGAAAACGAACAGATTCGGCATGCCCTCATGGAGAGGGAATGCGGAAATGCGACGAAACGCTGTGCCAAGGCTGCCGCCTCCTGGGAGGCGCTCAACCAGTTTCTTGCCAACTCGGAGAAGCATCTGTCCCTCGGCGCACTTTGGGTCGGCGATGCCGCCGGCAAAGGCTTTGCCGCCGGCAATGCCGGTACGCCGGCGAGCCCTATCGGTGTTGATTACAGCGACCGCGTCTATTTTCAGGAAGCCAAAGCAGGGCGGCGAGGCCACCAGTTCGCCGTAGGCCGGACGACCAGAATTCCGGGCATATTCTTTTCGGCCCCGGTCGCGCAGGGGGATCGCTTTCTCGGCTTCGTGGTGGTAAAGATCGATTTGTCCTCCTTGGGCACCTGGGTAAACCAGGCCGACGCCTTCTTGTCCGACAACCATGGCATCGTCGTTCTGGCGCGGGCGCAGAACCTGGAAATGCGCGCCTTGCATAATGTCGGCCTCCATCGACTCGATGCCACGGTAAGGCAAAACACCTATCATCGAACCGAGTTCCCTGAACTGAGCATCACGCCATGGGGCGATGCACGCTATCCTGCTTTGCAACGGCTCGACCACGGCGATGTTCCCGTTATTCTGACCAGGTATGCACTACCCGAATACGATCTGGAACTGAGTGTGACACAGCCGTTTCCGCAGTTAGCCTCGCTGGGTCGTCAGCGCAATGTCGATTTTGCCTTCCTTGCCAGCCTTGGGATTATTCTGCTTGCAGGCTTGACCAGCAGTGCAATCTATCTCAAGAACATGCGGTACTCGCGCCAATTGCTTGGCCAGCAAAAGCAACAACTCGACGAAGCACAGCGACTCGCCCGTCTGGGGAGTTGGGAACTCGACCTGGGCCGGAATCTGCTGACCTGGTCGGAAGCCAGTGATCGCATTTTCGAGCGGGAAACCAGCATCCGCACCATGTCCTATGAAGCTTACCTCGACGCTATCCATCCCGACGACAGGGCAATGGTTGATCGGGCCTACCAAGACTCGGTTGCCCGCCGTGTTCCCGGCGATATCGAGCATCGCGTCCTTCTCGCCGATGGACGCATCAAGCATATGCATGCGCGCTGGAAAACCGACTACGATGCCGGCGGTAAACCACGTCGCTCCCTGGGTTCGGTCCAGGACATTTCCAAGCGTAAGATGGTCGAAGCCCAACTGCGCCTTGCGGCCAGCGTCTTCGAGAATGCGCATGAGGGAATCTGCATCACAGATCCGGAGCAACGCATTCTGGATATCAACGCGACATTCTGCGAGACCAC
>JBAYVV010000102.1:0-13991 GCA_041674465.1 Sterolibacterium sp.
ACCGCTCGTTGATGATTTCGAGCGTCGGCATGCGCCCACGCACGATGCGTTCCTGGCGTCCGATATCGTAGGACTTGACTGCGCTGGCACCATCGCCATCGGCTGCAGCCACTTCCTCGACGTCACCCGTCACGCCTTTCAACAGGGCATCGACTTCTTCCTGCGATAGAAAATCCTGGCTCATTATTACTGGATGATGAAGGTGGAAAACAGCACGGCCTGGATGGAATCGTCAGGACCGGCTTTGTTGTCGTCCTTCGCGCCCTCCTTGTCGTGCTTGCCGGATTTCGGCTTGGGAGTGCCGTCGAGAATCTGGTTGACCACATTGCGAATGTCTACGGAGAGTTTCTCCATGCCTTGCGGAGTGGAGAGTTCCGCTGGTCTTCGGCTCGACAGCAGCAGCAGGATGTTATGGCGAATTTCCGGCATGTAGTTCTTGACGTTTTCAGCGACAGGCGGATTGAGCACCTTGAACTCCGGCACGGTCTGCATGAATTGCTGCTCCTGCTTGCCCTCATCGGGCAGCAACTTGACCGTGAAAGCTTCGAGCTTGACGAAAGTCGGTTTAGCCTCTGGTTTCGCGTGGGCCGTGGCGGCTTCTTCCTCGTCGCCGGCGGGTGCTTTCTTCTTCAGCAAAAAGAAAGCCGCACCGCCGCCGATCGCCAATACCACGATCAGGCCGACGACGATGAGCAGGATCAGCTTGCTCTTCGGTTTTGCGGGTGCTGCCTCTTCGGCGGCTTTGTCTTCTTTGGCGGGGGCTTTTGCCATCCGATGCTCCTAATGCTGATGTGTTAAATGCTGATTATGCCGCGGCGCTGCGCAAAATCCGGCGATCTCTATTCTGAGCAGCAATTTACGCGAACACGTCAACCAGGCCATTCGACTGTTTGAGCCATTGCGGGGAAGCAAGCGGACGCAGGCTCTCTAGAGGGTTGGCCGAGTCCAGGCGGTTCATGGCGCGCCTGGAATTATCCCAGCTTTCGCGCTGGTTTGTCGATTGATTGGCGGCACCATTGCTGTTCGCATCTCCGCCAACTTGGGCCTGACCGAGGTTGATGCCGGCATCCGCGAGTATTTCGCGCAAACGTGGCATCGCGGCTTCCAGCGCATCGCGCACGGCGGGATTGGCCGAGACGAAGACGGCGTTGGTCTGGTTGGCATTTATCGACAGAGAAACCTCGACGCGCCCGAGTTGCGGCGGATTCAGAACCAGTTCGGCTCTTTGCTCCTGCCGGCCGATCATCCAGATGACTTTGTTGCCGACGTCGCCATCCCAACCGCGGGTCCCGACCGGCGTATCGACAGGCAGGCTGCTGGGTGCATGACTGGCACTCGAGGCATGAGCTGCGGCTGTTTTTCCCTGGCTGAACGCCTGGGCGGCTGCGAGCAGGTTCTGGAAATCGCTGTCGGTGGATAGCGCCTCGCTCTTGGGACGTACCTGCCCCATGTCGTCGAGAACATTCAAGGTCGCGGCAAATTCTGCCGTCTTGTCTGCCGCTGGTTGTGAAGTTTCGGCAAGCTTCGTCGGCTGCGCGTTGTCAGCAAGCAAAGGCTGCTTCTGTGTCTGAAAGGCACCGGCAAGTTGCCCCGTGGTCCCGAATGCAGCTGCTGTTTCGTCACCTGTGGCCTCAGTGGAAGCGGAAGCGGCGGTATCGAGCTTGACTACAGGCTGCGCCAGCGTGCCCAGCAGGTAGGGCGATTGTCCGGCCGAGGAGTCATCGCGCGCGGTTTTGTTTTCATCATCAGACTGGGTCCATAGATTACTTTCATTCACAACAGTCTCGGGCTTGGTTGACATACCGGGCAGTGCGATTGTGCTTGCGTCCGCGATGGCGGCGACTGGCCGGGCAATGTCCGGATCCAGCGCAAGTGCATCATCAGACGCGAGCTGCGAGGCAATAGCCTGATCTTGCATGGAAGCCGCTGCCTGGCGCAGGGCATCCAATGCCAGCGTGTCATCCGTCAATGGCAGGGCGGTCCCATCCAGGACCGGCGTTTCAGTCGCCGCAAAAATTTGTGCGGGCTCGACGATCAGGGTTGCAGCCAGTTGCGGTTGGGCAGGAGCGATATCCATCTGCTTTTGCAGCACTTGCGCAAAGGAATCCGGAGTGTCGTTCTGAACGGTGCTGGTTCCAGAGTTTGCACTGTTGCTTTCCATGCCCTGAACACTGGTAGTGGGCTTTATGTCCTCAGTGGGTGCGGCCCGGTTGCCCGAGGCTTGCACAGGGTTGGCGGACGCCGCTGCCACAGGCAGGATGGGCATGGCTGTCATTTCCGGCATGGTGCTTTCCTCGCGATGCGGCAGACGTTATGTCGACCTGTCGCGACTAATGCAGCAAGCAACGTGCCAGTTCTGGCGCCAGCAGTTGATGTCTAGTCTTCTTCTGTTAGCTGTCTCAGGCGCGCAGCATGTTCGTCTTGCACCTTCTGATCCTGGCGGTTTTCGGCGTACTGCTCGCGGCGCCGATGTCTTTCGGATAGGCTGTCAAACGCCTGCACGCGACCGCGCTTGTCCAGCCATTCGCGCTGGCCTACGGCGGTGCGCTGTTTGGATTGCCCTACCAGGGCCTGTGCCTGCACGATGGCCTCGTCGAGCCGAGTCAGAAACGACTGGTAGTTGCTCCAGGCCATGCGCCCGATACCGTTTTGGGCGGCAACGATAAAGCGCTGGTGATATTCGTCACGGTATTGCTGCAGCAGAACAACGCGCGCACCGGCTTCCTGCTCACCGGCCAGCAGCTCGCCGAGCCGGCGAGCAGCGTCGTCCATGTGTACCTGCGACAGTTCGAGCAAAGTCTGCAGAGGAAAGGGTTTGGTCATGGCATCGAAATCGGAAAAATCAAAGCTTACTGTTTGTTGAACAATTGATTGAGCTGAGCCAGGCTTTCGGCGTAATTGGCACGTTCATGCAAGTCTTGCTGCAGGAAGCGCTCGAACTGCGGTTGCATGAGGATGGCCTGGTCGAGCACGGGGTCAGAGCCTGCTGCATAGGCGCCCACCGCGATCAGGTCGCGCGCACGCTGGAAACGCGAGTAGAGCAGCTTGAACTGGCGCACCTGGGCCAGGTGTTTGGGCTCGATGAGGTTAGTCATGGCGCGTGAAATCGATTGCTCAATGTCAATGGCCGGATAATGCCCGGCATCAGAAAGGTGGCGCGAAAGGACGATATGCCCGTCGAGTATCGCCCGGGCGGCTTCGGCAATCGGATCCTGCTGATCGTCGCCTTCGGCCAGCACCGTGTAGAACGCGGTAATCGAGCCCCCGCCTTCGGAACCATTGCCGGCACGCTCGACGAGTTGCGGCAAGCGCGCAAACACCGAAGGTGGATAGCCGCGCGTGACCGGAGGCTCGCCGATCGCCAGTGCGATTTCGCGCTGGGCCATGGCGTAACGGGTGAGCGAATCCATCATCAGCAAGACCTGGCGGCCCTGGTCGCGAAACTCCTCGGCAATCGCCGTGGCATAGGCGGCGCCTTGCAGACGCATTAGCGGACTGGTATCGGCCGGGGCGGCCACCACGACGGAACGACGCATGCCTTCCTTGCCCAGGATGTCTTCGATGAACTCCTTGACTTCGCGGCCGCGTTCGCCGATCAGGCCGACCACGATGACTTGGGCTTCGGTGTAGCGCGCCATCATTCCCATCAGAACGCTTTTTCCCAGGCCGGAACCGGCGAACAATCCCAGGCGCTGGCCGCGTCCCACGGTGAGCAGGGCATTGATGGCACGAATGCCGACATCCAGGCTGCGCGTAATCGGTGCCCGCGACAACGGATTGACCGTGGTGCCTTGCAGGGAGCGGGAATGCTTGGTTTCTATCGGGCCGAGTCCGTCGAGCGGGCGGCCGTTGCCATCGAGTACGCGACCAAGCAGTGCATCACCGACCGGAACATGCTTGACGCGGTCGACATGATTGCCCTGGACAGAAAAGCGTTCTCCGGCACGCAATATCGGCGGCGCCGTTTCGAGTGCCATGACGTGGGCGCCCGGAGACAAGCCATACACATCCTCGCTCGGCATCATGAACAGTTTTTCGCCGGCAAAGCCCACCACCTCTGCTTCGACCATGCCACCGTCGGGTGCCTGGATGCAGCAGTTGGAACCCAGCGGCAGCTTGATTCCCGTGGCTTCCATCACCAGGCCGTTGATCCGTGTGAGGCGGCCTGACGCCTGGAACGGCGATGCGTATCCGGCCTGCTGCCGGCAATCCGACAGAAAATCGCGCCACTTGGTGAGATGAGAATTATCCGGCGCGTTCATGAGAGTCTATTAGCGTGAAACAACAAAAGTGAGCGCTGGGTGAACTATCGAGCGAAGCGAGCAAGTCAATCGCCTCCCCTGCGAGGGGGAGGATGGGAGGGGGTGGGTCTTTATGCCGCTTTTCGCGTGTTTCATCGTCAGCGGGTGGCTTTCGCTGCCATGAGCGTTAGGGCGTTGCGCTTGCGTCGCTCGCCGCATCAACATCCGCCACCAGCCAGTCGGCATTGCTGCCAAGCGTGGCGACCACGCGCTGCCAGCGCGTGGCCAAACGGGCGTCAATTTGGCTGCCGCCTGCTTCGATCGTGCAACCGCCACGCTGCAGCCGTTTGTCTTCCTGGATCCGATGGCCAGCATGGGCCAGCTGCTCGCCAAAGTAGGTGCGCACCAGCGAGGCATCTTCAGGGTGCAAGTGAATCGTGGCGTGGGGATGGTGGGTCAGGGTGAGGGCTTCCTGGATGGTTTCAAGCAAGATCTCGGGCTTGACCGCAACGGCCTGGCGTATCACCTGACGTGCCACGTCCAGTGCCAAAGCGAGCAGATCTTCGGCCACCTGCTGGTCGAAAACTTTCAAGGCGCTGTCGAGTTGTGTGACCAGCGCCGCCAGACGCGCCCCCTCGGCACGCGCACGCATTTGCCCCTCGGCATAGCCGGCGGCCTTGCCGGCCGCGTGTCCGGCTTCCTGAGCCTCATGCTTGAGCTTCTCGATTTCTTCGGCTGTCGATAAAGTGATCGCGGCTTCACCCGATGCGAGGGGATGATTCGGGTCGCGGGGCGGATCGAAGTTCGACATTTCCCAGCGTTCCCAGGCAGTGAGCTTGCTGTCGCTGATTTTTGCCGGCATTGGGATTAAAGAGGAAAGGACAACGGAGACATCTTACGCCAGGATGTGCATCAGCTGTAGATTCCCTGAGGCGCTTCGATGGTCGCTAGATATAGGCATCTTGTGCCCCGGCGCCGAGCTGGATCTGACCTTCGTCGGCAAGGCGACGCGCGATCTTGAGAATTTCTTTCTGTTCGGCTTCGACCTCAACAAGGCGCACCGGACCTTTCGCTTCCAGGTCTTCGCGCAGCATTTCGGAAGCGCGTGAGGACATGTTCTTGAAGATTTTCTCGCGCAGTTCTTCGGAAGCGCCCTTGAGGGCCAGGATCAGCGAATCGGACTGGATTTCGCGCAGCAGCAACTGGATGCCGCGGTCGTCGACATCCAGAAGATTTTCGAACACGAACATTTCGTCAAGAATCTGTTGCGCCAGGTCTGGATCGTATTCGCGCACGCTGTCGATGATCGCGGTTTCTGCTGCCTGTCCGACGAAGTTGAGGATTTCGGCCGCATGCCGCACCCCGCCCATGGCGGCTTTCTTGATGTTCGAGGAACTCGCCAGGAGCCGCTTCAGCACGTCATTCAATTCGGCCAGGGCCTGTGGCTGCACGCCTTCCAGGGTGGCGATGCGCAGCACCACGTCGTTGCGCAGGCGCTCGGTGAATAGCTTGAGGATTTCGCCGACCTGGTCGAACTCCAGATGCACCAGGATGGTCGCGATGATTTGCGGATGCTCGTTGCGGATCATGTCGGCCACGGTGGGTGCATCCATCCACTTGAGTCCTTCGATACCCGCCGTGTCACTGCCCTGCATGATGCGCGAGATCAGGCCGGCGGCGCGGTCCTCGCCGAGCGCCTTGACCAGCATGGCCTTGATCATTTCCTCGTCGGAGGAGATGGTGGTGCCCATCTCCGTGTCATGATCGAGTTCGTCCAGCACTTCCTCGATCTTGTCGCGCGGGGTGGCCTTGAGCTTTGCCATGGCATGGCTCAGCTTATTCACTTCCTTGGGGCCGAGATGCTTGAGTACCTCGGCTGCATGATCCTCGCCCAGGGCGAGCAGTAGAACGGCGCCTTTCTCTACGCCTTTGTCAATTTCTTCAGCCATCGTCACTCATTAGCGCCAGCCCATGACTTGATCACGTCGGCGACAACCCGGGGATCGGATTGTGCCAGATCGCGCGCGCTCTCGAGCTTGGCATCGAATGCCCTCTGCTTGCGGTTGAGTTGTTTTTTCTGGACCACCGGGGCTTCTTCTCCATCTGTTGGTGGCGGAAGCTCACGTTCTTCCTTCAAGGCGGCAAGGTCGTACATTATTCTCTCATAGAGTGGTTTCAGCAGTTTGTTCCATACCAGGAAGGCTGCCAGGGTGATCAGGATGTACTTCAGGCTTTCCCGCAACATGCCCATCAGTTCGGGGTTTTTCCAGAACGGCAGGTCGGGCACGATTTCCTTTTCGCCGACCGTAAAGGAGACATTGGCGACGTTGAGTGTGTCGCCGCGATCCTTGTTGTAGCCCATCGCCTCGCGCACCAGGGCATTGACCTGGGTCAGTTCGGCGGGCGTGAAGGGGATTGCTTTGGCCTTGCCATCCTTGTCCGCAGGTCCCTTCTTGTTATTCACCACCACGGCAACGGAAAGCCGCTTGATGTTGCCGGCGCTGCCCTTGGTGTGCTTGACGGTCTTGTCGAGTTCGAAATTGGTGGTGGCATTCCGGCTGCTGTTCGACGCTTGTGTGCCTGCATTCGCGCCGGCGCCAGTAGCAGGTGCGCCCGGCGTGGTGATGGGGGCCGTGGCAGGAACCGGAGGCTGATTGGTCAAGGCGCCGGGGACGCCGGTTGCAGCGGGCGTGGCACTCCCGCTTTCGGCAGTCTGCATGCTGCGGATGGCAGCTTCCTGACTCGGATTGGGCTTGTAGGTTTCCGCCATTTGTTCGGTTTGCGAGAAATCGACTTCCGCCGCCACCTGGGCGCGCACATTGCCAGGGCCGGCCACCGGATCGAGGATGGCCTCAATCCGGCGGATATAACTGGCCTCGAGCTCATGCAGATATTTGAGCTGGGATGGATCCAGCCCAGCCTCGCGCGACGGATCGCGCGGCTGCGAGACCAGATTGCCATTCTGGTCGATGACGCTGATATTGGCCGGGGCCAGCTTTGACACGCTTGACGAGACCAGATGCACGATACCGGCGATCTGGTTGGCCTCGAGCACACGGCCTGGGTATAGATTGAGCACGACCGAGGCGGTCGGTTTTTCCTCATCGCGCAGGAAAGCAGACGACTTGGGTATCGCGAGATGAACCCGGGCGCCTTGCACCGCCTGCAGCGATTGGATCGAACGCGCCAGTTCGCCTTCAAGTGCCCGTTGATAATTGACTTGTTCCTGGAACTGGCTGGCGCCGAGTTTCTGAGTTTCCATCACCTCGAAACCGACCAGGCCGCCTTTGGGCAGCCCTTGCGAAGCGAGCTTGAGCCGGGCGTCATGCACCTGGGTTGCGGGGACGAGGATCGCCCCACCGCCTTCGGAAAACTTGTACGGAACATTCATTTGCGACAGCGAAGCGATGATCTGTCCACCGTCGCGTTCGGAGATGTTGGAGAACAGCACGCTGTACTCGACATTCTTGCTCCACATCCAGACCCCGACGATCAAGGCTATCGACATCGCTACACCAGCCAGCAGCATGATGATCTGGCTGACGGGAAGTTGGCTTAAGCCTGCGAAAGAATAGGGTAGGGTAGTAGTTTGATCTGTACTCGCCATGTCCTGTGGATCCGGTTGGTGGTTTGCTTATTTGCCCAATGACGCCCAATGCTTGCGCTTGGCGGATTATGCCCAGTCAAACCAGGTCAGGCGGGCGAAAAAAGGGCCTCTTTGGCCTGTATTTCAAGGCTTAAGATCGGGGGGCGTCAGTCTGGCTCGTCAGTCTTGTCTCGCATGGCCGAATCTGCCATCATCAGATGAAAGGTCCCAGCCAACCATGACAACGACTCCACAGCAAGAACCGGTCCAGAACGAGGCGCAGCCCGAATCGTTGCGTCTGGCCGAAGCCTTCCGGATTTTCAATCAGGCTTCCGAGGAGCTTTCTACCGCCTATACCAGCCTGCAAAGCCAGGTCGCGGCTCTGACATCCGAACTGGCCGCCGCCAATGGTGCATTGCGCCAGCAATATGTGGAAAAAGCTGCATTGACGGAACGACTAACCCTGCTGTTGTCCGCCCTGCCGGCCGGTGTCGCGGTGCTGGACGCCACGGGCCGGGTGGTGCAGGCCAATCCGGCAGCTGAGGCGACGCTGGGGCTTGCCTTGCTGGGGGAACCTTGGGAAGCCGTGGAACGGGAACATCTGCTGCCCAGTGAAACCCCCGGCGAATATATTGCCGAGGTAGCCCACGCTGTTCGCCGCCTGGCGGTGACGGTGACTGCCCTGGACTCGGCCGGCGGACGCATCGTGCTGCTGCATGACATCACCGAAGCACACCGCCTCAAAGCCCAGGCGGAACGTCACGAACGGCTCGCGGCGATGGGCGAGATGGCGGCACAACTGGCGCACCAGTTGCGCACGCCACTGTCTGCGGCTCTACTCTACACCGCCAACCTGGAAACTCCGGACATGGCAGAGGCGACGCGGATCAGTATTGCGCAGAAGGCCGTCGGCCGGCTCAAGCATCTCGAGCGGCTGATACAGGACGTGCTGTTGTTTGCGCGCGGCGAAGTGCTGGGTCGTGAAGTGATGGCTGTCGCCGATCTGCTGCAGGAATTGCGCCAAACCATCGAGCCTTTGGCGCGAACTCGCGCCGTGCTGTTTCAGGTGGGTGAGTCTTCCGACGAATTGTTTTTGCAGGGCAATCGCAAGGCAATCGTTGGCGCATTGACCAACCTGCTTGAGAATGCATTGCATGCCGCCGGTTCGCGGATTGGCGGCGAAGTCCATCTGTCAGTGAGAAGGGCGGGCGAGACCCTGGCATTCGCGATTCGCGATAACGGTCCCGGCATGGCGGCGACCGTCGTGGCGCGCTTGTTCGAGCCGTTTTTTACCACGCGCGCCGAGGGCACCGGGCTGGGCTTGGCCATCGCCCGTGGTGTGGCACGGGCGCATGGTGGTAACATTGAAGTATCTTCCGAACCTGGCGTCGGCACTGAATTTACCGTGACCCTGGCTCTGGCGCATCAGTCTGCAGACTAACGAGAAAGCGAAGTTGAGAACCTTGGACGAGATGACAAACCTGTTCTGCAATTTCACTGTTTGTGTATGGGGAACCCGTGGCTGAGCACTTGAAAATACTCGTCGTCGAAGATGATGACGCCTTGCGCGACGCCTTGCTGATCACCCTGGAGTCGGCAGGCCATACCGCTCAAGGGGCGGCGGGAGGACCGCAAGCATTGCAGTTGTTGAGCGGGCATACCTTCAACATGGTGATCTCCGACCTGCGCATGGCGCCGATGGATGGCCTCGAACTGCTGCGCGAAATTCGCTCGCGTTCGCCGGGTTTGCCGGTGTTGCTGATGACCGCCTTCGGTGATGTCGACAAGGCCGTTGCGGCGATGCGCGGCGGGGCTTGCGACTTCATGCTCAAGCCCTTCGAGCCGAAGACCCTTCTGGGTCAGATCGATCGCTACGCCAGCGCACCTCTCAGCGAAGGCGTGATCGCCGAGGACCGTCTGACTCGGGACACGCTGTTGCTGGCCGCGCGGGTCGCGCGCAGCGATGCCACGGTGCTGCTGACCGGTGAATCGGGTACCGGCAAGGAAGTGTTTGCACGCTATATCCATGAGCAATCTACCCGCGGCAAAGGCCCGTTCGTCGCGATCAACTGTGCGGCGATTCCGGACAACCTGCTCGAAGCCACTTTGTTTGGTTACGAAAAAGGTGCATTCACCGGAGCCCAGTCGGCGCAGGCCGGTAAGTTCGAGCAGGCCAATGGTGGTTCTTTGCTGCTCGACGAAATTTCAGAAATGCCTTTGTCATTGCAGGCGAAACTGTTGCGTGTCCTGCAGGAGAGGGAAGTGGAGCGTGTCGGCGGGAAGAAGCCGGTGGCGCTCGACATCCGCGTGCTGGCAACCAGCAACCGGGACATGGCAGAAGAAGTCAAGCAAGGCGGTTTCCGCGAAGACCTCTATTACCGCCTCAATGTTTTTCCGCTGGAGATTCCTGCCCTGCGTCAGCGTCCTGCCGACATTCTGCCCTTGGCAAGGCATTTCATCACCGTTCATGGCGGACGTGTGGGTCGTTCGGCAAGCCTGTCCGATGCGGCAGCGGCAAAACTTGCCGCACATTCCTGGCCGGGCAATGTGCGCGAATTGGAAAACGTCATTCAGCGTGCCCTGATTCTTGCACCGGGGGAAACCATAGAGGCGGAGCACCTGCTGTTTTCTACCGGCGTCGCTATTCCGGGCGCCATCGCTGCCGCCCCTGTGGCCACCACGGCTACCTTGGCCACCCCAGGAACTTCCAGTGCCGGCGAATCCCAGGCCAGCATGCGCAATCTGGAGCGGCAGCACATCCTGGATACCCTGGCCGCAGTCGGCGGATCAAGGCGCCTGGCGGTGGAGCGGCTCGGATTGTCGGAGCGAACCCTGCGCTACAAGCTCAAGCAATACCGTGACGAAGGCTATTTGTGACGATTTCGCGAAATAAATAGCGATCCTGGCATGTGGATTGCTAATAAAATCTCAGAACGGTCCGTTAACTTGAATGGACCAGGAGGTGAAGCATGGCGATAGACACTCGAAACCTTGACCAGATGTTGCTGGAGTTGCGCTCGGCAGCTGCCGTCGCGGCCGGCAAGCCGGCCCAACCCGCGGGTGCGGTGGGTGAGGGTACGGATTTCGCCCTGGCCCTGAAAAGCGCCATCGATCAGGTCGGTCAGGCGCAGCAATCGGCGAAACAGATGACTCAGGACTTTGCCGCAGGCAGCAGCAACGTCAATTTGCAGGATGTCATGGTCAACCTGCAGAAAGCCAGTGTCTCCTTCCAGCAGATGGTGCAGGTACGCAACAAGCTGGTTTCTGCCTATCACGACATCATGAACATGCAGGTGTAGGCCTGCCCGCATAGCGCATTGAAATGAAGTTCATCGCCGTCGGCCCTGCCGGCACCGCCGATGCCATGCACTTGGCGGAAGGTCCTGTTCCCGTTCCTGCCCCTGGCGAAATTCTGATTCAGGTCGATTTTGCCGGCGTCAACCGGCCCGATGTCGCCCAGCGTGCGGGACTCTACCCGCCTCCCCCGGATGCTTCACCGATACTTGGCCTGGAAGTGGCCGGATGCGTTGCTGCCTTGGGCAGCGGCGTGACGGACTGGCAGGTGGGCGACGTGGTCACGGCACTGGTGCCGGGCGGCGGCTATGCCGAGTACTGTGTGACACCTGCGGCGCACGCCTTGCCCGTTCCCGCCGGCCTGACCCTGTCCGAGGCGGCCGGCTTGCCCGAGACCTGGTTTACGGTCTGGGCCAACTTGGTGCAAATGGCAGGCCTCAAGGCCGGCGAGCGATTGCTGGTGCATGGCGGCTCCAGCGGCATCGGCCTGACAGCCATCCATCTGGCGCGCCACCTTGGCGCGGAAGTGATCGTGACGGTCGGCAACGCCGAGAAGGCAGCATTCTGCATGAATCATGGCGCCGACCATGCGATTGATTACCGACAGGAAGATTTTGTTGCCCGGGTAAAGCAAATCACCGCGGGAGAGGGCGTTGATGTGATCCTCGACATGGTCGGCGGCGACTATATCCAGAAGAACGTGAAGCTGCTGCGCCGCGACGGCCGGCTGGTGATGATCGCCTTTCTGGAGGGTAGCAAGACCCCGTTCGACTTCATGCCGGTGATGTTGAAGCGGCTGGTATTGACCGGTTCAACCATGCGGCCGCGGAGCGTGGTCGAGAAGTCGGCAATCCGGGAGGCTTTACTTCGGCAGATTTGGCCTGAATTGTCTGCCGGGCGTCTCAAGCCGCACATACACGCCACTTTTCCTCTGGCGCAAGTTGCCGAGGCGCATCGACTCATGGAGAGCAGCCAGCACATCGGCAAGATCGTACTGCAGGTTGGCGGGAGAAACTGAGAGAAAGCCAGGGTCTGTTCACAATTAAGCGATCGCGCCGATTAATTGTGAACAGACCCTAGCCCTTGCCTTTGGCCAATCCGGCCTCGCGAGCCTTGCGCTCGCGTTCCTCCTTGATGATATAGCGCTGCAGCAGTGCCAGCATCGGGCCTGCCAGAGATACGAACTGACAGCCGGCGCGCCGGCTCACCGGGCCGTCACGCACGCTGACCTCGAAAGTGCTGCGCACGCGTAGCGTGGCGACGATCGTTCCAATGCCGGGCAATTCGATCTGACACTTCTCGAAAACCATGTCCGGTGCAAAATTCACATCTTCTGGGGGCATGATGATGCCGATGCCGCCGCCGCTGACGTCGATGACGCTGACCTCGACATTGACTTCCGGAGAACCCTCCGGCTGGTCTTCCGCTGGCGGTATTGGGATGATGCACTTGACCGGCATCCGAATCGGCACAATCAGCCTGAAGTTCTCGCGGCGCTGCAAGCGCAGTATCGCTTCGGGCATGTCGGCGATAAAGCATTGGCGGCCCCGGTATTGCGCCAGCTTGAGGCCGTGTAGCACGAACTGGACCCTGACTTTCTCCAGGCTCGACACGCCATACAGTTTGTCGGCCAGCATGGCCTGACGGTTGGCTGTTGCATTGCCGCCGGCGTAAAGGGCAATGACGTTCTCCTCATCCGAGACGGAGAAGATCGAGGTCAGGACGAAGTCATTGGCATTGTTGAAATACAGCGTGACGGTTTCGTTGCTGTCCTTCAATGCGCGCAGGATAGAAACGATTTCGACTTCGGAGTGCAGCAGGTATTCGCTTTCTTCCTCGGTCTGGGCCAACTCGATCTTGAGCATGGCTTTTCTTTGCTCCTCGGCCTCGCGGAGCATGGCTTTCCTCTGCTCCTCAGCTTCCCGGAGCAGCTTATTTTTCGCCTCTTCATAGGGCGCGAGGATCGCTTCTCTTTTTTGAATCGCCTGGAGAATCAT
Organism: Sterolibacterium sp.; assembly: GCA_041674465.1. GTDB lineage: Bacteria > Pseudomonadota > Gammaproteobacteria > Burkholderiales > Rhodocyclaceae > JACRAR01. The sequence continues at coordinate 13,119 of JBAYVV010000102.1, forward strand.
AGCTTTCTTCTGCTGTGCCACTTCGTTGGCCAGCAGGCGCTTCAATTCTTCGACTTCCAGGCGGATGACCTTTAGGCGTTCTTCGGTCTCTTTGGGTGTTTCGGCCATTTCTGATCCACTCGGTTTAGCGTGAAACAACAAAAATCAGCGCTGGGTAATATATCGAGCGCAGCGAGCAAACCAATCGCCTCTCCCGCGAGGGGGAGGACGGGAGGGGGCGGGACTTTATGCCGCTTTTCGCGTGTTTCATCATCAGTGGGTGGTTTTCGCTACCATGAGCGTCAAACGAGTAGTTTAAACGATGTTGCGCGGCATTCAAAGGCTGCGCTGGATGTGTGCTGGTTGTGCAGGCTACGCTTGCTGTTCGAGGCGATAGAGCCAGGCCAATAATTCCGCGACCGCGACATAAAGCTGGGGAGGAATACGGTCGTCCAGATCGGATTGCATCAGCAGTGTCACCAGTTCCGGCGATTCGTGCACGAATACCCCGTATTCGCGGGCGCGGCGAATGATCTCCTCGGCAATGAGGCCGCGTCCCTTGGCAACGACGCGCGGCGCCGTGTCTCCCGCGGCATAGGCCAGGGCAATCGCCAGCGAACGCTGCTTGCTGCCGGCGCTGTCACTCGAGGCCATTTACTCTTCCTGCGCCTGATTGACAGTCAATCCGAGCAGCGGAACGCCCGCAGCACTCAAGGCTTGTTCGAGCTTGGGGGCGCCGTTGCGCAGGTCGGAAACGCTGCTGTCGGAAGGGGAAATCAACGCAATATGCACGCCGTTTGCTCCCAACCGCAAAGCAGCCTCGACTTCGCCGAGCCGCGGGGTTGTCAGGCGCAAGGTTGTGGACCAGGGCTCCGCTTCGCCCTGGTTTGAATC
>JBAYVV010000103.1:0-13768 GCA_041674465.1 Sterolibacterium sp.
AACCTCTCGGTGGCGGTGGCGGTCGGCTTTATCGCCCTGGCCGGGGTGGCGGCCGAAACCGGCGTGGTGATGCTGATCTATCTCGATCATGCCTGGGAAGCGATCAAAACAAAGTGCCGTGTATCAGGGCGTGCGCCGAACGTCGCAGACCTCTACGAGGCAGTGATGGAAGGTGCAGTCGAGCGCGTGCGACCGAAAATGATGACCGTGGTGGCCATTATGGCGGGTCTCTTGCCGATCATGTGGGGCACAGGGACCGGTTCAGAGGTCATGAGCCGCATTGCCGCCCCCATGGTCGGAGGCATGATTTCCTCGACGGTGCTGACGCTCGCCGTGATTCCGGCGATCTATGCGCTAGTCAAACAATGGCGGTTGGCACGTGGTTTGGAGTGATAAGAAATCGGCAAGGAAGTTAATAGCGGGCATGACGTTTCTCATGCGAAACACAATCCAGGAGTGAAAAGATGAAGCGGTTCCAAAAAGGTGAAGTCATGCTGGTGATGATGGTAGTTATGTTAGCTGTTGTGGTTTTTGGCGGACATGAACACATGATGGGCATGATGGGACATGGAAACCACGCGCATGATCAATCCACGTCGTCAAGCAATCAAAAGGGCGAAGGGTCTGAGCATCAGCATTGAAAGCACTAATGCCCCCGGCCATTTAAGCGCCGGATTAAATCGTTTTTCTCAATACAAGGTGAGCATGATGTCAAAGAAATTATTGGTAGTCGTTGCAGCAGTCATTGCCACATTGCTGGGCGGTTGCGCCGGCGGTGGCTATTACGGAAGCGATTCCAGCAGCAGATCTGGCTCCAGCAGCAGATCTGGCTCTGGTCACTCTCACTGATTACCTCCGAGAGACACTGCCAGAAGGCAGTTTGTATGTGCTCCAAGGATGTATGGGGGCACGCCAGCATGTTCTGAACCAACTCAGACGCAACTCGGTGCGGGTCTTTTTAGACTTAATCAGATCATGGCAACTCAAAATTTGTCAGTACCCAATCAGCCAGGTAATGTTCTGGTGCCCGCCTTGGAAGGCGAGTTGATTCTGCCTACGGATACCTCCCAGCCGGCACGCGTCGGTTTATGGGTGCTGGGCCTCGGTTTTGGCGGCTTCCTGTTGTGGACAGGTCTGGCGCCGCTGGATGAGGGCGTGCCGACGCAAGGCATGGTCACCATCGACACCAAGCGCAAAGCCGTGCAACACCTTTCCGGCGGTATCATCAAACAGATGTTGGTTAAGGAGGGCCAGTCAGTCAAGCAAGACGACCCTTTGCTGAGTATCGACGACGCGGTGTCGCTTGCCAATTACGAGTCCGTGCGCCAGCACTACCTGACGCTCAGAGCCATGGAAGGGCGTTTGCTGGCGGAACAAAGTGGCCAGGACAAGATCAGTTTTCATCCGGATTTGCTGAAGGCGGTGGATGATCCTTATCTCCACCAAACCATGAATAATCAACTGCAGTTGTTCCAATCCAGGCGCATGGCTTTGCAGGCCGACATGGATGCCATGGAGGAGCAAATCCAGGGACAGGAAGCCTCGATTCTCGGTGCCGAAGGCATGCTACGGGCACGCACTAGCCAACTGGAATTCATCCAGGAGGAACTCAAAGGAGTTCGCGATCTGGTCAAGGAAGGCTATACCCCGCGCAATAAGCAACTGGAACTGGAGCGCACGGCGGCCGAGGCCACGGGCGCCATCGCGGATTTGCAGGGCAAAATCCTGCGCGGCCGGCGCGACATTGCCGAAATGAAGTTGCGCGATATTCAGCATCACCAGGAATATCGCAAGGAAGTAGACAGCCAACTCTCCGATGTGCGCCGTGAGGTACAGGCTGATGCGGAAAAATATAAGGCGGCTACCCAGGAGTTGGGACGCACAGTGATTCGTGCGCCATCGGAAGGTCAGGTCGTCGGCTTGGCGGTGCAAACTGTGGGGGCGGTGATTGGCCCCGGGCAGAAGTTGATGGACATCGTGCCTCACAACGAGGCCCTGTTGCTTGAAGCTAAGGTGCCGCCGCATCTAATCGATAATGTGCATGCCGGACTGGAAGTGGATGTACGCTTCTCGTCATTTGCTCACTCGCCGGCGCTGGTGGTGATCGGACACGTCGATTCGGTGTCTTCGGACTTGATCATTGAGCCACAGACCGCTTACTATCTGGCGCGCGTTTCGATTACGCCGGAAGGCATGAAGGTACTCGGCAACCGGCAGATGCAGGCCGGCATGCCGGCCGAGGTGGTGATCAAGACCGGCGAGCGCACAGTGCTCGCCTATCTCTTGCATCCGCTACTCAAACGCATGGCGGCTTCAATGAAAGAAGAGTGAATCAATAGCTGGTTCAAAGGAATTCTTTGACGTCACTCATTTTGAAAGTTCCCAAGTTGCCAAGGTTCAAACTCACACCCTGACTGCTGTTCATAATTCCTTCGACCAGGCCCAATTGCAGGGCAGTACTACCCACTTGATCGCTGCCGCGCTTGGCGGCAACCTTGAAGGTATAGGCGCCATCCGCCGCAATCTCGCCGCTATCCGCCTTGCCGTCCCACTGGAAGACATTGGTGCCGGTCTTCATCCCGCCTAGGTCGATGGTCCTGACTGTGATTCCATTCGCATCGTTAATGGTCACTTTGACATTATCGGCGGGGCCGTCAATAGCGAAACCGGCGACTGTCGGGCCATTCGCGGCCTTTTGCTCCATTCCCGTCCCCGGCACCAGCACGCCTTTCCCAACCAGTGCGGCGGCCTGCATCGTCTGCGAGTCATTGGAGTTGCTGATCAGGGACTGCAAGGTCGTATTCAGTTTCTCTATGCCATTGACCGTGCTGATTTGCGCCATCTGCGAGGTCAGTTGGGCATTGTCCAGAGGATTGAGCGGATCCTGATTCTTAAGCTGTGTCACCAGCAGTTTCAGGAATCGATCTTCGGTCGCCGATATGGCGTTGGTGGTAGAAGTGGTATCAGTAGAACTCTTTTTAGCATTTAGCGCGGCATAAGTGGCCACGGACGGGCTGGAGTCGGTAACAGCGGTTGCAGTCATATCAATTTCCTTTCATAGATGACTTACTGGCCAATTGCCAGAGAATTCAGCAAAAACGATTTAACGCCAATGCATTGCTTCTACGTCTTTTGCTATTGCTCACGACTTCGTAATGGGGAGAGGTAGAGCTGACGATGTGCGACGCTAGCAACTCCTGGTGATAGTTACTCAGGCTCAATGCCGTTTGATTAAAACTAAACTGGTCAATGCGGTTTATCATCAATGCGCCTTAAGTTTTTCTTGCGGTTGTCATTAAGCATTTATCGTGCTAACGATTTACAAGTTACGCTAGTCACTCATAGCCTGCTATGGACTATGCTAAATGGATTTATGACCCGGCAAATTGCACACGCGGTCGGCAATAATTGCCGCACTTTGTTAACGTGGATCGTCGCTATACATCACGGTGAACGCATAGTGGGCAAGCCGATATGAAATGCATTGTCTAGCGCCAATGTATCGTTGACATGTGACCATCACGCACCCTGACATTTTGGTGACAGACTTGTAATCTGGCGGTCATGTTCGCGTGACTGTCTATGGCGCAGAATCAAACATCATTAATGTTAGAGGAGATGTCAATGCGCACTTCACTCGTGACGGTTCTTGCCTCACTTGCCCTGATGTCTCTCGTGGCATGTTCCTCCGTGCCACCAGTCAGTGAGATTCCGGAGTCCATCGCCAACGCCAAGACCGCTGCCGACCATCAACGCATCGCCGATTATTTCGCTCAGAAGGCAGCAAGCTACGTAGCTGAAGCCAAGCTTCACGAAAAAATGCCCCAGTCTTACCAAGGGCGCCCCAGATACGATTTTGCCGCGATGAGTTCTCATTGCCAGGAACTTCAGAAGCAGTTGAATGCCGCAGCCCATGAAGCCAAAGCATTGGCGCAGGCGCATCGCGATCTGGCAGCGTCGCTAAAGTAGAGTAGAAGCACCGTTTATCTTTGGTTCTGCATCGTACCTATCCTGCAGTCCATACCACTGACCTAGAGATATGCAAGGAGACACCATGAAAAAAACCATCTTCATCGCTGCCGGACTGAGTCTTATGCTCGCTGCATGTGCCTCAACGGGCACGCTGGAATCCCCCAAAGCTGCCGGCCAAATCAGTGGCACGCTCACGCGTAGTCTTTTTGAACCCTATCGGGTCGAGGTCACCCTCGATGGAAAGAAATATCAGGGAGAGTGGCGAACCACCGAGCCGACATCGGAGCAGTACAAGGCGACCGCATGGCCACACAAGAAACACATCGGACAGGTCCACTCTGTGCTGGTGGCCGACGCCGGCAGCAAGCTTGATTGCCGCTGGCAGACCCACGGCGAGACCGGCACGGGCTCCTGCAGTACGGGTAGTCAAGAATTTCCGCTGACCCTGAAATAACTGGACCCATTCGCATACGACTTCAAACTGCTATTGCCCTTGGTGGCCATCGTTGCGGTCTGATCGGGGAGTGCAACGAAGAAGGCGATCCTATTCTGTGGAACAAATCATTGCCATCATCTAATCAAAACAAATTCTGTTTCTACAAGGGGTTGTCATGTGGCGTAATAAGATTATTTGGATGCTGATTCTTGCCATTTGTGCATCAACGCAAGCTATCGCTGAGGGAGCCAAGAAAATCCAGGACAACTCGTTTCTTTTGGAAGAAGCGTACAACCAGGAAGCAGGCGTGGTACAGCATATCCAAAGTTTCATGTACCTGAAAAAATCAAAGGATTGGCTTTACACCTTCACGCAGGAATGGCCCGTACCGGATGAGACGCACCAGCTCTCTTATACCATTCCTGTGGTGCATTTGACCGATCCTCTCAACACCAGTGGCGTTGGAGACATCCTGCTTAACTACCGCTACCAAGCGATCTTGAAAGACAGACTGGCATTTGCCCCACGGATATCAATCATCTTACCAACGGGCGATTACAAAAAAGGCCACGGAACGGATTCAACTGGCATCCAGGCCAATTTGCCCTTGAGCGTGGAATTGTCAGATGAATTCGTGACCCACTGGAATCTCGGCGGCACATACACCCCACACAGCAAGGAACTTGGCGGCGCGAGGGCGAATACGGTCGCTTCCAACTATGGTGCGAGTCTCATCTATTTTGCAAAGGAAAATTTCAACTGGATGCTTGAGGCCGCCGGAACAACTTCAGAATTCGTTCAACCAGACGGCAGCAGACGGCGTGAAAAGACTTTCTTTATCAATCCCGGTGTCCGCTTTGCCTCAAACTATGCTTCCGGCCTTCAGATTGTCTCAGGGATTTCCTTACCGATAGGCGTAGGCCCGTCGTCGGGAGAGTATGGCATTCTGTTCTATCTGTCATTTGAGCATCCGTTCAAGTAATGGAAAACCACACTCAGGCTTCGTATGTTCTCCTCATTTTTGTTCTTGCCGCAAGCCTCATGGCCAATCCTGACATCGCGGTGACAGAGATGTAATCCAGCGGTCATGCCCTCGTGCGTATCATGCTTGCACAATGAAATCCCAAAATGCTTGAGGGGAAAATCATGCGCATTTCACTCGTCACGGTTCTTGCCTCACTTGCCCTGATGTCTCTCGTGGCATGCTCCTCCGTACCAACTGTGCCAACAGTCAGCGAAATCCCGGAGTCCATCACCAACGCCAAGACAGCTGCCGACCATCAACGCATCGCCGATTATTTCGCTCAGAAGGCGGCAAGTTACGAGGCTGAAGCCAGGTTGCACGAAGGAATGCCTCAGTCCTACAAGGCAGGGCACCCCAGATATCCCAAGTTCGATTACGCTTCAATGAGTTCCCATTGCCAGGAAATTCAGAAGCAGCTCGATGCCGCTGCCCGCGAAGCCAAGGCACTGGAGCAGGCACATCGCGATATGGGCGCATCACTGAAGTAGTAAGGAATGGTTATCACCCTCAGAACTGCAAGTAAGCCAGGGTGTCACGAGGCTCCTATTGCGGGGCCTCGGAATTGTCATGATAAACAACCAAGAACATGATGAACACGGTAACCGATGCTCTTGCCGCCTGCTTGCCGATGCCATCGGCTGCAACACCAAGGCAATCCGATTTACCTATTGCCAGGCGGTCCTGATGAAACATTGGGTCATCGAATGCAACCATGGCTGCCATGATGAGATCATGGAATCGCACCACAGCAGCAAATGGCACGCTATCGGGCCGATCGATCCGATCAAGGCCATTCTGATCAAGAACGAGTGAGTTGAGTCATGCCGCCGGTCTCTGGAGTTGGAAATCCTCCTCCTGTCCAGCCGCCCTCCGGCGGTGGGCATGACAATCATGGCGCTAATGTGGCAGCACCGAGTGGTAACGCAGGGCAATCGTTCTCTACTGCACTCGCCCAGGCCATCAGCCAGCCGTCCGGCAGCAGTTCCGTTGTGAATGCCGCGTCACATTCCGGCGGACACAATGTAGGTGCCAGCATCCCGAACGGAGGATCCCATCCGCAGCACTTCCCGATCGGCGCGTCGAACCATGGCGGTGAGCATGGCTTTCAAGAGACGGCGCTGGGGCTGCGCGCCTATCGCCAGCAATTGATCGCTTCCAATATCGCCAACGCCGACACACCCGGCTACAAGGCGGTAGACATCGATTTCCAGGAAGCCCTGCGCATTGCCCGATCGATAACCAACACACCACCGCTCACGCTCTCAACCACGGCGTCAAGCCACATTACGGGGCAATCGCAAAGCGCCGCTCCCACCTATCCACTCAAATATCACACCCCATCTCAAACCAGCGTAGACGGGAACACAGTGGAGATGGACGTGGAACGGGCCAAGTTTGCGGAGAATGCGGTAATGTATGAGTTTTCTCTGAGTCGCGTCAGCGGCCATTTCAAGATGCTGATGGAAATGCTCCAGAACCTGAAAGATTGAGATGCCTGCCGCATTGCCGGAGAGCCCTCGACAACTGCGCTGGATGCTCGCTCGCAAGCTGAGCGCCGCTGCGATCGTCATCGGATTCGTGGCCGGCGGCGCTTCGTACCTGCTCGAAACCCACCGGGTGGAGCAAGCTGCATTGGAACATGCCACGAAGGGTGCGCAGCATTTCGATTCCTCCACTATTCAAACGGTCATAGACGCCAAGGCCGCGGAGAAACACGAGGTACTCAATCGCCTACTGGATCGCTCCAGGTTTGTCGGCATTCGCGTATTCGGTCCGGACAAGACGTTGATCTATGAAACCTGGGAGGACGTTCCCGCTGTCCTCATCGACGCGGCTCGATCTTGGCAACATGATTGGCCCGGTCCAGGACGAAGCCACCGGAACTGGATCGATGTTGCCGACGAGCGGTTGATTCAAGTCGTTCTGCCGTTGTTCGGGAAGGACGGAACGCTTGCGGGTTATCTGGAATGCATTGACCGCCTCGACGAGCAGACATTGCAAACGCAACGAGAGCAAATCCGCAACGGGGCATTGACGGCGGCCACGTCCGTCTTGGTCACTGCTTTTCTGCTCTACCCACTGCTGTTGGCCATGCTGCATCGGTCAGCGGGATTGTCGCGTCGCTTGCTGGAATCCAACCTCTCTCTGATGCACTCGCTGGGCAATGCCATCGCCAAGCGGGATTCGGACACCGATGCCCACAACTACCGGGTCACGTTCTATGCCGTCGCGCTGGCCGAGGCCATGGGATTGCCGAAACATGATATTGCGGATCTGGTTGCCGGTGCCTTTCTTCATGATGTAGGCAAGATCGGGATTCCCGACCGTATCCTGCTCAAACCCGGGAAGCTGACCTTCGATGAGTTCGAGATCATGAAAACCCATGCTCTCCTCGGCATCGAGATCGTGGCGGACAACCCATGGCTGGAAGGCGCTGCGCCGACCATACGCCATCACCACGAGCGCTTCGATGGAACGGGTTATCCCGATGGACTGCGCGGCGACACGATTCCCCGTATTGCCAGGATATTCGCGGTCGTCGATGTCTTCGATGCTTTGACCTCGGAACGTCCCTACAAGAAGGCGATGGCGCTTGCCGAGGCATTGAGCATCATTGAGAGGGATTCTGAGGGGCATTTTGATCCGCAGGTCGTTGCAGTATTCGGCACAATTGTTCCCGGGCTGTACTCAAGAACTGTTCAGGCTAGCAATGCAGATTTACGACAAGGGATGTATGAGGTGCTTTCCAGATACTTCAAAACGGACGCGGCGCCCGCAGGCGCCGCTCCATAACACTCACTCGTGTGGCCAAACGTTCAGCCAACGCAATTAATCAGTCAGACGTCGGATGCAGGATGGAATTGAGCCTCATCACTTCGTCGCCGTGCATCATGATCTTCTTGCCGTCCTTTGTCTCCATGACTTCTCCTTCTTTCATGCGTACCGCCCGCCCGTTTTTATCCTCCATGGCCATCTTCCCGCCCTTGAGGATATAGACCGTCGAGCCGTTCTTCAGCGAAATCGACTTTTCCACCTGCTCGGAGGGAAAGGCGGCGAAGGCCGAAGCAGTAAGGGCGCTCATCGCGACAATCATCAACAATTTTTTCAACATTTCATTTCTCCAAATAATTAATAGAAGCTGCGAGGTAGATAGTACCATCAGGACCCTGACAATTTCCCCACGCGGCGATGACACATTTGTCATCGCCAAGTATCTTTTAGATGCAAACGTTTTCAGCGTCTGTACGCTACCGCGCATAGTGCTGTTATGCCTTGATTTTTTCAACTTTCCGCGCGGTGGCGCGATAGTCGCGGGTGTTCTTCTATACGGCTTTCGGTTACCGGAAATGGATCGATGTCGCAGGAGAACGATTGATTCAGGTCGTTCTGTCATTGTTCGGGAGGGACGGAACGCTTGCCGGTTATCCTACATCGACACCGTAGTTCAGGAGAAAGCCACTGCCCACCCAGTGGGCAGCCGCTTGTTGGAGATCGCACGCTACAAGGTAGTCAGCACGGCCAGACGTGCTGGAATCGTTCTCAAACATACGCATGTCGATTTAACGGCTGCTGATTGCCGCAGTGCGATGTGCTCGGAATGAGGGGACGGATCCCCTCTACTTTCCTGAGACGGAGGCGGTTTCAGTCAGATTGAAGCAGCCTCCAAACCAAATTAGAACTTGTGGCGTAATCCCAGCGCAAGGGCCTGAGGATCGGAACCGACGCCGGCGGCCGGAGCACCTGAAACCCCGAAGTTGTATGCCGCGGCTGCGTCGTTGGTGATGCGGCTCCAGAAGACGTACAGGGCAGTGTCGCTGTCCAGGCTATAGTCGTAACCCAAAGCCCATTGGTTGGCGCCCAGTCCGGCGGTGGAGCAGGCACCGTTAGCCAGCGCGCAGTTGCCCTGATCCGCCTTGCCGTAACTTGCGATTGCCCGGTGGGGACCGAATTTGTGAGCGACCGATGCAACCCATGCATCGCGGCCATATTTATTCACCGCGCCGACGTTGGTTCGATAGTCAAGTCTTTCCCAGACGAGCAGCAAATCAGTATTGTCGAGCTTATAGCCCAAGCCAAGTTTGTTGCCGGTATCCTTGGACGAAGCCCCGGCCGGTGGTGCGAACAGCGCGCCCGTCACGCCCGTGCCCGGTACGAGTGTCATCAGCGAGTTCAGGCCGAACACATCCTTGCGGCGCTCGTAGGCGTAGCTCGCGTAGATCGGGCCCATTTCGTAGCGCACCAGCAGCGAGCCCACGCTCGGGTTGATCTGCGTGCCGACCGAAGTGCTCTTCTGCTCGTTGGCGCCGTAGGCGATCTCGGCGGACAGTCCATTGAAGGTCGGACTGCGGTACATCAGCAGATTGTTCAGCCGGGCATCGAATCCGGCGTTCTGCTGCTGAGCAGCAGCGGCATTGCCACCCACCGTGTTGCCGGCCACGGCATTGACGCTGCCGACGTTGAAGCCCGGGCTGCCCAAAATACCCTTCTGGGTAGCGATGCCGGTGGCGTAGAACGGATCCTTGCTCTGGACACCGCGCTTGTAGGGGCTGTCGATGTTGCCACCGTAAAGCACCGTGCCGAAGTTCCCCCTGACCCCCACGAAAGTATCGCGTCCCGACAAGGTGGACGCGTTGCCGTCCTGGCCGATGGCCGATTCGATTTGGAAGAGCGCGGTCAATCCGCCCGGGATATCCTTTTCGCCCTTCAAGCCGAAGTTTGACGAGTTCGACCGCATGGTGAGGCGTCTTGGCAGATCCGTGGGGGTTGCTCCAGGCGCACCCACCAGGCTGTTCAACGCAGTCGTGCCCTTGGTGGCCCCAGTACGCTCGACCGTTCCGGAATCCACGTTCAACGTGCCATAGATGCTCACTTTGGCTCCGCCGATGGTCGTGCTCAGACGTTGCGATTTAGCCGAGGTCTCCCTGGCCTCCCGTACCTCTTGTTGCAGTGCGCTCACTTCGCGTTTGCTCGCTCCCTCCTCGCGGCTCGCCTTGACCAGACCGCGCAGTTCTCGAAGTTCCGTTTCCAGCGCGTTGATCCTCTGCATCAAGGATTCTGCATTGTCAGCAGCTCTTGCGCCAAACGACATCAAGGCGCTCGCCACACAGGCACTAATCGTCACCATACGGAACGATATTGTCATTATCTTCACAACAGACTCCTTCTTGGAAAATTGAACAGGTTATTAGTCGCATGTCACCCCGGTGGGCTCAGCTCACAAAATCACCAGGCGGTTCTATTGATTCCTGCAAGCAGCCGTCCCGCCACAGGCATTCCGGTTGATCGCATACGCCTTCCGAGGCTTTGGCATAGCAGTCGAAATTTCCCTCGCTCTGTTGAACTTTGCGGATCAACTCGATATTGGACAAGCCGCTATCAGGAATATCAAATTTCTTGGCCAGCCTGAGCAGTTCCTTTTGTTCAATCATGACGTTTCTCCCTTTGACTTAATATCATCTTGGATCGTGAGGATGCTCTCCCTTCGCGATGAGCCTCCAGACGTAACCATCCTTCATCAAATAGACGCTGCCGTCCTTGGCTTCCATCTTGCCTGTCATAGTAAGACGCTGACCCTTTCCATTCACGTGGTACATGGTTCCATTTGCGTTATGAACGATCCTGGTGCCGTCCTTCAGGTCGATCACTGCCTCCTTCATGACCTCCTGAGGAACGGCAGGCAGGGGTATCCCTTGAGCATAAGCCGCTAAAGGCATCGCGGCTGCAATAGCAAGCGCATAAAGTATCTTCATGACGAACCCCTTTCCATTTCAAATTAATCAAACCAACTGTGTGAATGTTACTGAGAGCAAGCTTACAGTTCATGAACGCGGCGATGACATTTGCGTCATCATCAGGTCATTTTTCTGTCAACTTTCTGGGTAGGAAGAGATTTCAACCGCGTTGCCCTCTACGCGGTGGGACTTGCAGAATTCATTCTGCGTCCCGGTAATGAGATTGGCGATTTGATTGCAGGTGTTGTCATGACATCGGCAAGATCTGGATCCCTGATCAAATAGCATTCAAGCCAGGTCAATGCGCCGCGAACGGGATTGAAGTCGTGAAGCGTTACGAGTGTAGTTGTGTCCGCTGATATGAAAGTGGCTCCCGAAGGAGCCACTCATAACTCCCGCATGCGCAGTTGTGCGCTTAATCGCTGCACTCAATTGGTAATAAAAAGCATGGAAGCGAGGCGCCCGACCTCGTCGCCTTGCATCTTGATCTTCTCACCATTTTTGGCTTCCATGACATGACCCGGTTCCATGCGCACGGCACGGCCGTACTTATCTTCCATCGCCATCTTTCCATCCTTGAAGACATGCACGATGGATCCGTCCTTGAGCTGCACCGACTTTTGCAACTCATCGTCGCCAACTGCAAACGCCGAGGTGCCTATGGTACTGATTGCCGCCAATACTAAAAGTTTCTTGAACATTTTATTTCTCCTATTGAGGTTTGCATTGAGGTTCTACTGCGATGACCATGCTACTCGGCGCATGCTTACAGTTTCCGCACGGCGCGATTACAGATACGTTATCTTCACGTCAAGATAGGGCGGGTCATTTCTGGTGATCCGAACTCACAAGGCCCAAGATCGAAGATGACAAAAATGTAATCTCCGCGTCACCCTCCGTTCGGCTGCGATCAGAGACAATGCCGGTATCGATTGACTGATTTGAAATATGGCAGATCACCAACGCCGTGCGGGAGTCACCAAAATGCATGAAGAACATCACGAAACGGATCGCGCCGAGCACCGGTCGAGGATTGCGTGGGTTATCTTCACCTCAATCGCAGGCTTCTACCTGTGGACCGAGCATCGCGCGCATCTCCTCGGCGTGTTGCCCTACCTGTTGCTTCTCGCCTGCCCGCTGATGCATATGTTTATGCATCACGGCCACCATGGCGGACGCCAGGCTGCCAAGCACGGCGACACGCCGAGGGATAAGGAGGATTCGCCATGAACCATGAACCCGCCGCCTACGGCTTGTGGTCGCTGGTACTGCTCAATTCCGCCATCTTCATTATCTTTGCCTTCAGTTTCTACAAGCCGAAGAGCAGCCGGGACTGGCGCAGCTTCGGCATGTATGCGGCCTTCATCGTCGCCTTATTCACCGAGATGTATGGTTTTCCGCTGACGCTCTATCTGCTTTCCGGTTGGCTCACGCAACATTTTCCCGGCGTCGATTTCCTCTCGCACGATGCGGGACACCTGCTCGAAGTGATGTTCGGCTGGCGCGCCAACCCGCACATCGGACCTTTCCACATCCTCAGCAATCTGCTGATCTTCGGTGGCTTCTGGCTCCTCGCCGCGGCATGGAAAGTTCTCTATCGGGCACAACGCCGGCACCAGTTGGCGATTGACGGCCCATATGCGCACGTGCGCCATCCCCAGTATCTGGCTTTCGTTCTCATCATGTTCGGTTTTCTGCTGCAATGGCCGACTCTTGTTACGGTGGTGATGTTTCCGGTGCTCGTGGTCGTGTACGCCCGTCTGGCGCGGCGCGAGGAAACCGAGGCGGTTGCCCAGTTCGGCCGCGACTATGAGGACTACCGCAGGCAAACACCGGCCTTTATTCCCCGGCTTGGCAAACCGAATTGGGGGAAAATCACATGAAAGATGCCGCGACAAGTGCCGGCTTGGACCCACTCCGCGATCCCGTTTGCGGCATGACCGTCGCGCCGGACAAGGACATTGCCTCGAACTACCAGGGCAGACGCTATGTCTTCTGCAGCGCCAAGTGCAAAACCAAGTTCGACCTGGAACCGAAGCGCTACCTGCAGCCTGAGGTAGTGTCCGAGCCGGTCCCGACAGGCACGATATATACCTGTCCGATGCATCCCGAGATTCGGCAAGCGACGCCAGGCAGTTGCCCCAAGTGCGGCATGGCGCTGGAACCGGTGTTGCCGACGCTTGATGAGGAAGTCTCTCCAGAACTTGTCGACTTCCGCCATCGGTTTTGGTGGACACTGCCTTTGACGGTAGTGGTCACGGCCTTGGCCATGGGCGCCCATCGCTTTAATGTACTCGCACCGCAAACCCAGAACTGGATTGAATTGTTGTTGTCGACGCCGGTGATCGTCTGGGCGGGCTGGCCTTTCTTCGTGCGCGGCGTGCGCTCGGTCGTGACGCGCAGTCCCAACATGTGGACGCTGATCGCTTCAGGCACCGCCGCCGCTTACCTGTATAGCGTGGTAGCCACGTTGGCGCCGGAGGTTTTCCCCGCTTCCTTCGTCGCCCACGGCCGCGTCGGCGTCTATTTCGAAGCGGCGGCGGTGATCGTCTCTCTCACCCTGCTCGGCCAGATTTTTGAAATGCGCGCGCGTTCGCAGACTTC
>JBAYVV010000104.1:0-13657 GCA_041674465.1 Sterolibacterium sp.
GCCCGGTAGCGCGCTTGCTTTGGGAGCAAGATGTCGGAGGTTCGAATCCTCTCGCCCCGACCAGTGACCGATGGGTGCCCGTAGCTCAACTGGATAGAGCACCAGCCTTCTAAGCTGGGGGTTGTGGGTTCGATTCCCGCCGGGCACGCCAGGACGCCATTTGTTTTTATGGCTTTGCCAGTTTCGGGATATGATTCGACGGTAGTAGTAGCAACTTCGTGGTGGCCGTAGCTCAGTTGGTAGAGTCCTGGATTGTGATTCCAGTCGTCGTGGGTTCGAGTCCCATCGGCCACCCCAAAAAAACTCAAACGGTTAGGTCAAAAGCCTAACCGTTTGTCATTGTAGGGCGCGCGGCGGCTTTTGCAAGGCAGCTCCGCTGGGTTTCTTCTCCCCATTCTCCCACTTTTGCACGGTCGAAACGCTGGCGTTGAGGTAAGCAGCAAATACTACAGCTTGCAGGACAATCCTTAAGTGAGTTTGCGTTCGCTGGTGCGGCAAGTTGTCGGCGATCTTGATGCGTTTGCAGGCGATGCAGCGCAGCACATGCTCCCCAGCGCTGCACTGCGGCACTGTTCGATGGCGCTGATGACTTTGATCTGCCCCTGGCTCAGGTGAGCGTATTTCGCTCTATAGCGGAGCAGTTGCTCTGAAGCGAATATATTCGTGCAGATCGTTTTCTAAAAAATTCTAACCATGCCAAATAGTTATTGGCAACCCCTCGGCCGGCGATGGACTGCTTCATCGAATTGGAATTCGGGCGTGGTCCGCCAACGGAAGCGGTGGTTTGAATTCAAGAATCTGAGCGCTTGTCTTAGGTAACTCTTTCTCGGAAGACCTAAGCTCAAAAGTGAAATCGCAGCGATCGCCAATCCCGGTTATTTCTTGCCACGTGCTATTGAGGCAGAGAAAGCTGTCCCACATCATTTTATAGACTCTCACTGTAGAACCCAATGCCGTGTGTGACAACTGTCGCTCGTGGTCTACACGAAACTGAATGCCTCGGAGGCGTTTACGGTATTTATCCGGAGCGTTTTCGATAAAGTTTTCCACAAACTCTCTGCGCAATGTCTCATAGGCTTGGGGATCATCATGGGCAAGCCTCGATAGTTCCTCATGGCTTGGGAGTTCTCTCGGGACAAGACTATCCGTCGAGTTGTCTTTTTTTAAGCTCGAACTTGAGGTTTCGGCGTTGGGTGTCATATTGCCTCCGGATCGATGTTAAGCACCCCCTTAATGCTGTATAGCACAATAGTTGACAAAATACATGTGATATTAGAGCTTGGCGAAAACATTTTGCAAGGAGAGCGTGACTCTGGTCGCAGGTGTCGGAGGAAAAATTAACGATTGGCCAGTCACTTTCCTAAGTGAATATCCTGCAAGCATGATGGCGTCTGTATTGCTGGGACGCAAGCCGTACCACTCAGCCACTTCCCGGATAAGCCACCCCATGATCAGAACGGTTATGATCTCTTCCAGGTAAAAAATCGCAGCGATTGCGCTGTTTTCTGCGGCTAAGCGAAGATCTGTGTCAAACCCATGGGCTGACGTCGCTTCAATACCAGTTGTTGTTGCACCTCAGGGGCATACCCGGAAAGAATTGGGCCACCGTCAGTGAACTTGCCGAGCGTCTTCAGGCAAAGCATCACGGCGTCGTGGCGCTGATCGACCGGTGCGAGAAATCGGGATTGGTCGAACGCCGCTCGAGCCAGGAGGATAGACGGCAAGTGGAAATTCACTTGTTGTCTAAAGGCGCTCGGCTACTGGCTCGACTTGCTCTCCTGCATCAGCCGGAGCTGCGACAGTTGCAGGAAGAGTTCAATTCACCCGGCTGGGATGCCGCTGCGGAAAATGAACAACCAGAGTAAACGGATAGGGCCGTTCAGGTATGGATGAGGCGCAGGTGGCGGAAATCGTTGCAGAGGCGTGCAGTGGTGTCGCAGAACATCGGATGGCGGTTTGGTTGAATCAGTACCGCCAGCTCCCCAGTCCAGGCGGTCAGTGAGAGATTCTGGGCAACGTCATTGCCGCCCGTTCAAATGTTCGTGGCATTGTTGTAGGCGGCCAACGCCTGAGCGATTTTTCCGGTTGGGTTTGCGGCGTCTCCACTGCCAAATTCCTTTTGCCAGCTTCCGACATTGCCGTCGATATATGCGATGGCGCCATTGAGATTATCCAGCCGATGCTGGATGAGATTGTCGTCGGAGGCCAGTAGATTGGCTTCTGCGGAAAACTTGGCGCTGAACTCTCCGATTGCGTTGACAACCGCCTGCTTGTTGTTTGCCAACGCGGCGTCGAGCTGGCTGGTGTTCATCGACATCAGTCCCGTATTGGCGTCGATGCTGATGCCCAGGTCCGCAAGCCCATTCAAGCCATCCTTGGCACCAATGAACCTGCTTTCGATGACCTGGTCCAGTTCATACAGAGGAAGTTCGCCTGCCTGGGTATTCGCCAGCACACCATTGGACTGCACATCGGGCCTGAAGCGTTGAACCCAGTCGTTGTATTGCTGGATAAAGTCCTGCAGTTTGGCTTTGATGCTGTCGTTGGCGTCCGTGGTGGCTGTGCTCCCCAATTGCTGGGCTGTTTCGGCTAAGCGTGGCAGATAGGAATCCATTTTGCTCAACTCGGAATACTGGGCTTTGTAAGTCACATCCAGAACATTGATCCTGGTCATCATCGTGTAGGCAGACATCGGATCGTTCAGTGTCATATTGAATCCGGCTGTAGAACCGCCTGAATTTGCACCCAAGAGGGAGCTCGATGCCAGGGATTTGCTGCCTCCGGCTTGAAGCCCGGACACGATGTCCGCAAAGGATGAGTTGGTGTCGGAGCCGAGATCCATTAATGAGCTTAGCATCTGGGTGCGGAAATTTGCGAGACTCAAATTGATGGAAACGGACGATGTGTTCATGGGTTGGGCTCCAAGGGGTGCAGGGTTTGAAATTACGATCCGGTACGTCTGATGACAATTCCTTAGCAAACTCGATGCCACCATGAATAATTGATTCAAAAACAATCCATTAGATTATGGCGTTGGGTGGAATGCCAGGAATAGAGGCGGAAATTGCCGCCAATTCTTGCCTTGCCTTGCCGGTCGGCAAACAGGGCTGGATGCTGAGGTCTTTCCCTGCGGCTCAGGGGAGCGAAAGTCTGGGTCCAGGCGACAGATCGCCCGAACCCAGCAGCAAATCAATGCGGCTGAACTAAGCGCGTGGGACTGGCACTCAAGACATGAGGTGCTCAACAAACCAATCGCGCTGAACTTTGCTGGAGATTTCGAACTGTTTTCCGACGTAGGCCTCGAAGTGACCGCAGCGCAGGGTGAGAAGCTTTTTCGGCTCCAGCGCTTTCTCGAATGCCGCGCACGTGATGTCAGACGGCGTCAGGTGGTCGCCCAGGGCAACGACCAGCATGAAGGGCGTCGGCGAGATATTGGGAATGTAAATTCCGGGTTCGTAGTCCATGAAGAGTTCAATCGATTGGAGCGTCACCTCATTGCGCCAATTGGGCGCCAGTGTTTTGCAGGTTTCAAGGAAGAACTGTCGTGTATCCTCGGTGGGCAGGGCGCAGGGATCCCCGGGTTTTTCCGCCGCGACCGGGATCATGGCGGGCGGCTGGCCGGCATAGCGTGCTTCCCGGTCAGCGTCGAAACTGCTTCTGACCGCCTGGAAGTGGTCGGCACGGATCAGGCGACGGGCATTGGCCAGGCCGCTGATCAGGGGGACCTGCGACACCACGCATTTGACGCGACGATCAATGGCTGCCACGACCTGTACATGCCCTCCGCTATAGCTCGAACCCCAAATACCGATTCTGCTCTTGTCCACGCCCGGGATTGAGCCGGCAAAGGTGATGGCATCGCGGTAATCGGAGACCTGGCGCCACGGATCGATGTGGTGTCTCGGTTGACCCTCGCTCGCACCAAAGTTTCTGTGGTCGTAGACGAGCACAGCGAAACCGGCAGCACAGAACACTTCGGCAAACTTGTCGAGATACATTTCCTTGGTGCCGGAGAAGCCGTGGGCCATGACAATGGCTGGAACTGCGTCGGCTGAGCGGTCGGGCTGATAAAGCCACCCTCTGAGCATGACGCCGTCTTCTGTCCGAAACTCGATATCTTTTCTCATGACGCTCTCCTCGGTTGTGATTCAGATATTTTCAGATGCCGTTCTCCACCGAGCGCATTGTGCACGAATCAGCCGGGAAGAAGGGTATTCAGTCTGTCTGAATTATCCCCGAATAGCAAAGCACGAGAAATACGGCGGGATAGTCCGCCGTATCGCTATCCTGCCTTGGGGATTATGGGTTGTTTATGTTTCTGCTGAATTGAAGAATTTTTGCACCGGACGCCGGTTTCTGGCAAGTTCTCAGCCGGCTTATTCTGGCGTGAGATGCCTTCAATTCGGAGGGCATGGGTGCGTCCAGTCGAAGATGCAAGTTTTGCACGAAATGCGTGAGCAATTGGCTTCTCATGATATCGCCTCTGTCGAGAGCTGTCGGAAGATGATTTCCCCGTCCTGCCGCTCAGTGACCTGCATCCATGACGATAGACTTGGGCGGCTTGGTCGAATAGACGATGAAGGCGTGGCCTTCGTAGGCTTGGCAATTGCGCCAGCCATCGGTGGTTCCAATTCCCTGGCCGAGCTGAAGTTGTACTAATTTGCCGGAGACTTCAATCTGGCAATTGTCGCCTCTGGCGTATTGAGGCCGGGTGTCATTTTGTTTCGGGGTCAGGATTTGCCCGAAGGCGGAGGCGGTAGCCCAATAAACCACCAGGCTGCCGACGACAAACGTCGTAATAAACAAGGTAACAGGCCGAACCATGACGCGATTCTCCGACTCAACAATCTTTGAGTCGATTATATGAAGCCGTTGCCGGATTTAATGTTGCGAAGTGAAGGGGGTTTGTTCGGCAATTTAATGAATATGCCTGTACTACCTCTGCTACCAATTGCGCAAAATCTCCCGTGCAGCGTTATGGCCGGGAATACCGGTGACACCGCCACCGGGATGGGTGCCTGAACCGCACTGGTAAAGCCCCAGGATGGGCGTTCGGTAATCGCCATGGCCGAGCAGGGGGCGCGCGCTGAAAAGTTGATCGAGCGTCAGGGCGCCATGAAAAATGTCGCCATCCACCAATCCGAAAGTGCGCTCCAGATCGAGTGGACTGAATATCTGTCGCCCGATCACGATTGCACTGAAGTTGGGTGCGTAGCGGTCGACAGTTGCGACCATGACATCAGCAACCCGCTCACGTTCGTCGTCCCAGTTCTTCCCGTTGGGCAGATGCGGCAGGACATGCTGACAAAACAGGCTGGCCACATGCTTTCCAGGCGGTGCAAGAGAATCGTCGACGGTCGACGGGATCAGCATTTCAACAATCGGTTGTTGCGACCAACCCCGACTGCGTGCGTCAAAGTAGGCTTGTTCCATGTACTTCAGGGAAGGCGCCATGATGATGCCGGATGAATGGTGCTGGGCGGGGGCATTGTCCGGTGTGGTCTGACAGGTGAAGCGCGGCAACTCGGACAAGGCAACGTTCATGCGGAAACTGCCGGAGCCGCATTTGTACGCAGTGATGCGCCTCTGAAAGTCATCAGGAAGTGCGACTGGATTGATGAGCGATCGAAACAGCAACTTGGGGTTCAGGTTGGAGACCACCCTTTGCGCCCTTATTTCCGTGCCGTCCTCCAGCTTTACGCCACAGGCTGCGTATCCTGAATTCGTTTCGCGCAGAATCACTTCCGTCACCGGCGCGGAGGTGGAGATCTCGACGCCGCGGAGAGTAGCTTCCTTGCCCAGCGCGTCCGCGATTGCCCCCATGCCACCCAGTGCATGACCCCAGGTGCCGGACTTGCCATTCACTTCCCCCTGCACATGATGAAGCAGGACATAGGCGGAGCCGGGCGTGTAGGGTGAAGCGAGATTGCCGACGATGCTGTCGAAACCAAAACATGCCTTGATCGGATCGGACTCAAACCACTGGTCGAGAATATCACCCGCACTTTTGGTGAAAAGATCGAGCAGGTCGCGGCGCAGCTTCATGTCGAGCGACTTGAAGCGTTTGCCCACCTTGATGGCCTGGAACAGATCTCTTATTCCCCCGCCGACATTGGGTGGGGTTTCCAGCAGCAAGTCCTTGACGACTGCAGCAACGCCTTCGAGCATGTCATAGTAGGCGGGCAGTCGCTCGGCATCGCGTGCGGAGAAGCGCGCGACTTCGCGTTGCGTGGCCGCCAGGCCTCCGCCGACCTTGATGTATTCGTTATCGCCGAGCGGCAGAAAGTTGGAATAGGGCCGCTCGATTACGCGCAGGCCGTGTTCGAACAATCTCAGGTCGCGAATGACCTTCGGATGCAGCAGGCTGACCGTGTAACTTGCCGTGGAATTGCGGAACCCCGGATGAAATTCTTCGGTGACTGCGGCTCCGCCAACAATAGGTCGACGCTCCAGGACGCGGACCGACCGGCCCCTTGCGGCAAGGTAACAGGCGCAGACCAGGCCGTTGTGGCCTGCGCCGATGATCAGGGCATCGTAGGTCTTTTTCAGTGGGGTTCTGCGAAAGAGGTGCTGTGGTCAGCCTTTCAGGACACCGGCAATCGCGTCGGCGAGCGCGTCGATGTTGCGTGTATTGACGGCTGCCAGACAGATACGGCCGGTACTTACGGCATAAATTCCGTAGTCAGCCTTGAGACGCTCGACCTGATCAACCGTCAATCCGGTATAGGAGAACATGCCGCGCTGCTGGGCGACAAAGGAGAAATCCTGCTTGACGCCGCGCGCCTTGAGCTTTTCAACCAGACTGGTGCGCATGCTGCGAATTCGGTCGCGCATACCGGCGAGTTCCTCTTCCCACAGCTGGCGCAACTCGGAACTGGCCAGGACGGCTGCGACTATGGCGCCGCCGTGGGTCGGCGGGTTGGAATAATTGGTGCGAACGATGCGCTTGACCTGGCTCAGTACCCGGGCGGATTCGTCCTTGCTGGCGGTGATGAAGGACAGGGCGCCGACGCGCTCGCCATAGAGTGAGAAGGATTTGGAGAACGAGCTGGAAACCAGGAAAGACAGGCCGGAGTCCGCGAACATTCTCACCGCCAGGGCATCTGCTTCGATGCCATCGGCAAAGCCCTGGTAGGCCATGTCGATATAGGGGACGAGCTTGGCCTTGCGCATGGTTTCGACAACTTCACGCCACTGCGACTCATTGAGGTCAGCACCGGTCGGATTGTGGCAGCAGGCGTGCAACACGATGACTGAACCGGCGGGCAGGGTTGCCAGCTTGGCCTTCATCGCATTGAAGTCGACGCCGCGTGTGGCCGCGTCATAGTAGGGATAGCTATCCACCTTGAACCCGGCGAACTCGAACAGGGCACGATGGTTCTCCCAACTCGGGTCGCTGATGTAGACCACGGCCTCAGGCAGCAAACGCCGCAGGTAATCGGCGCCGACCTTGAGTGCGCCGGTTCCACCCAGTGCCTCGAATGTGATCACGCGACCCTCGGCAATCAGCGGCGAACTTGCGCCCAGCACCAGTTTTTGCACGGCCTGGTTGTATGCGGCCATGCCCTCGATCGGCTGATAGCCGCGCGGCGGCATGGTTTCAAGGCGGGCCTTCTCCGCCGCCTTCACTGCGGCCAGCAAGGGAACCTTGCCATTGTCATCGTAATACACGCCGACCCCCAGGTTCACCTTGGTGGCACGGGTATCGGCATTGAAGCTTTCGGTCAGGCCCAGGATCGGATCGCGTGGCGCCATTTCCACGGCGGCAAAGAGGGAGGAAGTGTTTGACATGTTCGGGTAAGCTCCGTATGAATAAGCGTTCTGGGGGTATCGCGCAGGTTGAAATTTTGTGGCGTTATTTTAACTGGATTCGCTGCAATTGAGCTTCGATGATGTTGTCCAACTTGGCCAAGGTGCGCGTTACGTCGTCTTTGATGTATAAAGCACATCTGTATTGCAGCCATTTGCCCCGTGTCCGATTTCATTGAATTTCCTGAAAGTCCTTTTCGTCTGCACCTGCCGTTTCAACCGGCCGGTGATCAGCCGGAGGCCATACTCAAGCTGGTCGAGGGCATCAACGACGGACTGATGTATCAGACCCTGCTCGGGGTGACCGGCTCGGGCAAGACCTTCACCATGGCCAACATCATCGCCCGCAGCGGTCGGCCGGCGCTGGTGATGGCACCAAACAAGACCCTGGCGGCGCAGCTTTATTCGGAATTCCGCGAGTTCTTTCCGGATAACGCCGTCGAGTATTTCGTGTCCTACTACGATTACTACCAGCCCGAGGCCTATGTGCCCTCGCGCGATCTATATATCGAGAAAGATTCGAGCATCAACGAGCATATCGAGCAGATGCGCCTTTCGGCGACCAAAGCCTTGCTTGAGCGGCGCGATTGCGTGATCGTGGCAACAGTCTCGGCGATCTACGGTATCGGCGACCCGGTCGATTACCACAGCATGATCCTGCATTTGCGTGCTGGCGAGAAGCTGTCGCAGCGCGACATCATTCGCCGCCTGACCGAGATGCAGTACGAACGCAACGAGATGGATTTCAAGCGTGGCGTGTATCGCGTCCGCGGTGACGTGATCGATGTGTTTCCCGCCGAAAACGCCGAAAACGCGATCCGCATCACGCTGTTTGATGATGAGGTCGAGTCGCTGATGCTGTTCGATCCGCTGACCGGACGCGGCAAGCAGAAGCTTGGCCGCTTCACCGTGTTTCCGGCCAGCCATTACGTGACGCCACGTGCCACGGTGCTCGAGGCGATCGAGAAAATCAAGGTGGAACTGCGAGAACGCATCGAATTCTTCCAGCAGCACCAGAAACTGGTCGAATGCCAGCGCATCGAGCAACGCACCCGCTTTGACCTGGAGATGATGGACCAGCTGGGATTCTGCAAAGGCATCGAAAACTATTCGCGCCACCTTTCCGGCCGCCAGCCGGGTGAGCCACCGCCGACGCTGATCGACTATCTGCCGCCGCAGTCCCTGATGTTCATCGACGAGAGTCATGTCACCATTCCCCAGATCGGCGGCATGTACAAGGGTGACCGGTCGCGCAAGGAGAATCTGGTGGATTACGGCTTTCGCCTGCCTTCCGCGCTGGACAATCGGCCGCTACGCTTTGATGAATTTGAAAAACTCATGCCGCAGACCGTGTTCATTTCTGCCACACCGTCGGATTACGAGGACAAGCATCAGGCCCAGGTGGTCGAGCAGGTGGTGCGTCCCACCGGTCTGGTCGACCCGCAACTGGAAGTGCGGCCAGCCACCACCCAGGTGGACGATCTGTTGAGCACGATCAAGCTGCGCGTAGCTTGCAACGAACGTGTCCTGGTGACCACCCTGACCAAGCGCCTGGCCGAGCAGCTCACCGATTTCTTCGCGGACAATGGCATCAAGGTGCGCTATCTGCACTCGGATGTGGATACCGTTGAACGCGTCGAAATCATCCGCGATCTGCGTCTGGGTGAGTTCGACGTGCTGGTCGGGATCAACCTGTTGCGGGAGGGGCTGGATATCCCTGAGGTGTCACTGGTTGCCATTCTCGATGCGGACAAGGAAGGCTTCCTGCGCTCGACGCGTTCGCTGATCCAGACCATTGGCCGCGCTGCGCGGCATATCAATGGCAGGGCGATTCTTTATGCCGACCGGATTACCGATTCAATGCGCCGCGCCATGGACGAGACGGATCGACGACGCGCCAAACAAGTGGCTTTCAACACAGAACACGGGATCGTGCCGATCGGTGTGAAGAAACGCATCAAGGACATCATCGACGGTGTGTATGACAGCGAAGACGCCACGCGCGAATTGAAGGCAGCTCAGCAGCAGGCGCGTTACGATGCCCTCAGCGAAAAAGACCTGGCCAAGACCATCAAGCGCCTGGAAAAAGCCATGCAGCAGCATGCGCGGAATCTGGAATTTGAAGAAGCCGCCGCCGCCCGCGATGAGCTATTTCGCTTGCGACGTCAGGTGTTTGGTGCAGATTCGCACGAAGCGCCTGTGGCCCCCGAGTGATCTGGCGGGCTATTTCTGCCGGATAATCAATCGGCTGCTGTGTTTTCAAGGGTGCACGCCAGGCCGCGCAATGTCAGATGCTGCGCAGTGAGCGTGGCCGTGGCGATTCCCGCGAGGTAAGGCTGAAATCTTCCCTTGCCTTCGAAACGTTCGCGGAACTGTGAAGACACCAGGAAATCCTGCACTTGCGGGGTGATTCCGCCACCGATGAAGACACCGCCACGGGCGCCAAAACTCAGCGCCAGATTGCCGGCAAACCCGCCAAGGAAGGCGAAAAATAGTTCCATGGCAGTACGGCACTGCGGATGCCTGTTGTTCACGCCCAAGGCGCTGATTTCTTCCGGAGAAAAATTTATCGCCGCAAGTCCCTGTACCGCACAAACAGCCCGCAGCAGAACCGGCAAACCGATGCCGGACAACAGGCGTTCGGCGGAGATATGCTGATATTCCTGGCGTGCAGCTTTGAGGATTTCCGCCTCGAAATCGTCCACGGCAGCCAGCGTGGCATGCCCGCCCTCGCCGGGCACTGCTATCCAGCCGCAGTGGCTTGGAATCACTGCCGCCACGCCCAGTCCAGTCCCGGGACCCACGGCAACCATGGGTAGACCGGATTGCGGCAAGGCTGTGCCTATCAGATGGAAATCGGATGTGGCAAGTCCCGGCAGAGCATAGGCCAGCGCTTCGAAGTCGTTGAATATCTGCAGTTGATCCAGGCCAAGTGCGCGCCTAAACTGGTTACGCTCAAACGACCAGCTGCTATTGGTCAGCTTGATGCTGTCACCATTAACTGCGGTGGCCACGGCAAATGCGGCACGCCTTATGGTTCCCGGCGCAAGCGCCATTTGCTGAAGATAAGCCTGAGCGGCTTCCAGCGGACTCGCAAAATCGATGCAACGCAGAGAGATTACGTCGCAGATTTGCGCTGGCTTAGAAGAGGCCAGCGCAAATCGAGCATTGGTTCCGCCAATATCGGCAACCAGGTAAGGCAGACTAATGCTTGGTCTCCACCATTTGCAAGGGCTCGTCGGTAAGCACCGGAGCAGGTTTTGGTTTGCGCCCCAGAGGCTGGGGTGCTGCAGTGAGAGGAGCTTCCTGAGTCGGTTTGTTGACGGTCTCGATCAGAACCAGGCCTGCCTTCTCCAGTGAGGCAGGCAGGTTTTCCTCAACCGGTGCCGGCGTCGCCTGTACAGGCGCTATCGGGGCTGGCGGGGTTGGCTCAGGTGTCGACAATGCCTCTGCGTTTGCAAAGGGCGGCGGTTCAACGGCAACCGGCACAGGCTCGCTGGGTGCTGTCTCAATTGTGGCCGGCGCTATGCTGAATGGAGCGGACTGCTCAGCGACTATGGGAAGTTGCGCCGGAGAAGGTACTGGCAGCAGTTCTGGCGTCGCGATCGATTCCCGTGGCGGAACGAGCTCCATTTGCATGGGCGGGATTTCCGCAGCAGCGGTTGCCACTGCAGCTTCGCTCATGGTGGTACTGCCATTCTGTTCCAAGCCGATTTCTTCCGCGCGCTTTTCACCGCGCTCACTGCGGCCACCGCGCCGGCCGCGTCGACCGCGTTGCCCTTCTTTGCCTTGGGTTGCTTCGGCCTCGTCGGTCGAGACTATTCCCGCGGTGTTTTCAGCCAGTGTTCCGGCTTGTTCGACTGGTTGTGGTTTGGGTGCGCGTGGAGGACGGGGCTCACGTGGCTGACGAGGCTCGCGTGGTTCACCGGCAGGGCGGTCTTCGCGTTTCTCGCCGCGCGCGCGCGCCGGTTTGACCGGCATCTCGCTTTTATCGGCTTGCGCCGGGGTTTCAGCCCGTGCAGGCCGAGTGTCATTGCGTTCACGCTCAGTGCGCGGACCTTCTCGTCCCGTCCGGCTGCGGCTGCCACGGCGTCCGTCGCTGCGCGGCTCGCGTCCCGGGCGCGGTGTTTTTGCCGCTGGAGCGCTATCCTCAACGGGCTTTTCGCCCATGAGCCAGGAGAGAATTTTTGTGAAAAAGCCTTTTTCGGCTTTGGCTTGCGTCGCGACGGGTCTGGGTTCGACAACTGGAGCAGGTTGTCCAGTCGTGATGCCCTTGACAGCGGCCTCCTGGCGCAGCGGTTTCTCGTCATTCTGGGCAGAGGGAGGCGTATAGGCCTCTTCTGTCGGTCCATCGACCATTTTGTAGCTCGGCAAGGTGACCTCTTCCTGGTTGAGCTGATCATGGCGCAAACGCACGATGTTGTGCTGTGGTGTTTCCAGGTTGATGTTGGGTATCAGCACCAGATTGACCTTGTGCCGCAACTCGATCTTGGCGATGTCGGCGCGCTTCTCGTTAAGCAGGAATGTGGCGACATCGACCGGCATCTGGCAATGCAGGGCCCCGGTGTTTTCCTTCATCGCCTCTTCCTCGAGTATGCGCAGGATATGTAGCGCTGAGGATTCGGTGGAACGGATGTGGCCGGTGCCGTTGCAGCGCGGGCAGGGGATGTAGCTGGTTTCTGCAAGGGTCGGGCGGAGCCGCTGGCGCGACAGTTCGAGCAGGCCGAAACGGCTGATCTTGCCGGTCTGTACGCGGGCACGGTCATGGTGTAAGGCATCGCGCAGGCGATTCTCGACTTCGCGCTGATTACGGGTGCTTTCCATGTCGATGAAATCGATCACGATCAGTCCACCCAGATCACGCAAACGCAACTGACGGGCGATCTCGTCGGCCGCTTCGAGATTGGTCTTGAAGGCGGTTTCCTCGATGTCGGCACCCTTGGTGGCACGACCGGAATTGACGTCCACTGACACCAGCGCCTCGGTGTGGTCGATCACGATCGCGCCGCCCGAGGGCAGCGTCACCTGGCGCGAATAGGCGGATTCGATCTGGTGCTCGATCTGGAAGCGGGAGAACAGCGGGACATCGTCGCGATAGCGTTTGACGCGTGAGACGTTGTCCGGCATGACATGCGTCATGAATTGATGCGCCTGATCGAACACATCGTCGGTATCGATCAATATTTCGCCGATTTCCGAATGGAAATAATCGCGTATGGCACGGATGACCAGGCTCGATTCCTGGTAAATGAGGAAGGCGCCCTTCTGCGAATTGGCGGCATTTTCGATCGCACCCCAGAGTTGCAGCAGGTAGTTGAGGTCCCACTGCAATTCTTCGAAGCTGCGGCCGATGCCGGCGGTACGAGCGATCAGGCTGGTGCTCGTCGGGACTTCGAGGCGATCCATGATTTCCCGCAATTCCTGGCGGTCCTCGCCCTCGACGCGGCGCGAGACACCGCCACCACGGGGATTGTTCGGCATCAATACCAGGTAGCGGCCGGCCAGCGAGATGAACGTGGTGAGCGCCGCCCCCTTGTTGCCGCGCTCGTCCTTGTCGACCTGGACGATGATTTCCTGGCCGACGTGGAGTGCGTCCTGGATGCGCGCCTTGCCGGGGTCAACGTCGGACTTGAAATACGAACGCGCGACTTCCTTGAAGGGGAGGAAACCGTGCCGTTCGGCGCCGTATTCGACGAAAGCCGCTTCGAGGCTGGGTTCCAGACGGGTGATGACCGCCTTGTAGATATTGCTCTTGCGTTGCTCTTTGTCGGCAGATTCGATGTCGAGGTCAACCAGTTTCTGACCATCTACGATCGCGACGCGAAGTTCCTCTGCCTGCGTCGCATTA
>JBAYVV010000105.1:0-13586 GCA_041674465.1 Sterolibacterium sp.
GACCACGTCCATGCGGCCGAGGATCTTGATGCGGCTGGTCATGGCGTTGAGCACCTGCATCGGAATCTGGTACACCTGATGCAGCACGCCATCGATGCGGAAACGCACGATGCCCAGATCGCGCCGCGGCTCGATGTGGATGTCGCTGGCACGCTGCTCGAAGGCATACTGCCAGAGCCAGTCGACGATATGCACGATATGCTGGTCGTTGGCATCCAGGGTGCGGTTGCCTTTGCCCAGTTCGACCAGTTGCTCGAAATTTGAGAGGCTCGATGAAGCCCCCCCATCTCCCGCGCCAAGCGCCTTCTTCACCGATTTGGCGAGGTTGTAAAACTCCACCTGGTAGCGCGCGATGTCCAGAGGATTGCTGATGACCCGGCTGATTTTCTTGCGCAGGATGGGCCGCAGTTCATCTTCCCAGGCGCGCTCGAAAGGCTCGGCCGTGGCGATGATCACCTCGTTTGCCTTGACTTCCACCGGCAATACGCGAAAACGCGTCGCATACGCGCTCGACATCAGATCGGTGACTGCGGAAAAGTCCACCTTGAGCGGATCGATATGAAAATAGTCGAGCCCGGCCCAGCGCGCCAGCCATTGCGTCAGCACATCGAGATCAAGAATGCCGGCGCCGCCACCCGGCCGAGTAAATTTCCATTTCTGCTCGGCAATGGCAATGAGCGGATGGGTGTCGCCGCGGAAATAGCGCCGTTCCTGTTTGAATTGTTCAGCCGTTGCAGCAGACACTAATCCATCGGCCACCAGGGCATCGATGGTCTCCGCCAGGCTCAGGCGGTGTTCCTTGACCGGCGATTCTGGCGCAATAGTTTTCATGCGGGAACCCCGGACACTGAGATGGGCAACTACGAGGCTCAGGCCAAAACTAGACCGAACGCATCACCGCTTGAGATAGCGGAAGTATTCGATGAGTTCGTGCAGTTTCAAAGCCGTGGCATCCAGGTTCTCGGCACTGGCGCGCGCCTCGGCGAGAATCGCCAGGTTGGATTCGATTGCTGCGGCGATCTGGCTGGTATGCTGGGTCACATCCTGGCTTGCCTGCGATTGCTCATCCGATGCGCTGGCAATATGCCGCGCCATGTCGCTGATGCGTTCTCCCTGTTCGGCGGTCTTGAGCAAGCCGGCTTCGGTATCATCCATTTGTGCATCGGTCTTTTTCACCTGCTCACCGGCGGCATCCATGCTCCCGACCGCTTCCTGGGTCGCCATTTGGATGGCCTGTACAGTCTTGCCAATCTCGTCGGTCTGGACACGTGAGCGCTCGGCCAGCTTGCGCACTTCATCGGCCACCACCGCGAACCCCCGCCCCATTTCGCCTGCACGGGCCGCCTCAATCGCCGCGTTAAGCGCCAGCAGGTTGGTCTGTTCGGCGATTTCATGGATACCCTGGGTGATCGTGCCGATCTGCTGGATCGATTGGAACAGGTTGAGCATGGTGGAACTCGCCTCGGACACCGTGCTCACCACGGCGTGCGAGGCTTCCCGGCTTTGCTGCATCTGGGCGGTGACCTGGCGCAAACTGTCGCTCGAGTCGTTCACGGCATCTGCGGCGGTCTGGGCGGAGTCAGCGACTTGTCGCACCGAGGCGCTGACTTCCTCCATGGTGCTGGCGATGTTCATCACCGAGCTCGACTGTTGCTCCGACTGCTGGTACACCCCGTCCATCTCCTGGCTCAGCGACTTGGCATTGTCACCAACTGCCGCAGCCATCCCGGCGATTTCGGCCATCATCACCTTGAGATGTGTCTGCATGGTGAGCAATCCATCATTGAGCTTGCCCAACTCATCCAGGCGATTGATGGGGATTTCATCCGTGAGATCGCCCTGGCTGATGTGGTCGAGGCGCTCTGTGATCGTGCCTAGAATGTCCAGCGTCTTGCGCTGGAGCATGATCAGGGTGACGCCGGCAACGACGGCCAGGACGCCGAATAATTGCAGCAGTCCATCCACCAGGCCGCCAGAGGCCCCGAGATGATGACCGAACAGCCCGACCAATCCGCCCAGACATTGCAGTACCACCATGGCGATGGCCAGACCAACCAGCTTGCTGCGCAGAGTGACTCTTTGCCAGGCGGATGGTTCCGGGATGCTCGCACCACTTTCCTTGAGAGACTTGTACAGTGGTTCTGCCGCCGCAATCTGATCGCGGGTGGGTTCGGTGCGCACCGACATGTAGCCGATGGTCTGATCGTTCTTGCGCACCGGCACGACCAGGGCGTTGACCCAGTAAAAATCGCCATTCTTGGCGCGGTTCTTGACCGTCCCTCGCCACGGCCGGCCATCCTGGATGGTGTTCCAGAGCCAGGCGAATGCCGACGGCGGCATGTCGGGATGGCGCACGATATTATGGTTCTTTCCGATCAGTTCATCGGGCGAAAAACCGCTGATCTGGAAAAAGGTATCATTACCGTAGGTTGTGATCCCCTTCAAATCCGTCTTGGAAACAATGTATTTGCCCTTGGGGAACGGCTGCTCGATCTGGGTTATGGGTAGATTGATCTTCACTCGAATGGCCTTTGATGGGGTAAAAACAAGACTGCTCGTATAAGCTGGGAGAAATTTGCCGCAATGAACACAGGGCTAATGATACCTTGCTTAGCCATCGCTGTGCTGGCACAACCCTGCTTGGCGCAACCCGATTCGGGTGGATTGGCCATCAGCGCCAGCACGCGTTCAAACCTGGCGGTCGCGGATTGCGCCGAGGCACGCGACGTGGCGCGTTGTCTGGCGCTACAGCAAGCGCGACTTGCCTGCCAGAGCCAACGCGGCGGCGCCCGGCGCAAGTGCCTGCGCGAGAAACTGCCGCCGCCGGATTGCCGCCAGGCGCCCGATCCGCAACGTTGCCAGGCGCATCAAGAAGCGCAGATTGCCTGCCGGGGAAAAGCAGGCAAGGCGTTGCGCGCTTGCCTGGGGAAGCTTTCTCTCAGGTAGATCAGGCAGCTCAGGGAGCCGCAGCAGCAGACCCTCCACCCATCTCCAGCATCAGCTGGTTGATGCGCCGCACGAAGCCGGCCGGGTCGTCGAGCTGGCCGCCCTCGGCCAGCATGGCCTGGTCGAACAACACCGCGGCCCAGTCGTCGAACTTGTTTTCCTCCGCCTTGATTCGCGTCACGACCGGATGCGTCGGATTGATTTCGAGGATGGGCTTGGACTGCGGCGCAGGCTGGCCAGCGGCCTTGAGCATGCGCGCCAGATTGCCGCCGATGTCGTGTTCGTCAGCGACCAGGCAGGCCGGGCTGTCGGTCAGGCGATGCGTGACGCGGACTTCCTTGACGCGCTCACCGAGCGACTTGGCGATCTTGTCGGTGAGCTCCTTGAAGTCATCGGCCTGTTTTTCCTGTTCCTTCTTTTCGTTCTCGTCCTCGAGTTTGCCCAGGTCGAGCCCACCCTTGGCTACCGAAGCCAGCGATTTGCCATCGAACTCCTGCAGGTTGCTGATGACCCATTCGTCGACACGCTCCGACAACAGCAGCACCTCGATGCCCTTCTTGCGGAAAATTTCCAGATGCGGGCTGTTCTTGGCCGCATTGAAGCTCTCGGCGGTGACAAAGTAAATCTTGTCCTGGCCTTCCTTCATGCGCCCGATGTAGTCAGCCAGAGACACGTTTTCCTCGGCGGTATCCGCATGGGTCGAGGCAAAGCGCAGCAGACCGGCGATCTTTTCCTTGTTGGCGAAGTCCTCGCCGACACCTTCCTTGAGTACCCGCCCGAACTCGCTCCAGAACTTGCCGTACTTCTCCTTGTCGCCGGCTTCATCGCTCGACGCCAGATCCTCGAGCAGGCCCAGGACCTTCTTGGTGCAACCGGCACGAATCGCCTCGATGTCCTTGCTCTCCTGCAGGATCTCACGTGAAACGTTGAGCGGCAGATCGTTGCTGTCCACCACGCCGCGCACGAAGCGCAGGTAATGCGGCATCAGCTGCTCGGCATCGTCCATGATGAACACACGCCGCACATACAGCTTGATGCCGTGGCGCACGTTGCGATCCCACAGGTCGAAGGGCGCATGCGCCGGGACATACAGCAACTGCGTGTACTCCTGGCGGCCTTCGACGCGGGCATGGGTCCACAACAGCGGATCCTGGAAATCATGGCCGACGTGTTTGTAGAACTCGCGGTACTCCTCGTCCTTGATCTCCCCCTTGGGGCGTGCCCAGAGCGCGCTGGCCTGGTTGACCGTCTCGTCCTCGTCGGTCATCTTCTGCGCGTTGGTCTCCTTGTCCCACTCCTCTTTCTTCATCAGGATGGGCTGGAGAATGTGGTCCGAATACTTGCGGATGATCGAGCGGATACGGTAGCCGCTCAGCAGGTTGTCCGTTCCCTCGGTGGACTCCTTGCGCAGGTGCAGGATGATTTCGGTGCCGTGGCTGGAGCGTTCGGCCATCTCGACGCTGAACACGCCGCTGCCCTCCTCGGCCATGTCGCACTCCCAGCGCACGCCCTGTCCGGGTTGTTCGCCGGCGCGGCGCGTCAGCACCGTCACCTTGCCGGCAACGATGAAGGAAGAATAGAAACCCACGCCGAACTGGCCGATGAGATTGGCATCCTTCTGCTGGTCGCCGGAAAGCCTCGAGAAGAATTCGCGCGTGCCCGACTTGGCAATGGTGCCCAGGTTCGTGATGACTTCCTCGCGGCTCATGCCGATGCCGTTGTCGGCCACCGTCAGGGTATGCGCCTGGGCATCGTAGGCGATGCGGATCTTGAGGTCGGAATCGCCCTCGTACAGGGAAGCGTTGTGCAGAGCCTCGAAGCGCAGCTTGTCGCAGGCGTCAGAGGCATTGGAAATCAGCTCGCGCAGGAAAATCTCGCGATTGCTGTAGAGCGAATGGATCATCAACTGCAACAGTTGCTTGACTTCGGCTTGAAAGCCGAGCGTTTCGCGCTCGGCCGTGGCGTTCGTGGTCATACGGGGCTCCTGGAAGAAAACGTGCTTCCCGAGATGGGGGCGATCTCTGGGATTTCAAGCGCAGTCAGTTTGAACCGGCCGCCTCTGGCTGAAAATCAAAGGTATTCGATCTCGACGATCTCGATTTCGCGCAACCCGGCCGGGCTTTGGAAGCGCACCAGGTCGCCGAGCCGGGCCTTCAGCAGGGCGCGCGCCAAGGGGGAAATCCAGCTGATGAGGCCGGCGCCGGCATCAGCCTCATCCACACCGACGATCTGATAAATGGCCTCTTCGCCATCGGCGTCAACAATTGAAACCCGGGCGCCGAAGAATACCTGCTCGGTATTTTCCTGCAGGCTCGGATCGACCACATCGGCGCTCTCCAGGCGCTTGGTGAGATAGCGCAGGCGCTTGTCGATTTCGCGCAGGCGCTTCTTGCCGTAGATGTAGTCGCCGTTCTCGGAGCGGTCGCCATTGCCCGCCGCCCAGGACACCACCTGCACCAGGGCGGGCCGCTCGACCTTGAGCAGATGGTCGAATTCGGCACGCATGCGCCCATGCCCGGCCGCGGTCATGTAGTTCTTGGCTCCCAGTGGCAGAGCGGCCGCCGCCTCGGCAGACGGCTCGTCGTCTTCCTGTTCGCTCTCCCGGACGAAAGATTTATTCATCGCTCCATTGTATGATGCCGCCTCTCATGGCGACACCCCTTCCCACGCAGCCGCTTTCCCCACCCGAACTTTCTCCGCGCAGCGCACTGCTCGCCGGCGCCGGCGCAAGCCTGCCGCAACTGATGGCGGTGATTCCCTTCGGCATCATCTGCGGCGCCAGTGCACACAGCATCGGCCTGAGTTTCGGTCAGGCCTGGGCGCTATCCTGGATGGTATTCGCCGGTTCCGCGCAGATCGTCGCAACACAGCTCATGGGCAGCGGTGCGCCGATCTGGGTCATCGTGCTGACCGGCTGGGTGGTGAATCTGCGCTTCATGATGTACAGCGCGGCACTGGCACCCCATTTCCGCCAGACTCCCCGCATCGGTCGCTGGCTGGGCGCCTATCCGCTGGTCGACCAGTCCTTCGCCCTCACCCTGGGACGCATCGCCGACGGGCGCGACCAGCGCGAATCCGCCTGGTTCTACCTGGGACTGTCGCTGGCCTTGTGGGCATTCTGGCAACTCGGCAGCTTGGCCGGAATCCTGCTCGGCAACATCATCCCGGCACACTGGTCGATCGATTTCATTGTGGCGCTGACCTTCATCGTCCTGCTGATTCCCTTGCTCGGCAACCGCTATATGTGGATCGCCGCCGGGGTTGGCGCGCTCGTATCGCTCGGGCCACAATTGCCGCTCAAGCTCAACCTGCTCGTGGCAGCCCTTGCCGGTGCTGCAGTCGCGCTGCTTCTGGAAAAACTATGGACACCCTCTACGTCTGGTCGGTGATCCTGGCCCTGTCGCTCGCGACCTATTTCAATCGCGTGTCCTTCCTCGGGCTGCTGGCTCACATTGAACTGCCACGCGTGCTGCAACGCATGCTCGCCTACGTGCCGCCTGCCGTCTTCGCGGCGATCATCGCACCGCAAGTCTTTCCGTCGGGCACGGCGGGACTGCCGACGCTCGACTGGCCGCGCCTGATCGCCGCCCTGCTGGCAATCGCCATCGCACTGCGCACGCGCAGCACGCTGGCCACCATCTGCAGCGGCATGCTGGCGCTGTGGGGCATGCAGGCGTTGCTAGCTTAGCGTGAGGCGAACATGAGCGCTGGGTGATATCGAGAGTAGCAAGCACCTTTAGCCCCCCGCCCCGGGGTGGGGCAGGGGGTGGGAGGCGTGGGAATGCCGCGAATTTCATGATCGGGGGCGCAGCCAACGCACCATGAAAGTCAGGCCGTCTGCTTGATCCCCAGCAGTGCCTGGTTGCGCAACGTCTTGAGCAACGACAGCTCCTTGGCCGGGATGACGATCTCGCCGGCCTTGTCCTTGTCGCAATAAATCAGCCCCACCGGGGCACCTTTGAGCATCAGCGGGAACAGCACGAAAGTCTCGGCCGGCACGTGTTTCCGGTACCAGGCCGGGATGCGGTCCTTGATTTTCTCGTCGTTGATGTTTTCGATGATGATGTCGACACCCTTGGTCGTGGCGACACGGAACACATCCGGTGCGATGCCAAGCGGGAAGCGGAAATTCGGCACGATCTCACTGGTGGATGGACCGAAGCCAAAGCGCCCCGTCATCTGGCCGGCGCGCGGGTCGCGCAGACAGAACATGACGCGCTTGAAGCCCATGGCCCGGTACATGGTCTCGAGCGTAATGCGCAGGACATCATGGAGCGAGAAATTTTCCACCAGCGAGTTGCTGATGTCCTGGATGCCTGCGGCCAGGATCGCATGCGCGTCATCCGGCGTGCCTGCGGCAACGGCCTCTTCCCCGGCTTCACGGTCACCGCCGATCAGGGTATCGGAAAGCACGGTTCTGGCGATATCCGAATCGTAGTCCTCCGCAGCGCCGGCCTCGGCGCTCTCCGGAGTTCCCTTCTCGCCGGACACAGCCTGCAACTGGCGCGCAAAAGCGCTTTGCTTGAGATTGACATGCAAAATCGCCGCAACCTGGGAAAGTTCCTTGAAGGCATTCTGCAGCGTCTCCTGCAGTTGCTCGCCGGCGATGGGCAGACTGCGGGAATAGCGGTCGGTGATTTTCTTCATCGACTTGGCGCGCTCGTCTGGCGCCGCATCGGCGATCACGCCGCACAACTCGTTCGACATGCCAGCCACCACACGCAGAGATTCCTCGCGGCTGTTCGGCTTCGCCACCGTGCCCGGCGGAATGCGCCGCATGCTGTTCACGATGGTGGTGGGGAAGCCCCAGGTACGCGCGATGCCGATGCCCAGCTCCTCGAACGAAATGCCGAGCACCTGCCTCACCGCAGCCTCCTCGACCACATTCCCCTGCTGCAGGAGCTTGCGCACTTCCTCGATTTCGTCGGGGAAATAGTATTGCGCCAGCAGGCGTCCGAGTCCCTGAAACAGGGCGCAGATGAAAGCTTCCTCGGCATCGCGCGGCAGCAGGTTCTTGCTGATGTCGCGCGCCAGCAGGCCGGACAGGTTGGCGCGCAGGAAAGCTTCCTTGAGCAGGTTGGCGTTGCCCTTGTTCTGCAGATGCTCAAACAGCAGCACCGTCACGGCGATGTTGCGGATTGCGTCGAAACCCAGCACGATCACGGCGCGCGACACGGTGCTGATGCTGCCGCCACCGGCCTGGCGGTAAAAGGCCGAATTGACCAGGCGCAGGATCTTGTTGGTCAGTGAAAAATCCTTGAGGATGGTGTCGGATAGCTTGGTGATGCTTTCCTTGTCGGAATCGGTGAGCTTGTTGATTGAGGACACCGAATCGGACAAGGCGGGAAAATCCGATTTGTGGCGCATGCGCCGCAACAGGAAATCCAGCGTGCTTTGCTGATTCGCTTCGGCACCTTCGGCGGCGTCCGTCGTCTGCCCCGAATCCAGGTAAGCCGTCAGCGCCTGCTTCATGAGCAGGGCACTCTCGAAGCGTAACTGCGGGTCATGCGCCACGGCCTTGAGGATAATGGCAGCGAGGCGCTCATCGAGCTGCAGGTCGGCCGGCAATTGCACCGGCTCGCGCATGATGCGCGCGAGCAGGGGCAGCAGCGCTTCCGACTGGCGCAAGCGTTTTCCGGTGAGCATTTCCAGCAGGATCAGGCCGACGGCGTAAAGGTCGGTCTTGGCGTTGACCGTGCGCCGGTCCACATATTCCGGCGACATGTAGGCGGGCGAGCCCATCAGGCCCTGGTCCTGTGCCGCCGCCTGGTCGGCAACGCGCACCGCGATGCCGAAATCCATCACGCGCGGCGTGCCCTTGGCATCGAGGAGGATGTTGGACGGCTTCAGGTCACGATGAATGATGCCCTGGCCATGCGCCTCGGTCAGCGCGTCGAGGACGGCCAGCGTGATTTCGGCGGCGCGCACCGGGGTCAGGGGCTTGCTGCGCAACAGCTGCGACAGATTGCCGCCTTCGACATATTCAAACACCAGGTAAGGATCGTCGTCCTGCTCGCCCGCCTCGAAGATCGGCACGATATTCGGGTGGCGCAGCTTGCTGACGGTGCGCGCCTCGGCCAGCAGGGATTGCTTGTCGCGCTGCTCCGGCGCACTGAAATGCAGCGTTTTGATCGCCACTTCGCGCTGCAGGTGCGGATCGTTGCACAAATAGACCACGCTCTGGGCGCCACGGCCCAGTTCGCGCAGGACTTCAAAGCGGCCTATGGTCTTGGGTGCGATCTCGGCAGTCATGTGGGGCATGCGATATGGAGCCAATTCAGGCGCTGGATGGGTGACAACCCTAGCAGATAAGCTAGAATTTGTTAAGTCGGTAATTGTTTAGTAAGATTGACTCATTGAAGCAATGCGTGCGAACGAAGAAAATCACCTCAGGTAAAACATCCTAGCCCATGCTACCTACAAACAACCCTGAAGAACTCCACGCCATGTTGTTGGAATTGACCACCGAGCATCACGATCTCGATGTGGCCATTGCCAACATGATGGACGCTCCCGCCACCGACGACCTGCTGTTGCGACGTTTGAAGAAGCGAAAATTGCATCTCAAAGATCGAATCGCCCTGATTGAGCGCCAGCTCGATCCGGACGTGCCAGCCTAAGCCGCTTTCCGCGTTTCTCATGGCCGAGCCTAAAAGCTACAGCTTCGACACACTCAGCCTGCACGCCGGCCAGGTACCCGACACCCAGTACGGGGCGCGGGCCACGCCGATCTATCTGACGACCTCCTTCGTCTTCAAGAGTCCGGACCAGGCCGCCGAGTTGTTCAACATGGAGCGCGGCGGGCATCTCTATTCGCGCATCTCCAATCCGACCAACGCCGTGCTCGAAGAGCGCATTGCCGCGCTCGAAGGCGGCGTCGGCGCCATCGCCACGGCCTCCGGGCAGGCCGCGCTGCACCTGGCCATCGTCACCCTGATGGATGGCGGCAGCCATATCGTCGCTTCACGCGCACTCTACGGCGGCAGTCACAACCTGCTCGAATACACGCTGCCGCGTTTCGGCATCGCCACTACCTTCGTCGATCCGCGCGATCTTGCCGCCTGGCGTGCCGCGATCCGCCCCGAAACGCGCTTGCTGTTCGGCGAAACGTTGGGCAACCCGGGCCTCGACGTGCTCGACATCCCGTCCGTGGCCGAAATCGCCCATGAACACCAGGTGCCGCTGCTGGTCGATGCCACCTTTACCACGCCTTACCTGCAGCGCCCGCTCGATCTCGGGGCCGACCTGGTCTATCACTCGGCCACCAAGTTCCTCGGCGGCCATGGCATCGCCATTGGCGGCCTGCTCGTCGATGGCGGTGTTTTCGATTGGGAAGCCTCAGGCAAGTTCCCGACCCTCACCGAACCCTATGCGGGTTTCCACGGCATGGACTTCGCCGAGGAAACGCCGATCGCCGCCTTCCAGTTCCGCGCCCGCCGCGAAGGCCTGCGCGACTTCGGCGCCTGCATGAGCCCGATGACGGCGTTCCAGATCCTGCAGGGCATCGAGACTCTCCCCCTGCGCATGGCGCGCCACGTGGAGAATGCCCGCAAGGTCGTCGCCCATCTCGTCGCCCATGCCGCAGTCGCCAACGTCGCCTACCCCGAACTGCCCGGGCATCCGGACCACGCGCTGGCGCAGAAACTCCTGCCCAAGGGTTGCGGCTCGGTGTTCAGCTTCACCCTCAAGGGCGGACGCCAAGCCGGCAAGAAATTCATCGAGGCCTTGCGCGTATTCTCGCATCTGGCCAATGTCGGCGATGCCAAGTCGCTGGTGATCCACCCTGCATCCACCACGCATTTCCGCATGCCTGACGAAGCCATGGTGGCCGCCGGCATCCATCCCGGCACGATCCGCCTGTCGGTCGGCCTGGAAGACGCCGACGACCTCGTCGAAGATCTCAACCGCGGCCTGGCGGCAGCGCTCAAGGCCTAGGGTCCTAGACTCGTGGAACTCAGCGTCAACGACCACAACACTTTCGTCTACACCGGCGGCAAGCCCTTCTCCGCCGACATTCCGACCGTGGTATTCATCCACGGTGCGCAGCAGGACCACTCCTGCTGGCTGCTGCAAAGCCGCTGGTTCGCACATCATGGCTATGGCGTTCTGGCGCCCGATCTGCCCGGGCACGGGCGTAGCGACGGCACCCCGCTGACCTCGGTGGAAGCCCTGGCCGACTGGATCGTCGCCTTGCTGGATGACTTGGGCATCCAGCGGGCCGGCCTGATCGGTCACAGCATGGGATCAATGATCGCGCTGGACGCCGCTTCGCGCCACGCGGCACGCGTCGCGGCGATCGCACTGATCGCCACTTCGGTGCCCATGCCGGTTTCTCCGGCATTGCTCGGCGCGGCAAAGGACGACGAGCCGCGCGCGATGAACATGGTCAACGTCTGGTCGCACTCGCCGCATGGCCACAACGGCCTCTGTGCGGTGCCGGGCATCTGGATGTACGCTGCCAACCTGCGCCTCATGCAGCGGCAAAAACCCGGCGTGATGCATATCGACCTTGCCGCCTGCAACGCCTACGCCCGCGGCAGCGACGCCACCGCGCAGGTGCGCTGCCCGACCCTGGTCTTGGCCGGTGCCCGTGACCAGATGACCTCGCCCAAGGTGGCACGCAGTCTGGCCAGCAGCATTGCCGGAGCAAAACTGGTGATGCTCGAGGGCGCGGGTCACGCCATGATGACCGAGGAACCCGATAAGGTACTCGACACCCTGCGCGATTTCTTCACGGCGAATCTTGCTGCCGCCTCCTGACACCTCATCCCGGACTGCCTGTCTCGACTACCGGTAAACAGGTAGTTAAAAATACTCAAAGCAGGGTATGTACCCAATATGACATAGTCTTGATAATGCGATCTGGCATAGCCAAGACGATGTTGATATCATGCTGGGGAAAAAAATAAGAACACCATGAAGTACACCACCCGCCCCCTTTTCCTCGAGGCACGTCCATGAAAACCATCCTCCTGGTCGACGATTCCGCGACCATCCTGCTGTCTATCTCCAACATCCTGTCCAAGGCCGGTTATGCAGTGGAAAAAGCCAATTGCGCCGCCGAAGGGTTGAAGAAGTTTGCCGCCGGCCTGAAAATCGACCTGCTCATCACCGACCTCAACATGCCCGGCATGAACGGCATCGAGTTCATCAAGGAAGTGCGCAAGCTGCCCAACTACAAGTTCATGCCGATCCTGTTCCTGACCACCGAGTCGCAGCAGAGCAAACGCGTCGAAGCCAAGGCCGCCGGGGCCTCGGGCTGGCTGGTCAAGCCCGCCACCGCCGACGAACTGCTCGACACCATCAAACTGGTGGTGCGCTAGACCATGGATTTCCTGCTCCTCCTGCGGCGCCAGATAACGGTATTTCTGCTGGTCGGTCTGGGTGCCGCAGTGGTGGTCTTCTTTCTCAACGACTGGTGGCTGAATGACTTTTTGCCTGCTCTGGGCTTGGCTAGAAATGTGGGGGAAGCGCTGGGTTGCTTCCTCATGATCACCGTTGCTTTTCTCGGCCAGCGTCTCGCCTCGATTGCCTTCTATCGCGATTGGCTGTTCGGCCTCAACAGCCTGCAAGGCGATTACCTGAAGACCAATCAGACCCTGGTCAACGCTGCCGACCAGGTCGCCGAGGAGCTGCGCCAGGTCGGCACATACAACAACGTGGTGCGTGGCCAGCTCGACACGGTGGTCAAGGAAACCGAGAAAGCCGCCTTCGATATCGCCAATCGCCTGCAGTCCATCGACGACGTTGTCACCCAGCTCAACACCTTCGTCGACGCCTCGAGCGCGGAGTCGAACCAGATGCTGACGAAATCGGCAGCACGTATTCAGCGCAACCGCGAACTCATCGGCACCCTCGACCAGTACACCAAGGAACGCATCGCCACGACCGAAACCGATCGCCAGAACGTCGAGCAGGTAGTCACTGAAGCCAAGTCGCTCGGTTCCCTGGTGCAGCTGATCCGCAGCATCTCCAACCAGACCAACCTGCTGGCGTTGAATGCCGCCATCGAGGCGGCGCGCGCCGGCGAAGTCGGGCGCGGCTTCGCCGTGGTGGCCGACGAAGTGCGCAAGCTGTCGGGCGCCACCGATCAGGCCGTGACCCAGATCAATGCCGGCATCCAGAAAGTCGCCAACTCGATCGAGGCCCACTTCAAGGACAAGATGGTGGGCAGCCACATCGACAGCGAGCGCGAAGCGCTGCAAAGCTTTTCGGCACAGCTCGACGACCTCGGCAAGAGCTACCAGGAAGTCACTGACCACGAATCTTCGGTGATGGCGCAGATACACGATTCGAGCAGCGCGCTGGCCGAAATGTTCATGAATGCCCTGGCCAGCGTGCAATTCCAGGATGTCACGCGGCAGCAGATCGAGCAGGTGCTGGACGCCTTGTCCCGTCTCGACAGCCACGCCACCCTGCTGGCCGACCGGCTCAAGCAGTCGGAAGACCCGAGCTTCGTGTTTCAGCCACTGGCGCAACATTTGGACCAGATGTACAGCAACTACGTCATGTCCTCGCAACGCGATTCGCACCAGGCCTCCCTGGGCAATGCCAAGACGAGCACCGACGAGGGCAGACCGAAGATCGAATTATTCTGAAACCAGTCTGATCAGGGAGAATAAAAACATGAATGCCTCCGC
>JBAYVV010000106.1:0-13480 GCA_041674465.1 Sterolibacterium sp.
CCCGGCGCCGTGCTGGCCGTTTTGGATGGCGTTCATGCCATCACCGACGTGACCGGCTTCGGTCTTGCCGGGCATCTGCTGGAAATATGCCGCGGCTCCAAACTGCAGGCGCAGATCGAGTTTGCGCGCCTGCCCCTGATTCCGGCTGCAGAAAAATTTGTGCGCGAGGGCATTGCCACCGGTGCTTCTTCACGCAACTGGAACAGCTACGGCCAGGAAATCGCCTTGCCGGCAGAAGCCGAGGAATGGCAGCAAAAACTGCTGACCGATCCGCAGACCAGTGGTGGCTTGCTGGTGGCGTGCGATCCGGCCAGTGAGGCGGCGGTGCTGGCGGAATTCAGGCGGGAGGGTTTTGCTCCGGCGGTCATCGGCAAGTTGGCTCGCGCGGCAGATGGCGAGAAACGCCTAGTACCCCAGAATCAACGGCGGGCACTAGTGGTTGCCTGAGGGTTTTCTGAGCATCGGCCGGAGCGGGCGCCACACGTTGTCGAGCAGCATAGCCTGGGCGGCAGCCGTCGGATGCAGGCCGTCATTTAGGAATGCCGAGCGCTGCTCGGCGAAGCCTTCCAGCATGAAGGGCAGCAGCCCGGTTTTGTATTGCTGCGCCAGTTCACGATAAACCGCCTCGAACTTTTGTGCGTAATCGACACCGTAGTTGGGCGGCAGGCGCATCCCCAGCAGCAGCGCCTGGGTGTGTGCTTCCCGGGATTGCCGGATCATCATGGCGAGATTGCCGCGCATCTGCTCCAGAGCAAGGCCACGCAGCCCGTCGTTGGCGCCCAGAGCGATGATCACGATTTCCGGCTGGTGCTGCTTGAGTGCGGGAGCGAGGCGCGCCAGGCCGCCACTGGTGGTCTCGCCGCTGATGCTGATGTTGACCACGGTGTGCGGAAAACCTTCCTTGGCCAGCCGCTTGCCCAGCAGAGCCGGCCAGCTTTGCTCCTGGGATATACCGAAGCCCGCGGAAAGGCTGTCGCCGACGATTAGAATGACCGGAGTGGCCTGACTTATCGTACTGACGGCGAACAACAGGAAACCCAAAATCCAGCGTGCCATGACAAATGATTTGAATCGGACAGTGATCGAGGTCAGCGAACTCGGCAAGCAGGTAAAAAGTGGCGAAGGCATGCTGCGGATTTTGCACCAGATCAGCTTTGTCGTGGCGGCGGGCGAGGCAGTTGCCATCGTCGGCAGCAGCGGCTCGGGCAAGTCCACCCTGTTGGGGCTTCTGGCGGGACTCGATCTGCCGACATCCGGCATGGTCAGGCTCGCCGGTCAGGACCTTGCCGAACTCGATGAGGACGGACGCGCCGCATTGCGCGGACGCATGCTGGGCTTCGTGTTCCAGTCATTCCAGTTGCTGCCCGCCTTGAGCGCGCTGGAAAACGTCATGCTGCCGCTCGAACTCGCCGGTCGCGGCGAAGCGCGAGGAGTCGCCCGGGAAATGCTTGTTCGCGTCGGACTGGGTGAACGGCTGACCCATTATCCCAAGCACCTGTCGGGCGGCGAGCAACAGCGTGTTGCACTGGCGCGGGCCTTTGCACTCAAGCCGCAATTGCTGCTGGCCGACGAGCCGACCGGCAATCTCGATGCTGCCACCGGAGCGCAGGTCATCGAATTGATGTTCGCCATGAATGCCGAGCAAGGCACGACCCTGTTGCTGGTGACCCACGACGAGGCGTTGGCGCGGCGTTGCGGCAGGATCCTGCGCTTATCCGGCGGGCAACTGGTCGAGAACTGACGCCGCGGCTGCAAGGCCGCTTCTGACAGCGCCTTCCAATGTGGCGGGATGCTCTCCGGCGACATAATCCCCGGCCAGCAGCAGTCCCGGAATGGCGGTCCGCGTTGGGGGCCGCAGCATTCGCGGCGTGCAGGCAAAAGTGGCGCGCTTTTCATGGATCAACTGCGACCACAGCGGTGCGGGAAGATCCGGCACGATGCCTGCGATTTCTGCCTGGATGGCGCGCAGCAACTCTTCCCTGGGCAATTTGAGATGGCGCCCTTGCGCGCTGACCACGGCCGCCAGAACGCCCGGCGTTCCGCACAGTTGCCCACGGTCGAACAGCCACTGCATGATGCCGTGGGCATGGCCAAGCATGGGCAGCGGCAGTCTGACCTGCGGTGGATAGCCGAAATGACAAGTGATGATGGGCTGGTAAGTGA
The DNA here is from genome assembly GCA_041674465.1 of Sterolibacterium sp. Taxonomy (GTDB): domain Bacteria; phylum Pseudomonadota; class Gammaproteobacteria; order Burkholderiales; family Rhodocyclaceae; genus JACRAR01. The sequence continues at coordinate 2,164 of JBAYVV010000106.1, forward strand.
TTGCGGCAACGGTTTCCAGCAAGGATTCAAGTGGCGGCAGCGAATCGACCAGCGTAGCCAGGTGATAAGGCGCCACGGCAACGATGATGTGCGAATAACGGCCAAAATCGTGGCTTGCCCCTTGCAGGACGAAGCGCTCGTCCTCCAGGGCAATTTTCCTGATGGGTGTGTTGCGCAATATTTCCCCGCCGCGAGCTGCGACGTATGCGGCGGCAAGATCCGGAAACAGTGACGTGAGGTCGGTGCGCGGCAGCAGCATGTCGCTGGCTTCTCGTTGAGCCGCCAGGCTGTCGCGCAGCACGTTGCAGAATACTTGTGCCGATGCGGATTCCGGCGGCGTGTTGAGGGCGGCGATGCAGAGCGGCAACCAGAGCAAATCGCGAATGCGTTGTGGTTGATCGTGGGCGGCCAGCAGGTCGGCGACCGTAACGCTGTTGCTCTCTGCAAGTTTGAATTTGCAGCGCTTGAGCGCCTGCATGAAGCGGATCGCCGCCAGCTTTTCCCGCAAATTCAAGCCGCGTGCGCCCAGCAGCGCAAACAGCAAATGCAGTGGGGCCGGCAGGTGTGGCGCGGAAAGATGCAATTGTCCCGGGTAGCTCATCGTCAGGGGCAGGCGCAGCAGCAGCTTGTCGGTATTTGCGCCGACCAGTCGCATCAGCCGCAGCGTTTCGCGGTATGCACCGAGCAGGATGTGCATGCCGTTATCGAGATGGCAGCCATGTGCCTCCAAGATACGTGCGCGCCCGCCCAATACACGCGAAGACTCGAACAGCGTGACCGGCACCTGGTTCGCGCTTAGTTCCGCTGCTGCTGCCATGCCGGCATATCCACCGCCGATGATGGCCACGTTGTAAACCTGTTTCAGGTTCTGAGCCATGTTCTCCAGGCCAGCCAGAGCTTGCGCAGCGGGGTCAGTGAGGTGCGCCGGTCCAGCACCAGGCAGCCGTCGCGCTTGATTTCCTCAAGCAGGCTGCGATAGATGGCGGCCATCATCAGGCCCGCGCGCTGCGCTTTGCGGTCGCACTGGGGCAGTTGCGCCAGTGCCTGGGCGTAGGTCTGTTCGGCACGCTCGATCTGGAATTCCATGAGGCACCGGAAGTTGTCGCTGTATTTGTAATTCAGGATGTCGACGAGGGGCACTTCAAAGCGCTTCAGTTCATCCAGCGGCAGATAGACGCGGCCACGCCGTGCATCTTCGCCGACATCGCGAATGATGTTGGTCAGCTGGAAAGCGAGCCCAAGATCGTGGGCGTATTTGAGGGTCTGCGGGTCCTGATAGCCGAAGATTTCCGCAGCCAGCAAGCCCACCACGCTGGCGACGCGATAACAATACAAGTGCAGCGCCTGATAATCGAGGTAGCGTGTCTGGTTGAGATCCATCTCCATGCCCTCGATGATTTCGATCAATTGCTCGAATGGCAGGTTGAACTTTTGCAGTGCGCCAGCGAGCGCCTGCGTCACCGGATGACCAGGCTTGCCGGCATACAGCGCAGCCACCTCATTGCGCCACCAAGCCAGTTTGCCGCGCGCCAGGCCCGGATCGCTGCATTCGTCGACGACATCGTCCACTTCGCGGCAGAAGGCATACAGAGCGGTAATCGCGCGGCGTCGCTCAGGTTCGAGAAACAGGAAGCTGTAGTAAAAACTGGAGCCGCTCGAAGCGGCGCGCTGCTGGCAGTATTCGTCCGGAGTCATGGCTTGATCAGGTTTTCAGAGCACGCCACAAGATCGGCGGCCAGTCGGTCGCGGTCAATACAGGACGGTGCTGGAACACATCGTAACCGACCTTCTCGATTTTCTCCAGAATGCGCAATCCTCCGGCGATGATCATGCGCAATTCCATCCCGATCCGGCCCGGCAGTAGGCGCCCCAGCGGGGAGCCTTCCAGCATCATCCGCCGCGCCCGTTCGACCTGAAACTGCATCAAGGCGTGCCAGTGCTGGTCCACACGGCCTTCGGCGATGTGCGCTTCACTGACAGAGAATCGCGCCAGATCCTCCTGCGGTAAATAAATCCTGCCCTTGCGCCAGTCGATGCCAACATCCTGCCAGTGATTGATCAGTTGCAGGCTGGTACAGATCGCATCCGAATAACTCAGATGTTGCGGCGACTCGGCGCGATACAGCCGCAGTAGCAGACGGCCAACAGGATTGGCGGAGCGCTGGCAGTAATTCAATAAATCGGAAAAGTTGGCATAGCGTGTCCGGGTCACATCCTGCGTGAAGGCATCGAGCAGATCCTCGAACAATGCGAGCGGCAATTGATGTTCGGCGATGACGCCCGCCAGACGCTGGAATAGCGGGTCTTGGGAGCTGGCTCCGGCAGCGATGCCACGCAATTCGGTGCGGTAAACTCCCAGTCGAAACAATCTTTCTGCGGGCTCGAACGAGCCTTCATCGGCCATGTCATCGGCGTTGCGGGCAAACCAGTAAATCGCCGCGACCGGTTGACGCAAATGTCCCGGAAGGAGCCAGGAAGCAACGGGGAAGTTCTCATAATGGTCGACGGGCATTGGCAACAGTATAGAGGTGAATCAGTTATTCCATTTCAAAATCAACCGTGACTTTGTCGACTTCGCCTTGTCGTGCTAATCGCACTGCCTGCGGCTTGTCTTCGCGTCACATTTGATTTTGAAATGGAATTAGAATGAGCGCCCCGCGAGGCAATGGGCGAAGGTGGCGGAATTGGTAGACGCACTGGATTTAGGTTCCAGCGCCGCAAGGCGTGAGAGTTCGAGTCTCTTCCTTCGCACCACCCCGGAATCACGGTTTTCTCCCCGGAACAGATCGAAAGTGCCTACAGGGGGCGGATGATGAAATTTTTCTGGCAGGCAAAAAGGCTGGTTACGCTTGTGTTGGCGCTTGTTTGCGGCAGCGCTGCCGCCGACATGGCTGCAGGAATCGCCGCATACAGTCGTGGCGACTATCTCACTGCGCTTACCGAATTCAGGATCGCAGGCAAGCAGGATAATCCGCAGGCGCTCAATCTTATTGGAATCATGTATGCCGAAGGCCAGGGCGTTGAGCGTAACTACATGTTGGCAGCAGACTGGTTTTCCAAGGCACAAGTTTTGGGCTCGCTCGAAGCCATGGCCAACCTGGGACGCATGTATGCCCTGGGACTTGGCGTTGCCAGGAGCGATGCAACTGCTCTGACGCTCCTGCGCGATGCAGCGCTGGGCGGATATCCTCCGGCCATGGTACGTCTGGCTGATATCTACGAGAAAGGTGAACTGGGCTTGGCGGCAGACCCAGTGCAGGCCAAGGCATGGCGTGATCGTGCAGGGAGCGTTTCGGGCGCGTTCTACGATCTGCGCAAACTGCCCCCTCCCAAGATGCTGCAACCAGGTGAAAAGCCGGCAAGCAGGATGACCATTCCGCCAGAGCCGGTAGGAAAATCAGCAGCCAGGCCACCTCCAGTGTCACGGATCGGCCCCGGCGATCTTCTCGAAAAGCAGGTATTCGAGCGGATTGAGAAATACGGCAAACGACAGCGCAAGATCAATGTCGCCTTGAGCGACAAGACACCGGCACTGACCGCCTATCTGGAAGCGCTACGAACTCGGCTCAAACAGTACTCGGTGGATCAAATTCCTGCAAATTCGCGCGGATTGACGATCACAATGGCCATTTTGCAAGATGGCGCAGTCAAAGGCATCGAATTGAATCTGGGCTCAGGTGATGCGAATCTTGACCGGAGGGTTTTGTCGTCGCTCAGGAAACTCGGGCCACTGCCACCTATGCCTGCGGCGACCCGTGAGGTCGCGGATGTCATGGAAGTCACTGCAAAACTTCCGGTGAATTGAAGGCAATCGGACGGCGTTTGTTTTTATCCTTGGTCGAGCCTGGATTGCCAGCGCCAGGCATCAACACACATGATGTTCAGGTCGCGCTTCGCCTGCCAGTGCAGCAGCCGTTGTGCCGAGCCGGGGTCGGCCCAGTACTGGGCGACATCCCCGGGGCGACGCGGGGCGATCCGGCAAGGTATGGATCTTCCGCTCGCTGCCTCGAAAGCCTTGACCACTTCGCGCACGGAATGGCCCCGGCCCGTGCCCAGATTGACCGTCAGCATGCCTCCTCGGTGCTTCAGATAATCCAGGGCAGCCAGATGGCCTGCGGCAAGGTCGGCCACATGGATGTAGTCGCGCACGCCTGTGCCGTCAAGCGTCGGGTAGTCGTCGCCCCAGATATTCAGATAGTCTCGCTTGCCTGAAGCCACCTGGGCTACAAAGGGCATCAGGTTGTTGGGGATCTCCCGCGGATCTTCACCGATCAGGCCGGACTCATGTGCGCCCACCGGGTTGAAATAACGCAGCCGGGCAATGCGCCAGGCGGGTTCGGCGTGGTGCAGGTCGGCCAGGATGTCCTCAACCATCAGTTTGGCGCGGCCGTAAGGATTGGTCACCAGGCGTGGAAAATCCTCGTGAATCGGGTTGGATTCCGGATTTCCATAAACAGTGGCAGAGGATGAAAAGACGAAGGTCCTGATTCCGGCTCTGCGCATCGCATTGAGTAATTGCACTGCGCCGTGCACATTGTTGTCGTAATACGCCAGCGGCTGCATTACGGATTCGCCCACGGCCTTGAGGCCGGCGAAATGCATGACCGCATCAATCGAATGATCGGTGAAGATGCGATCAAGCAGTGCCGCGTCGCGGACATCGCCCTGAATGAAGCGGGGGCACTTGCCGCACAACGCTCCCAAGCGATCGACGACCTCAATGCGGCTGTTGCAGAGATTGTCGAGAATCAGCAGTTCGTGCCCGGCCTGAGCCAGCACAACACAAGCGTGAGAACCGATGTAGCCGGCACCGCCGGTAACCAGGATCATGGATGGATGAGGTTTATTCCTGAATGAGCGACAGGATTATATGTTGCTTCCTGTTTGTTTCAATTGAATCACTGCCGTCTCAGGAATAACCCACATCGCCGATGCCCAGTGCATTGAAAGCGCTCAGCGAGCCAATGATTGCAGTGTCTGTGCTGACGCCGACCAGGGTGATCTGAGAGACCGTGCCGTTGTCATTGACGGTGAACACCACATCGGCGCCACGGTTGGCGACGACCAGATGATTGCTGCCGCCGTCCGTGATGGCGATGGCGTCGTTGACGCCAAAGTTGGTGATGCGGGTATAGCTGGCGGTCGCGACACTGTCGCTGAAATTGAAGATCCCGTCACCGGAGGCTGCATCGAATGTGGCCGGAGCTGAAAAGCTGCCCAGCAGGCTGTCCAGATTTTTGCTGACTGCGGCAGGTGTGACGGTAGGCGGAGTGGTCGTGGTTCCGCCGCCACTTCCGCCACTCGCCGGAGGTGTGGCTGCAGTCACTGCGGCCTCATTGACAGCCGCTACAGTCTTGCTGACAGTCTCGTTGCCTGGCGCGAGTTCGCCAATAGTGGCCTTGCTGACGGCGCTGTTCAATGCCGTGCCGGTAAAGCTGCTTTCCACGCTGGAGAGGTTGCCGGATGCCGCCGAGTTCAAGAGTCTGGTGGCCATATCACCCTGGCTGAGCGATTGGGTCTGTGCGATTTGTGCCAGCAGCATGACGGTGTCGCCACCTGCGGCGTAGATTGCATTGACCTTCTCGGCCGAAGCGGCCGCCACAACGGCAAAGGAGGAGGCCATGCTTGTCACCTTGCTGGCCGCTTCGGTTAGCGCGGTATTGTTGGACTGGGTGATGCTCTCGACCAGAACGCTTTGCAGGAAGGTCTTGTCGGTCAGGCTGACGATGCCATCATTTCTGGTTGCGATGTGACTGACAATCGATTCGAGCACGGCCTTTGCCGCATCGATCTGACTGATGTTGGCGGCGCCTCCCGCCGCTCCCACCAGGGTGGTACTGGCAGTTACCAGCAAGTTGGCTACTTTCGCGGCTTCGGCCTGCAACTGGGCACCCAGGCTTTTCGTCTCGGCACTGGCGGTGGTATTCAGCGCAGCCGACAAAGGGTCGAAGTTTTGCAGATCGATTTTGCTGGCATCGAAGCCGAGTGCCTTGGCAACAGAAGCTGCCGCCTGCTCGATATTTTGGCCTCTTTCGACGAAGCCTTGCTGCAAGGAGGTGAGTGGATTGATCACGGAGGAGCCTTCCGGCGCCTTGAGTTCCCCCTTGAATTCCTGGTTGGTGGACAGGTCGATGCCACCTCTGCCGATGATCGGGCCTTTGGCGCCGGTCAAAACGAAGTTGCCCTGGTCATCCGTGGTGGTGATGGCCTCGCCTTGATTCCAGATACCGTCGCCGTTGGTATCGGCAAATACGGTGGCGCCCTTGATGTAGCCATCGGCGAGTTTGCCCTGGACTTTGGCGCCGCTGTACTGATCGATTGCGATGCTTGCGGCGGTTCGGGTGGTGGCGTCAGCATTGACCGTCGCCATGATGTCGATCAGCTTCTGTACCGCGATCTCCTTGTTTTGTGCGAGTTGCTGGGCGACCGCATACTGGGCCGACTCGATGCGGTTACTGATGTAGTCCTTGCCAGGCGTGCCACCAGGCGTGCCCAGACCAGCGTCAATCATGGTCATCACCAGGGAACTGCGCGCCGCACCGTTCACCAGCTGGTTTGCCCAATAGGCCAGGCCGTCAGCATCGGGAAGCTTGCCAAAACAGTTTTTGTAGACGGCGGTCAGGAAATCGTTGTTCGACATCGCATCGGGATAGATCGCCATGACAATGGGCAGGCTGAACACCGTCTTGACGATGTCATTCATGCCCTTGCCGCCGGCCATCTCGGTCGACCAGTAATTGAGTCCACCGGTTTCGGGTGCGCGCGCGAAGCTCGCCAGGTAGAGCTTGGTCAGAGCATATTGATTGGCGGTCAGAGTCATGATTCCTCCTTAACTACCGCAAAACGAGCGAACAAGAACTTTTCGCTCGCAGTCAAAGCACCATTTCAGTCCGGTAACTGTTCCCGCTGCAGGATGAAAATCTTGCCTTCGCCACCCAGACAATCGATCCATGTCAAGGATAGATCGGGGTATGCCGCTTCCACCAACTCACGGTTGTGTCCGACTTCGACGGCCAGCAGTCCCTGTGGCTGGAGATGCTTCTTTGCTTGCTGCAGGATGCGTCGCACGATGTCGAGCCCGTCATCGCCAGCGGCAAGCGCCATGGCAGGTTCGTGGCGGTATTCCGGCGGCAGGGCGGCCATCGCCTCGGCCGTGACGTAGGGTGGGTTGGAGACGATCAGGTCGTAGCGTTGCTTCCCCAGACTGGCGAACAGATCGGACTCGACCAGGCGGACTCTTTCGACGAGATCGTAATCCGCGACATTACGTCTGGCCACAGCCAGAGCATCCGTCGACAGATCGACGGCGTCGATGCGTGCCGCATGGAAAACCAGCGCCATCATGATGGCAAGGCAACCCGAACCGGTGCACAGGTCGAGCGCGGTTCGCACTGATTCCGGCGATTCGAGCCAGGGCGCAAAGTCGTTCGCGAGCAATTCGCCGAAATACGAGCGCGGCACGATGACGCGCTCATCGACATAGAAGCGGCACTCACCGAGCCAGGCTTCGCGGGTCAGGTAGGCGGTCGGCACGCGCTTGGCGATGCGCAACTGCAATACATGATGCACGGCCAGCCGCTCATCGCGGGTGAGCCGCGCATCGAGGAAGGGTTCGAGGCGATCGCGCGGCAGGTGCAGGGCATGCAGCAGCAGCCAGGCGGCTTCATCATAGGCGTTGTCACAGCCATGGCCGAAATGCAGGCCGGCTTCGTTGAAGCGGCTGACGGCGTAGCGCAGCCAGTCGCGCAGAGTCTGCAGTTGTTCGATCAAATCATTCATGGTTGGACAAGCAAGCGCGTCAGAACACCTTCATAGCAGGAGGCCAGTGGTTCCAGGTCGGCCACCGCCACACATTCGTCGATCTTGTGAATGGTGGCGTTGATCGGGCCGAATTCTGCCACTTCACTGCAGATGCCGGCGATGAAGCGTCCGTCGGAGGTGCCACCGCTGGTGGAAGGTTGCGCCGACACGCCGGTCACGGTTCTGATCGATTCCTGCATGGCTTGCACCAGCTTGCCCGGTACCGTGAGGTAAGGCTGCGATGCGTCCCAGGAAAGCTCGTATTCGAGATCATGCCGGTCGAGAATCTCATGCACCCGCTCCTGCAAATTCCGGGGTGTGCTGGCTGTGGCATGGCGGAAATTGAATTTGACCTCACACTGGCCCGGAATCACGTTGCCGGCACCCGTACCGGCATGCAGATTGGAAATCTGAAAAGTCGTCGGCGGGAAATGTTCGTTGCCCTCATCCCAGGTGGTCCGGGTCAGTTCAAGCAGGGCGGGCAGCACCAGGTGTATCGGGTTTTTTCCGAGGTGTGGGTAGGCCACGTGGCCTTGCACGCCATTGACGATAAGCCTGGCGGAGAGGGAGCCGCGTCGTCCGATCTTGATGGTGTCGCCAACGCGTTCGACACAGCTTGGCTCGGCGACAAGGCAGTAATCGATGCACTCGCCGCGCGCCCGCAGGGCTTCGACGACGCGCACCGTCCCATCCACGGCATCGCCTTCCTCATCCGAGGTCAGCAGTACGGCAATCGAGCCGGCATGCTGAGGCTGCTGTGTGACGAAGTGCTCGATGGCAACCACGACAGCAGCCAGGGAGGATTTCATGTCAGCCGCACCGCGGCCGTAGAGCATGCCGTCGCGCACTTCAGGCTGGAATGGATCGCTGTGCCAGGCGTTGAGCGGGCCGGTCGGCACGACATCGGTGTGCCCGGCAAAGCAGCACAACGGGGCAGCGGTGCCACGCCGCGCCCAGAGATTGCTGACCTTGCCGCAGTCGATGCGCTCCAGCGTGAAGCCGATTGCAGCCAGCCTCGCGCCAAGCAGGTCGATGCAGCCGGCATCTTCCGGCGTCAGGGAAGGACGCCCGATCAGTTCTTCCGCCAGGGAGAGTACCGAACTCATGCTATTCCATTTTTAGCCGGAATTCGCTGAAGCCTGATCCCGGAGTGACCGACTTGGTCGGGTCGGGAACCTCGTTTCCACCCTGCGCCGCAGCATTGCCGGCCTGGTCGTTATTGATCAGGTAGAGGAAATTGTTGGCCGAATCGGCATTGGCGGTGGCCTCTTCGAGGGTGATGGTGCCCGCCTTGTAAAGATTGAAGAGCGCCTGCTCGAAGGTCTGTGAGCCCGGCGACATGCTCTGTTCCATGGCATCCTTGATGCCGCCCATATCACCTTTTTCGACCAATTCGGCGATGTGGCGCGAATTCAGCAGCACTTCCACCGCCGCTGCGCGACCGCCATCCGGTTTCTTGACCAGGCGTTGTGAAATGATCGATTTCAGCGTGACAGCCAGGTCGGCGAGCAATGCCGGGCGGTTCTCCAGCGGGTAGAAACTGATGACGCGGGCCAGCGCGTGGTAGCTGTTGTTGGCATGCAGCGTGGCCAGGCACAGATGGCCGGACTGAGCGTAGGCGATGGCCTGCGCCATGGTGTCCTTGTCGCGGATCTCGCCGATCAGGATGCAATCCGGCGCCTGGCGCAGCGCATTCTTCAGTGCGGTATGGAAGCTGCGTGTATCCGAACCGACTTCGCGCTGATTGACGATGGATTTCTTGTTCTTGAAAATGAACTCGACCGGATCTTCCAGGGTCAGGATGTGGCCTGACTTGCGCTCGTTGCGGTAGTCGAGCATTGAGGTCAGGGTAGTGGACTTGCCCGAGCCGGTGGCGCCGACCATCAGGATCAGGCCGCGCTTTTCCATGATGACTTCGCACAGCACATCGGGAAGGTTGAGGGTTTCGAAAGCCGGAATGTCGGCAGGGATGTAACGCACCACCAGAGCTGGCGAGCCCTTCTGGCGAAATACCGAGAGGCGGAAATTGCCCACGCCTTCCAGCGCGTAGCCGGTGTTCAATTCCAGCGACTCCTCGAACTCCTTGAATTGCACCTCGCTGAGAATCTCATGCAGCAGGCCGGTGATGGTCTGGCTGTCCATGACCTGCTGGTTGATCGGCATGGCGACGCCGTTCAGCTTGATGTTGATCGGTGCGCCGACCGAGATGAAAATATCCGAGGCGTGCTTTTCCGCCATCAACTGGAACAGCCGCTGCATTGCTCCCATGGTCTTTTCCTCAAGTCAGAGTTTCAGGCAAAATTCGGCAATGCGGTGTGCCGCTTCGATGCATTCGTCGACGCTTGCAACCAGGGCGATGCGCAGGAAGTTTTCGCCCGGATTGATTCCTCCCGATTCGCGTGCGAGAAAGCTGCCGGGCAGCACGATGACATTATATTGACGCAGCAGATCGCGAGCGAAATCGGTATCGGAAATCGGTGCGAATTTGGCAACTGAGGCCCAAAGATAAAATCCCGCTTCCGGCCGTGCCACATCAAGATGGTGCGCTATCAGCGGCGTCACATGCTCGAATTTTTCTGCATACAGGCGGCGGTTGTCGCGCACATGCGCTTCGTCGTTCCAGGCGGCGATGCTGGCGGCCTGCACCGCCGGACTCATGGCACCGCCCTGATAGGTCCGGTAGAGCAGGAACTGCTTGATGATGGCGGCATCACCCGCGACAAAGCCGGAGCGCATACCCGGCACGTTGGAGCGTTTCGACAGGCTGGAGAACATCACCAGGTTGCGGTAGTCATCGCGGCCGAGTTGCCTGGCCGCCTGCAGACCTCCCAGCGGAGGATAGTCGATAGGATAAATTTCCGAATAACACTCGTCGGAAGCAATCACGAACCGGTATTGATCGGACAGCTCAAAGAGCCTGCGCCAGCTGGCAAGGTCGAGCACCTTGCCGGTCGGATTACTGGGAGAACAGATATAGACAAGTTGCACGCGTTGCCATTCGGCTGCGCTGAGCGCGTCAAAATCCATTGCGAAATCATGTTCCGGCAGGGTGTTGAGAAAAATCGGTTGGGCTCCGGCGAGCAGGGCGGCGCCTTCGTAGATTTGATAGAAAGGGTTGGGACAGAGCACCAAAGCCTGATTATTGGAAGAAGCATGCGAGGCGTCGACCACGGTCTGGGCGAAGGCGAACAAGGCTTCGCGGGTGCCATTGACAGGCAGCACCTGCGTTTCCGGGTCGGGTGCGGGCAAGCCATAGCGCCGGCCGATCCAGGCCGCGATGGCCTGACGCAAGGACTCGCTGCCCTGCGTGCTAGGATAGCTTGCCAGCCCCAAGAGGTTTTCCGTGAGCGTGCGCTTGATGAACTCGGGTGTCTCGTGCTGCGGTTCGCCGATCGAGAGCTTGATCGGCGGCAAATCCCTGGGCGGCGTCACCCCGGCGAACAAGCGCTGCAGTTTTTCAAAGGGGTAGGGCTGGAGTAGGGCGAGATGAGGGTTCACTGTGGCGCGATTTTCTGGA
>JBAYVV010000107.1:0-13405 GCA_041674465.1 Sterolibacterium sp.
ATTTGTCAAAAAATGACTACCACGTCGCAATCACTTTCAAGTCGGACGGCACCTACATGCAGGCGGAAGACGGCCCCGTGGATGGCTCATCCGGGCACACCGGCATGGACAGCGGCACCTACACTTGGAACTCGGCGACCGGCGCATTGACATGTACAACCACGCTGGAAACTGATGGAGGATGGAGTCTTTCCAACGCCCAGGTTAACTCCGTGATAGTCAATGGCGATAGCGCCATTCTGCATTCTCCGACCGAGGGAGACAATACATTCAGCCGCGTGATTGCGAGCCAGCAGCCGGTAGCGGCCTCCGCAAATACCGCTCCGAGTTTTGCCGCAGGTGGCAGCGGCAAAGTCACCACCGATTTTGGCGTCGGCGATTTTGGTGCCAGTGTTGCGCTGCAGAGTGACGGGAAAATTCTGCTCGCTGGCACCATCAACGACGATTTTGCGCTGCTGCGCTACAACGCCAACGGGAGCCTGGACACCAGCTTCGATGGCGACGGCAAGGTGGCCACCGATATGGGCGGCAGTGATGCGGGCCATGGCATTGCATTGCAGGCGGATGGCAAGATTCTGGTGGCAGGCGAAGTGGCCGGCAACAACACGAACTATGGACTGGTACGGTACGACGTCAACGGCACTCTCGACACCAGTTTCGCCGGAAGTGGCAAGGTCATCACAGATTTCGGAGGTGGCGAAAAGGCGAACAGCATCACGCTTCAACCCGATGGCAAGATCTTGGTTGCGGGGGATTACACAATCAGCAGCAATACAGGAAGCAGTGGTGGGTATTCGCTTGCACGATACAACGCTGATGGCAGCCTTGATACCAGTTTTGATAACGATGGCAAGTTGACCACCAATTTTGGTGGGGGTGGAAATGGTTACGGCATTGCTTTGCAGACCGATGGCAAAATCCTGGTCACTGGCAATGGCTACATCGGAGGTGTAGACAGGAACGATATGACGCTGGCGCGGTACAATGCTGACGGCAGTCTGGACGCGAGCTTCGATGGCGATGGCAAACTGACCACCGATTTCGGTGGTGCCGAATACGGCATGAGCGTCATGCCGCAAGCCGATGGCAAGATATTGGTGGCGGGTGTCAGTTTCATTGGCAGCAACAATGTTGCGCTGGCGCGCTACAACACCGATGGCAGCCTGGATACCAGCTTCGATGGCGATGGCAAGGTAACTACCGATCTTGGCGGCAGCGACCATGGTTTTGCGATTGCACTTCAAGCCGACGGCAAGATTCTGGTGGCGGGTGATGGCGGAAGCAACGCTGATTTTGCGCTGACACGCTACAACACCGATGGCAGCCTCGACGTTAGCTTCGATGGCGATGGAAAACTCACCACCGATTTTGGCGGCACTGATGAAAGCTACAGCATCAGACTGCAGTCCGATGGCAAGATTCTGATCGCCGGCACGCGTTCCGGTGCAACCGACAGCGACTTCGCCCTGGCGCGCTACAACAGTGACGGCAGTCTTGACACCAGTTTCGGCTCCGGTAGCAGCAATACCCTCGACGGTGCACCCAGCTACAGCGAGAACAATTCTGCCGTTGTTCTCGACAACAGCGTGCAGGTTGTCGACACAGAGCTGGCGGCACTGGGGAACTACGCCGGCGCCACGCTGACGTTGAGCCGCCATGGCGGCGCGAACGCCGAGGACAGCTACGCTGCAACAGGCAGCCTCAGCACCTTGACCCAGGGCGGCAATCTCGTCTATGGCGGCACCAGCATCGGTACGGTCAGCACCAATGCCAGCGGCACGCTGCTGCTGACCTTCAACAGCAATGCCACGCAAACGCTCGTCAACAACACCCTCAGCGCCATTGCCTACGCCAATAGCAGCGATACGCCGCCCGCCTCGGTGCAGATCGACTGGAATTTTTCCGATGGCAATAGCGGCGATCAAGGCACGGGCGCGACGCTCGCAGCAACAGGCACCACCACGGTCAGCATAACGCCAGCCAATGATGCGCCAGTCAATGCAACGCCATTGGTACAGGTTGCCACCACGGACCAGGACCATGTGGTGGCCGGTGTCAGCATTACCGATCCAGATGCAAATTCCCTGCAGATCACCTTGTCTGCAGGGCATGGCGTGTTGAGCTTGTCATCGATCAGCGGCCTGTCCTTCACGACAGGCGATGGCAGCGCGGATACCCGCATGGTCTTTAGCGGAAGCAAGGCGAGCGTCAATGCTGCTCTGAATAACTTCATCTATCACGGACAAAGCGATTTTCTTTCCGGCACAGACTTCGTCTCGTTGATGAGCAGCGACCAGGGTGGCGCCGGAGCAGGAGGCACGCTGACCGACAGCAGTATGCTTTCCGTATTTGTCGTTGGCGCAGAAGGTACCGAGGCCGTGACGGGCGGCACCGGCGATGACACCCTTGCCGGCGGTTCTGGCAACGAGATGATCTCTGGCGGTGAAGGCAGCGATAATCTTGCCGGCGGCTCTGGCAACGACGTATTGCTGGGTGGTGCAGGCAACGACGTCCTGGATGGGGGACCCGGCGCGGACAGCAGTGCCTATTCCGGCACCCGCGCTCACTATTCGGTCGCAACGACAGCTACGGGCATCACGGTCACAGATAATTCCGGCAGCGACGGAATGGATACGCTCAACAATGTCGAGCAACTCAGGTTCTACGATATGACGGTCAATCTGGTCATTCAGGCGAAAGTTGCTGCGACTCTCCCAGCGGATGTCCAGAGCCTCACGGAACTCTATGTTGCCTTCTTCAATCGGGTGCCGGACGCCGACGGCCTGTCCTACTGGATCGACCAGAAAGCCGAGGGACAAAGCATCGGCCAGATCGCCGAGACGTTCTACAACGCCGGTGTGCAATACACGAGCCTGACGGGGTTTTCGGCCAGCATGACCAATCAGGATTTCATCAACGTGGTGTACAGGAACGTCCTGGGAAGAAGCGGAGGCGCCGATCAGGGCGGATTGGACTACTGGAACGGGGAGCTTGTCAGTGGCCGTGCAACCCATGGGTCACTGGTGTCGGACATACTTAACTCCGCCCACTCATTCAAGCACGATCCCACCTATGGTTATGTCGCCGATCTTCTTGATAACAAGGTCGCCGTGGCGAACAAATTCGCGATTGACCTGGGGCTGAATTACAACTCGGCCAGCGATTCGATTGCCAACGGCATGGCTATCGCTGCGGCGGTAACCTCAACCAGCACTGCCGATGCCATCACGCTTATCGGCATCCCGGGTGTTTCTTGATCGACGGGTCGATTTGGCAAAGAAAGGACTGAAAGTCGGGCGGAATTTATTGCTTGCGACTGAATTGGATCGGTAGCCGAAATCGTGGTTGGCGAAGAACGCCAACCGCATCTTTGCCATGCTGGCGATGCTTAACATCAACAAATAAAGACGACCTCTGACGGGAGAGGTGTGTCCGGCGTGAGCAGAAAGCGTGAGAAATCCCCATCTTCTGGCTCGAATTGGAGTGTCTGCTCAATGAAACTGCTGTTTGCATTTCAATTTCATCTTGATTTGAATCAGTCTCCGCGTTTTTCGATTACTTGTTCAGCACTTCCTTAAAGCAGCTAATGGCGGCGTTCTTGTTGCAGACCTTGGGCGATGAGCCTTGTCGGTTACGGGGGCAGGGCTCTGATCAAGGGCAGCCATTTGCGTGCCGGCAGGTGGAAACGGGTTTCAATGCTGCGTGCGCGTGCGGCAAGCAGGTTCGGGTCCGGAAAGGGCGGGCTCTTGGTGGCCATGACGATGGTATTGCCGGCTGCTGTGGGTTCCATCATGCGCACTTGCGTCTTGCCGAAAGCCGCTGCAATGCGCTGTGTGCTTCGTGCCAGATTTGATTGGCGGCCGAAGACGTTCACGCTCATGACGCCGTCCTGGCTGAGCAAGCGCCGGCAATCGGCATAGAACGCCTCGCTGTCAAGCGCCGGTGCAGCCGCTTCGCGGTCATACAGATCGACACACAGGACTTGCACTGATCCGGCGCGGGCGGGGTCAGCGACGAAGTTGGCGGCATCCTGCTGAATCACGGTGAACCGTGGTGTGTCGGGCGGCAAGTGGAACCAGGTGCGGCAGACGTCGATCACCGAAGGATTGAGTTCGACTGCCGTTGTCTTCATGCCCAGATTGCCATGGCAATAGCGGCTGATTGCGCCTGATCCAAGACCCAACTGCACGGCGTGTCCCTTGCCGAGATCGCCACCCTGGCGCAGCAGCAGCCAGATCATCATGCGCTGCACGTATTCGAGTTCCAGGGCCTGCGGCTTGTCGATGTGCATCGCGCCTTGCACCCACTGCGTACCCAGGTGCAGGTAACGCACGCCGGCGGATTCGGAAATCGTCGCAGTCGGCAAGGCGGGAGCAGACGGATTCTGGCTCGCGTCAACGAAGCCCGGTGAGGATCGCACGGTATTGATTTACTGCGGCCGCAACGATGAGGGCGTTACGCCAAGTCGGCTGCGCAGGGTGCGCGTCATGTGGGCCTGGTCCGAAAACCCGCACTGTTGCGCGACCTCCTTGATCGGGATGGCGCCCTGATGCAGCAGTTGCCTGGCGCGCTCCACGCGTCGTTCAATGACATAAGCATGGGGAGCAACGCCGAATTTTTCCCGAAAGCGGCGCAGGAAGTGCCAGATGCTGAGGTTGGCCGTATGGGCAAGTTCTTCCAGAGACAGTGACTCCGCGAGGTGATCCTCGATGTATTTGGTCAGTCGGTTGAATTGCACTGGGGACAGGCGTCCCTGCAGCCGGGGTTCCCGGCTCTGTACTGAGGAATATTGGCGCAGCAGGCGTACCGCCATCTGCGTCGCCAAAGCTTCGACATAGAGGGAGCCGCCCAGGCCGGGATGCTCGGCCTCGGCGGCGAGTTCGGCAACGCTCCTGGAAATGACGGGATCCTGGATCCGCAGGATGTCGCGAAGGCGGACATCCAGTATCGTGCGGTCCATCACTGCCTCGGCGACCTTGCTCATCAGCGTTTGGGTCAGATAGATGTGGGTGACATCGATATCCGCTGTCCAATGCCAGTGTGATGTCTGGGAACGCGTCAGCAGGGAAACATCGCCGGGCGCACAGCGTTCCTTGCTCCAGGCGCCATCGAAGCGGCGCTGCATCGGAGTCACGCCCTGGCGGTACAGCACGATCATGAAATCCGACATGGCCGGAACGGCCACGTCCAGTCCGGTATAGCGATAGGAACGCAGGCTGACGTTGTTCCAGCCCAGGGCATCGCTGGCGAGCAAAACCTTGCCGGGCACCCACTTGGGCAAATCAACCGGATTGATCAATGTCGTCATGATCATCTGATGATGCTGTCTTGGACGGGCAAAAGGTTGGCATGGCGCACCATTGCTGTCAAGGTGCGCCTTGCCATGCAAGGCCTTGCCGCTTCTGGGGACGCCTAGTTGGTATTTATTTTTCTCGAAGCCCTCGATTTACAGGGCGACTGGCAAGGGACGTCCCAGCCATTTGCCGTAGAAGGCTTCGAGATCGGGGGTGAAGTCGATCTCCACCGGATAGGCCGGCGGTACGCAATCGACATCCAGCAAGGTGCCGCTGACCGGGCAGTACCACTCGCGCAGTTCCATCAGGTCGGTATCGATGGAAAGGTGCTCTGGCGGATAGATTTCTTCCAGGTCGATGCGTGTGCGACGCACAATCACGCGGCACTTCATTTTCCAGTTTTCATTCCATGCGCACAGCTCGGCACCGGCTGCGGTCTTGATGATCGCCTTGCCGTTCTTGGCGACCACGAAGAGGTTTTCGCCGAGCGGCAACAGGATTTGCTCCTTCCACGGCATCTGTGCCTGAAAGGCAGCGATGGTTTCGTCGAAACGATGCGGCGACTTGGGCTGACGCATCAGCTTGAGCAGATCCGGCCAGGCCAGTTGGCGGTTGATCAGTGCCTGGGTGACTTCAGCGCTGCTGTTCTCTTGCTTGCTCATGTTCGGTTCTCCTTAGGCCGCGGATTTCTTCGGTTTCTTGACTGCCGACTTGGGAAAGTAGAAGCCGGTCGGCGCGGTCACGGTGAAATCTGCCTCGCCGGTGTCGCTGTAGGGAAACTTGTCGATTTTCCAGAAATTCAGGTAGAGATCCTTGATCTTGCTCGACAGCTTGGCGGAGCGTGCGTAAGTTTGGCTGACGATGACGCCCACATCACCTTTCTTGGCACGCTCGCGTTCCTCTTTCCACCAAGTCTCGGCTGGCACCGATTCCTTGAGTCGCTTTTGCCGGAGTTGCTGGCGAAGTTTCTCGGTCTCCTCTGCAGAGCCTGCGTATCCGTACGCCTTGCGGGCGAACGCGGGGCTGATCAGCTGGTTCGTCAGATCTTTCTCGATATTGCGCACATCGCGTTGCAGCACATCGCCATAGCCGCAGCCGCCCTGATAGACCACGCCGAACAGGTCGTAGTCGGAGAGGTTGGGCGACCACTGGTTGAGCGGGCCGCAGTACCAGTCCCTGGCCGTGATGTGCCCGCTCTTGAGCATTGCCTCGGCCTCGAGGATGGTGGTGGGCAGCTTGGCATCCTTGGCGATGAGTTCCTTGAGGTTGGTGCCAGCCGCCCAGATGCACTGCCAGCCTGGTGCCGGGTAGCCGCCATACATGCCCTTGTGGAAGATGCCGCCGTTGCAGGCGCCGGAGCCGGTCATGGTGACATTGACCAGGCGCGAGCCCTTCACCATCCATAGCGACTCCCAGGCATTGCCGCCGCGGAACTTGCCCATGGCCTGGTGATCCTGCGTGAAGCTGCGGTTGAGATAGACGTTGGGACCGGTCATCTCCCAGACTTCAGCATCCCCCTGGATACCTTCTGAATTCCAGATCGGCGAACCGCAGTCCATACCGTCGGCAACGCCGCGCGCGCCAAAGCTCTCGCCGGCCATTTCGAAGTTCTGATAGCCGGTCGCGTTGCCGTATTGATCGAAGCCCGCCACGCCGGCCATGCAGGTGGGCGTCGACATCACGATTTCTTCGACAAAGCCGCGGGCGAACCAGCTCATGCCGATCATGCGCCAGACGTTGGCGAAAATCGGGATCAGGGTCCACCAGGCCAGCGAAGTTGCCGCGCCGGCATAGTTGGCATTGACAATGGTACCTTCCGGCAGAAACTGCTTGACCGCGAGATAGGCGCCATCATTGACGCGCCCGTCGTAGGCCAGGAGTTGCGTCAGCGTGATCCAGAAGCCGCCGTTCATGGGGCCGACTGCGCAGTTGAAGGGATGGAAGCTCCAACCGGTGCTGCCATCGAAGTCCAGTTCGAAATGCCCTTCCGCCGTGACCGTCATCTCGTTGTAGACAAAATCGATGAAGTCGCCCTTGGCGAGTGGGTGGACATATTCGACATGGCTGCGTTTGTGCACCGGTAGCGTGATACCGCGATAGGTGCCGGGCACCATCGTGGTCTTGACGCGCTTGATGAAATTGCGTCGGCCTTCCTCGATCAGTTCGCGGATGCCGCTGCGGTAATAATCCAGACCGAAAGTGCCGATGATCTTGGCCAGCGCCTCGCGCACCATGAGGCAGCCGGAGAGCTTGGACTTGTCGTCCAGGCTCCACCAGTTGGAGTTGCGCAGATTCATTTTCAGGCGCAGCAGGTAGTCCTTGCGGAAATGATCGTCCTCGCCGACCTTTTCCGCACTGATATGCAAGCCTTCGCCATAACGATCCGGCGAGAACACCGACATGCCCGGGCCTTCGTAGGTGCCGGCTTCAAGCTCATGTGTTACGGCGCCGATCCAGGCAATCAGTTCATCGCCCTGAAACACCGGGATACACGTCATCACATCAGGGGTGTGCACCCCGCCGGCCCAAGCTTCGTTGTTCTCGAAGATGTCGCCGGGGCGGATCTTGGGATCGTCCTCGTAGCCGTTGCGGATCATGAACTTGATGAACTCGGACAGCGTATGCACATGAACCATGATGCCGGTCGACAAGGCAATGGCATCGCCCTCCGGCGTGTACAGGCCGATCACGAATTCCTCGAAATCGCGCACTGCCGGGCTGGAGGCAATGTATTTCATGGTGTCGCGCACCGAGATGATGGTCGACATGATGCGCGAGTGGAATGCCTCGAACTTGAGCGGGTCTGCCTCGTGCAGCGGCAGGCGCTTGAGGCCCTGGTAGTGGCCGGTCTTGTCGAACAGCGCTTCGGAATGATCCAGTTTTTCCAGCAACGTGACTTTTTTGTCACTGCGCGGCTGGGCTTTGCGGGCAACTGGTTTCTTGGTTGCTCGGGGTGCTGCCTTCTTGGCCACCGGCTTCCTGGCGGTGAGGGGGGCTTTCTTGGCGGCAGGTTTCTTGACGGTAGGTGTCGGCGCTTTCTTGGCGACCGGCTTTTTTGCTGCAGCTTTCGTCTTGGGCTGGGTGGCCATACTGTATGTCTCCTCTTGTTCTGCGCGGCTTAGCGAGTGGTTCCGGGCCGGTAGTGGATGAGCCGGCGTGCATCGAACTCAATATGGTCACCCGGTGCGACCAGCAAGGTTGTCGCCGGATGCTCAATGATGGCAGGTCCCTTGATGATGTTCCCCGGTTCGAGCGGATCCATTTCATAGATGCGGAAATCCATTACTTTTCCGCGCCAATAGACTTTGCGCGTGCCCTTCTCGGCAGCCGAAGGCGGCTTGGGTCCCTTCATGCTCAACTTGGGCAGTTTGGGTTTCGGCGTCAGCACATCCGCAGTCAGCGCCACTTCCAGGATCTGGTAGCCCACTTCGCTGTAGAGTGCCTGCGCCGGATAGATGGTGGTGTAGACCTTCTCGAAGCGCTCGACCAGTTCCTGCATGTCGTCCAGTGTTTTGAGGCGCGCGCCCGGCCAGAGCACTTCAAAATCCGAGAGCTGGTTGGTAAACCGGACATAGGCGCTGCGCGAAATCTTGGCTTCCTTGAAGTTCCAGCCATGCAGCTTGAAGTCACTGCGCGCGCGTTCTTCGAGTTGCTCCCAGGCTGCGCTGATGGCGCCGGCGGCATGCATGCGTGCGGCTTTGGCGGCATCAGAACCCAGCGGCGGCGCGCCGGCCAGTATCGACTGGTGATAGCGGTAGCGACGCGGCGCGCACAGCACGCCAAAAGCGGAAAACACCGCGGCGAAGGGAAAGGTGACGATGTCCCCCAGGTCGTGCGCGATGCCATCGACCACATCGACCAATCCGAGCGGCCCGCCGCCGCCGTACATGGCCATGGTGTAGTCCTTCATGTTGTAGCCGCGTCCGCGCAGCATGTTCACCAGGAACTCCTGCATGTAGGAACACACCAGCTTGTGCGCACGCTCGGCGAACTCGAAGGTCTTGGTGTTGAAGTGTTTGGCCATCGGCTCGAGCGCACGAATCGCGGCGTCGAGATCGAGCTGCACATCGCCGCCGAGGAAATACTTCGGATTCAGGTAGCCGAGCAGGATGTGGCAGTCGGTGATGGTCGGCACCGGCCACTTATAGCAGCGGCCAACATCGGAGCCGGCGCTGCGCGGCCCCACCGTGAGCTTGCCGGTGAGCGGATGCACGCCCAGTTCCGAGCCCATGCCGGCGCCGATCGACTCGGTATGGATCATCGGGATATTGGTGCGGAAACTCAGCAGCGCCGGTTCGCGCACGATGGGGATGAGCCCGTCGCGGATGATGCCGACGTCGAAACTGGTGCCGCCGATATCGCAGCCCACCACGTTGCCGGTGCCCATGATTTCGCCGACGTATTGCGCCCCCAGCACGCCGCCGACGGGGCCGGATACATACGACTCGTACAGGCGCGGCGTGTTGATCGGCACGGTGCCGCCGTGCGCCAGCAAGGTCGAGACCTCCTTGTCGAAGCCTTCCTCGCGTGCCCGCGTCTCGACTTTGCGGAAGTGCTTGCGCGCGCGTTCGCCGGCATACGCCTGGGCGACGACACTGGCTAGGCGTGAGTATTCCTTGTGCGTGGGTGACATGGCCGAGGACAGCACGACCGGTATGTCCGCATCGATCGAGCGGATCGCTTTCTCGGCCGCCTGCTCATGCATGGGATTCATGTGCGACCAGAGGAACATCACGGCGATGGTTTCGCAGCCCATCGCCTTGAACTTGTTCGTCGCATCGATCACGTCCTGCTCGCGCATCGGTATTATCTGCTGTCCGAACATGTCGAGGCGTTCCTGAACCCCGCAAATGCGTTCGCGCGGCACCGTGGGATCCTCGTGGAAGTGTGTCACGGTGTGCAAGCGATCGGCATAGGGATAGCTCAGCCAGCCGCCCTCGGCCTTTTCCATGAGCAGGTAATCCTCGAAGCCCTGCGTCACGATCAGCCCGACCTTCGCCCCGGTGCGGCTGAGCAAAGTGTTGAGCATGATGGTGCCGGCATAGACGATCACGTCGGCCTGCGACAGGGTTTCGCGCAACTCCAGCCCTGCGGTTTTTGCCGCGTCGGTGATCGAACCGAGGAAACTGATGGATTCGTTCTGCTTGTTGGTGAGGTACTTGCCGACCAGGAAATTTCCCGAACTGTCGACCACCACGGCGTCAGTCATCGTTCCGCCCGAATCGAGTGCGATCCAGTTCTTGTTGCCGCTGATCTTGGTATGCCGTTTCACTGCCATGCTTGTCTCCTGGCGATGGGTTTGGTGCTCCCGTTAGAGGTGTTTTCTCATATCGTAGGAGAAGACATGCCGTTCGGCTTGTTGGTTCTGGTGCCAAACGTTGAATAAACTTGCTGTGCCAGTTGCGGATAGCCGCGCATGTCGCAGGCTGCGCATTCCATTGCGGTCCTTCATTACTGAGTTCTAACGGCCAGCATGAGTCACTCGATGCAGGCATAGATTTTCATTTTGAGCGGTGGCTCGACTCAAATACCTGCCCTTGGCGAAGCTCGGAATCAAAGATATTGAGCGACAACAGCCGAGAAGCCTACGCCCAGCTTGCTGCTGGCAATGACCGGAGCTGGATGTAAACCGAGCGCTGAAATCAAGGCGCTCTGATAGTCATCGTTTCTGCTCCGCGCGGCAGCTTATCAAACATTTCAGCGGCAGCCGTTACCCCCATTGCGATCTGTCGTGAATAGATAGCACAAGCACAGTAGTGCAGCGGTGGACATTGAGATGCCTGAAGCGCTTAGGTTTTGGGTGGCTGGTGGTGTATGGCTATCATTCACCACGCACTTGGGCGTCATATCTGCTTGGCCCTCAGGCGCAACCTGCCGTCGCTATTGGTTGTGAATATCCAACTATGTATGGCAACGTACAGAATTGTGGTAGGAAAGTCGTCAGCATGACCGCAAGGCGTGGTGCCACCATCGACGGCGCGCACCCCGTTAAGCGTTTCGGCAACTTTGTTCGCGCTCGCAACATATCGTATGGCGATTTTCGCTTATGACTCTACATTTCACATTACAACGAAAGGGCAATAACCATGTATTCAATCACTCGCACTCTGATGACGACGCTGGGAACGATTGCCGCTCTTGCTCTTGCGACAGAGGTATTGGCTCAGTATATCGGCCCATCCAACACTCCCAGCTACAAGTCAGTTAGTGATGTTCTCAAGAATCCGGTCGACGATATGGATGTGGTACTTGAAGGCACACTTTCACAAAGAATAGGCAAGAAAAAATACATGTTCTCGGACGGGGTTGCGGAAATTCGCGTCGAAATTGATTCAAAACTTCTTCCTGTATCTACCCTAATTAGCGAAAAATCTCGCGTTAGGCTACATGGGGAGATCGAAAAGGACTTCATGGAAAGTCCCGAAATCGATGTCAAGCAGGTAACAGTGATCAACTGAATTGTTGCCAACCCTATGCAGAGTCTGTGTGCACTGAACTCCTAGCAGGAAGAGGATTGTCAAGGAGGGTAGTTACATGGTTGACCAGATTCTTGCCCCGGGACAAGTGGCGGGACATTATTCGGCAGATTGGCGGAAAACATTTGATCTGGCTTTTCTGATCGGCTGGATGATCACCGTTGTAGTGCTTGGGATCGTGACGTTCCTCATTGAGCCGGAATTCTTCAGGGACTATAGCTTTATTGCCTTCGGCGCCCTCAAACTGGTGATCATGGTCCTAATGGCGCTTGCCGGAGGGCTTCTCTGCCGGCATTTCTGCGCGGTGGATGCCAATGGCTACATCGTCACCACCAAGAGCTCATGGTTCAAGGTCAATTACACGCGGAAAATGCAGCATTTCGCGGCATATCTGGTGCCGTTGATCAACATCGGTGAACCCGGTCAGCATGCGCCGGGAGTAATTCCTCATATATGGGAGTCCCTTTTTGTCCTGCTCGTCTTTCTGCTGCTGATCAAGCCGATTCGGGAGCGCTGCAAGTTCTTCATGCTCATGTTCAATTCCCTCGATCGACCGGAAGACAGGCCGCACACATTGAAATGGATCATTCTGGGGAACCTTCTTCCGGGCTTGATTCTCAGTCTGCTGTTCCGTCAGCTTTATGAAGGGATGGGTTTCGGCGACCTCGCCCTGATCATCATCCTCATCATTGGGATCGGTGACGGACTGGCGGAACCGGTTGGAATCTACCTGGGCAAGCACAAGTACAAGGTCCCTGCCTGGTTTTCATCAAGGTCCTATTTCCGCTCCATCGAGGGCAGCGCGTGCGTTTTCCTGTCGAGCATTGCAATTATTTCTTTGTTTCACCGGGATTTTAACAATATGCGGGAGTTGATCGCGACCCTGCTGATTGTCCCTGTCACGATGACGATTGTGGAAGCGACCGCTCCGCATTCGATGGACACGCCGGCCTTGATGCTTTTAGGTTTTTCCGCGTTATACGCGGTTCTCGTGTTTGTCTGATGTCCAAGAGTATGATTACACTGCGATCAATCGTACGCCATCCTCGACTAATGTTGACAACTATTCGCATCTGGATATGTACCAAACGCTGTGAGCGACTTCTACTTCATGAAGTCTGACGAAGAAACCAGATGAGGCGGCAGTTGCAAAGGGATTCGAGAAGCACAACCGGCTGAGGCACAAGGCGGAATTTCCAGCACTGACAGTCTACCGTCCCTGGGGTATTCAGACAGCTGCCTTTCAGGTCCGAATCCGTTACTCGCCAAAGCCAGTAGTCGTCGATGACCGCGGTCGAGGCTGAAGCGGCCCCCCACAATCTTGATGTCTATGACGACTTGATGACGACTGCTGTCGCTGAGTATTCTGGTGCCCCCAGTGGCCGCTGTACTCTGCGAGACGAGTCACTCACCCAGGATTACAACGAACGTCGCCAATGGGCACAGGGCCGCCAGTGACATCCTCGAATTCGGCGTCAGAAACCCGCCATGGAGATTTGAAATCTGGCCCAAACACCTCACAGAAGAGGTCGGTGTAACCACCGTGAGGCGCGTGTCGGATTCTTCGGATTTGTTATTGGTGCCGGGAACCGGAATCGAACCGGCAAGCCTTATAAGGGCGGCGGATTTTAAGTC
>JBAYVV010000108.1:0-13292 GCA_041674465.1 Sterolibacterium sp.
ATAGCAAGGTGGAACCACCCCTTCCCATCTCGAACAGGACCGTGAAACGCCTCCCGCGCCAATGATATTGCACACTCCGTGTGAGAAAGTAGGTCAGCGCCAGACTCCCCCCTATTCCACCACCAAAGCCCTCCTCGTGAGGGCTTTGGTGCTTCGGGGTGGGCCAATCGGCAAGCGCAGTACGTATAATCGGGTTTGGCTATCCGACCCGGGATGCCGCTGAATCGTAATGCCTCAGGTTTTATCGAGAACATCACTATTCCAAGGAGCGATGCACATGAGCAAGAGTCAAGACACCAAGAAGGATGTGAAAAAGCAGCCGACCAAAACCGTGAAAGAGAAAAAGGAAGCGAAGAAGTTGAAGAAAGAAGAGAGCAAGCGCAAGACAGCGGGGTGATTTGATCAAATACGACAGCGCGATCCGGGGGACTCCGGATCACGCTGTCGCTCAGCGAATTCGGCTCAGCGCGTCAGGCAATCAGCTGTAGACGACACTCACATTCGCTTCCGACAGCCACTCCTGCAATGCAGTCAGCAATGCATCGTCAAGCCTGACGCGCCAGTTGTCTGGCAATCCCAGTTCAACTTCGGCCTCACCGTTGCGATAGCGCAACCGGACTGGACAAGCGCCACTGCCGGGTACCCGATAGGGTGCGAGCAGCACGCGCAGCTTCTCCGCGTTGGACTGACCGTTCATGGACAAGCTCAATTCCTTGGCGAAGCGGCTGCGGGCTTCGCCAAGCGTCAGCAGCTTGTCTGCGACCACACGAAAACCGCCGCTGAAGTCATCCCGGGACACTTTCCCCTCCACCAGCAACAAATCGTCTTCGCATATTTTCTGTCGTTCAGCTTCAAACAATTCGTTGAATACCGAGACTTCGACCTGAGCCGTGGCATCGTCAAGCATGACGATGGCCATCTTGCCGCGGCGTGTCATTTGCGTGCGTGTCGACACCACGATGCCGGCGAGCAGGGCCGGTTCGCGCTGCGCCCCAGAGAAAGTCCCCTTGGGGGACACCTCGATCTGCGCCAGAGATTTTTTCACAAAGGTGCCGAGTTCGGCACGATAGGCATGATAGGGGTGACCAGAGAGAAAAAATCCCAGTGCCTGTTTCTCGTTAAGCAGTTTCTCGCGTTCGCTCCAGCGCAATGCATCGACATACTGCATCGGATGGGCACCGCCAGGCTCGCCGGGAGCGTCAAACAAACCGCCTTGCAAAACGTTGCGCTCGGCCTGCGCAGCCAACTCGAGTGCCACGCCAACCGTGGCGAGCAGTTTGGCGCGATGATCATCGAGCGCATCAAAGGCGCCAGCACGGATCAACGCCTCGATGACGCGGCGATTGACGGTGCGTTTGTCGATGCGCCTGCAAAATTCAAACAGATCGACAAAAGGCGTGTGCTTGTCGTCCACCTGGCGTGCCCGAAGAATCGCGCCTAGCGCCGCTTCTCCCGTTCCCTTGATCGCACCGAGACCATAACGAATTGTTTTTGCGTCAACCGGCTCGAAGCGTATTCCACCGGCATTGATATCGGGGGGCAGGAAGGAAATGCCGTTGGCGATGCTGTCCTGGTAGAAAAACTGCACCTTGTCGGTATCGGCCAGTTCCGATGACAGCGTCGCAGCCATGAAAGCCGCCGGGTAATAATGCTTCAGCCATGCGGTTTGATAAGCGACCAGAGAATAGGCGGCGGCATGCGATTTGTTGAAGCCATAGCCGGCGAACTTCTCCATGGTGTCGAAAATCTCGTCGGCCTGCGCCTGTCCGATACTGTTCTGCGCTGCGCCTGAAACAAATACGGCGCGCTGCTGATCCATCTCCTCCTTTTTCTTCTTGCCCATCGCTCGACGCAACAGATCGGCGCCACCCAGTGCATAGCGCGCAACCACCTGGGCTGTCTGCATCACCTGTTCCTGATACACCATGATGCCATAAGTATTGGCAAGCACTGGTTCCAAACTTGGATGCGGATACGTAACCCGCTCGCGGCCATGCTTGCGGTTGATGAAGTTCGGAATGAACTCCATCGGCCCTGGTCGGTAGAGTGCGTTCAACGCAATCAGGTCCTCCAGGCGGTCGGGCCTGGCCTGGACCAGCGTCTCCTTCATGCCGCGCGATTCAAACTGGAAAACCGCCGTGGTGTTGGCAGTTTTGAAAATCTGCTCGTAGGTGCCGTGATCGTCGAGAGGCAGAGTGTCCAGATCCAATTTCCTGCCGTCGATCTTGTGCACGGACCGGACAGCCTCCGCCAGAATGGTCAGCGTCCGCAAACCGAGAAAGTCGAACTTGACCAGGCCCATCTTTTCGACATCGTCCTTGTCAAACTGGCTCACCGCGGCCTGGGCTTCGCCTGCCACTGCCCCCTGCGCCGAATACAGCGGGCAGAAATCGGTCAGCTTGCCGGGAGCAATCAACACGCCGCCGGCATGCATGCCGACATTGCGCGTCAAGCCTTCCAGCCGTTCGGCCAGATCCCACAACTGTCGCAGTTCTTCTTCCTGCTCAACACGCTGGGCAATGGCGGGCTCTTTTTCACGCGCTTGCGCCAGCGTGATGCCCAGTTCGTTGGGAATCAGCTTGGCAAACTGGTCTACGAAATTGAAGGGCAGGTCGAGCACGCGGCCGACATCGCGGATCACCGCCTTGGTCGCCATGGCGCCGAAGGTAGCAATTTGCGCCACCGCGTGCGCACCATATTTCTTCTTGACGTAATCAATGACCCGGTCGCGCCCTTCCTGGCAGAAGTCCACATCGAAGTCGGGCATCGAGACGCGTTCCGGATTCAGGAAGCGCTCGAACAGCAGATCGTATTTCAGTGGATCCAGGTCGGTAATGCGCAATGCATAGGAAACCAGCGAGCCGGCGCCTGAACCCCGTCCCGGACCGACGGGCACACCATTCAACTTGGCCCAGTTGATGAAGTCGGCAACAATCAGAAAGTAGCCGGGGAAGCCCATTTTCTGGATCGTACCGATTTCGAAAACCAGCCGTTCCATGTAGGCCGGGCGGCGCGCCGCACGTTCTGCTGCGTCCGGATAAAGTTGGGCCAAACGCACATCCAAACCGCTCTCTGCCTGCTCCGCAAGAAAGTCGTCCAGGCTCATTCCGGCCGGCGTAGGAAACTGTGGCAGCTTGCTCTTGCCGAGTTCGACCGAGAGATTGCAGCGCCGTGCGATCTCCACGGAATTGGCCAGCGCTTCGGGCAGATCGGCGAACAAGTCGGCCATTTCTCTTTGCGACTTGAAGTACTGCTCGTCGGAAAATTGCTTGGGGCGCCGTGGATCGGCGAGTACATAACCTTCCGCGATGCAAACTCGCGCCTCGTGCGCCCTGAAGTCATCGCGGACCATGAACTGCACCGGATGCGTCGCCACCAAAGGCAATCCGATGCGGCTGGCCAAAGCGGCACTGGCGGACACCATCATCTCGGCCTGGGGCTGACCGTAGCGCTGAACTTCGATGTAGAAATTGCCAGGGAAAATCCCGGCCCAGTCGCACGCCCTCTGCTCTGCTTGTGCTTCCTTGCCACTCAGCAACAATTGCCCGACATCACCGCAATGCGCGCCCGACAAGGCAATCAAGCCACTGTTGTCGCCATCGCTCAACAGTTGTCGGCTGATTTCGGCACGTCCCTGCTGGCGTGAGCCAAGGTAGGTAGCCGTCAGCAGTTCGCACAACCGCAAATAGCCGCCGCGATTCTTCACCAGCAACAGCAAACGCGAGCCGCTTTCCCTACCCGGGTCACGCGTGCTGGACTCGCCTTGATGATCACCTACCCAGACATCGCAGCCGATGATGGGCTTGATACCCGCAGCACGCGCTGCGGTGTAGAACTTGACCATGCCGAACAGGTTGGCCAGGTCAGTGAGCGCCAGTGCCGGCATGCCATCGGCGGCCGCACGCGCAACAGCGGCATCCAGGCGAACGATCCCGTCGGTGATCGAATATTCGCTATGCAGCCTGAGGTGAACGAAATGCGGGAGATGCGGGGTACTGGGCATGGTTCGGCATTTTACTCCGCAGGCTTGAGTCAACCTCAGTCAACCTCAGTCAGCCGGAGTCAAGCTTTGAGCCTAAGCAACAAGTTCAGGATGCGCATGGCGTGCTTGGCATAAGGTGGCTGAAACAGCAGTTGCACTGCCGAGAAAGGGCCCTGATAGAAAACCGGGCGCAACTTGGAAAATGTGTTGAAACCTTCGCGCGAATGATAGTGCCCCATGCCGCTCTCCCCTACGCCACCGAAAGGCAGATCATGCTGACCGACATGCAGAAGTCCCTCGTTGACGGAAACGCCACCGGACATCACGTGCGAGATAAAGAAATTCTGCAGTTCTCGATTATGGGTGAATGGATAAAGGGCCAATGGGCGGTCATGGCGGTTGATGTAATCGGCGACATCGTCTCGATTTCGATAGCTGAGGATGGGCAGCAGCGGACCGAAGATCTCGCGCTGCATGACCAGCATGTCCTCGGTGGGGTTGAGAATCAGATGCGGCGGGAATTTGCGCAGATCGGCTCGGGGATTCTGTTTTTCGGCAAGATTCACCAATGTGGCGCCCTTCTCCCGTGCATCCATCAAAGTCTCCTGCAGCCGCCGATAGGCGCGTTCATCGATGATCGAAGTGTAGTCAGCGCCATTGATGTCGGGATAACGCTCATCGAACAGTCGCTGGCAGTGAGCAATGAATTCAGACTCACTGCCCTGGTGCAGGAAGACATAGTCGACGTTGGTGCATATCTGTCCGGCATTGAACATCTTCACCCACAGGATGCGCTCGGCGGCCGTCTTGATCGGAAAGTCGGGGCCGACAATGGCGGGAGACTTCCCCCCCAGTTCCAACGTGACGGGCGTGAGATTCCGCGCCGCATTGCTCATCACTGCACGACCCGTTGTCCCGGAACCGGTAAATAGCAGATGGTCGAATGGCAGCGCGGAGAAGACCGGACCGTGACCGCCGCCGTCCGAAAAGAACCTGAGCTTGTCCTCCGGAAAATATTGCGGCGCAAGTCTGGCCAGCAGTTCGGCCAGGTGGCGCGAATTTTCCGACATCTTGACCATCGCCCGATTGCCTGCCGCAAGAATGGCGGCCAGCGGGCAGAAGGATAAGTTGAGAGGGAAATTCCACGGCACGATCACGCCGACAACGCCCAGTGGTTGCGGTATCACGCGATTGCGCGCGCCAGGGTAGAGCAGCGCATCTATCCTGCGCCGTTGCGGCTGCATCCAGCGTTTGAGATTCTTCAGTGTGTCATGGATGGTTTCGAGCACCACGAAATACTCTGCGAACAGCGTCTCGAATTCCGATCTGCAGCCGTAATCAAGTTTGATGGCCTCGACCAGCCCGGCACGATTTTCCTTGAGCATGCGTGCCAGGGTCTCCAGATCGGCCCGCCGCGAAGCATGACTCGGTGACGGGTCGGAGAGATAAGCCGCGCGCTGACGTTTAAAACATTCCCGGAACGCTGCCGTGATCCGTTCCATATCCGGCCCGGTATCTGGTAAAGGCAAAGTCATTATTGCCGGGAAGGGCAACGCTGCAGGGTTGAAATCATAATTTCGCAGCAGACCGGTAATGCTGGTTGGCCTCGTCATGAAGTTCGAGCTGATCGAGCAACTCGGCCAATTCGACATGGGCAGCACGCGATACTGAGATCGATAACGATGCCTCCAGATAACTGCGCGCCTTGCCCCACAATTGCTGCTGGCGGCACAGGCGCCCCAGAGCCAGCAATAGTCGCGCATCGCGCGGCTGCTGCTTGAGCCATGCCTCGGCCCGGGCGATCCGTCCGAGCACATCGCCCTCGCGACATTCGGCGTAAACCGCTGCGAGATTCGAGTCCCACTCCTCATCGAGAACTTCCTCGATGACACGTTGGGCATTTTGGCTATCCCCGGCTGTGATCAACCAGCGCGCAGCCGCCTCGGCAAGGCGAGGAGAACGCCGGTCCGCCGCAGGTATTTCGCGCCAGAAGCCGAACAGTGCGCCGGCGTCGAGATTCAGCGAACGCAGAACTTCCTGGTAGGCGCGCAAACGTAGCGGTGTCGCCTGCTCGGCGCTCAGCGCACGATATTTTTCGAGTTGCCGCACCAGTCGCAGCACTTCACGCCAGTCACCGAGCGCCTGATGGGCGCGCAAGGCCAGCCGCAGCGTGGCGATATGACGCTGTCCACCGGACGCCAGCAGCTTCAGTGTTTCGATGGCATCTTCATAGCGATGCGCATCGAGATGCAGCATGGCCTCGGTCATCAGGCGTGCGTTGCGGCTCGCGCTCTGGTCGTCTTCGTGCTGCAGGGCGCGCTGCATCCACTCGGCCTCGCGTCGCCCATCGCGCAGATCGTGGGCTGTGCGCGCCGCGACCAAGGCTGTCAGGGCCGGTGCATAACCCGCCTCATAGGCGCTCGTCGCGCTGTTCAAGGCGCGGCCGTAACGCCCCTCAAAGGCGAAGCGCAAGGCATCGCCCAATGACCGTTCCGCCTGGTCGTGCCGCCGCCTTGCCCGATATGCGCGCACAGCCTGAGGCAGCGACAAGGCATGAGAAACCAGTCGCAGCAACAGGTAGACCAGCGCAACGCCGGCAATTTGCAGCAGGATCATCAGATTCAGGGACAGTTCGACCCGCCACGGCGGCACCACCAGCAACACATAGCCTTGGTTGTACCTCGCTGCCAGCGCCAGGACGACCGCCAGGACCGCAAGCGCCAGCAGCCAGAACAGCGTACGCATCAGCGCCCTGCCCCCAATGCGTCCTTGTTCGGCCCCAGCTTGTAGTTGCGGACGCTGGCAAGCGTCTCTGCCAGACTCGACGCATCCAGGCTCAGATCGACGCCGGCCAGATTTTTCAGCAGGGCAATGGCGTTGCTTGCGGCTTTATCGCGGGTATCGAAATAGCGCTCGAGCAATTCCCGTGATTGGCGTAAATCATCGCGAAAAGTCCGTCCGTCCCGCTGCAGCAGCGCCAGCCGGGCATCGGTTAGGCGCAGCTTGAGGTTTTCGCGCAAGAAGAATATCTGTGATGGCGCAAGCAGCACTGCATCGGGTTGGTCGATACGCTCGACCCGAATCAGTTGTTTGAATTCGGCCCACAGGTCGTGCGCCATACCTTGCCAGAAATTCGTCTCGGCACTTGCCGCAGGCGTTTTTGTAGTAGCGCTGTTCCTGAGCCTGGCTGTTGGCTCCACGCGCGTGCGCTGCTCGAAAGCCAGTGGCAGGGTATCGACCGCAGCAATCACTCCTTCCAGCTTAAGCGCGATTCCCGGCCCATCAGCCAGGGGCAAGGCCTTGAGCCGGTCGATGTCGCGGTTGATGAGTTTGCGCAACGGCAGCAGGCGATTCTGACCTGAGCGCGCGAGACGGGCATCGACGCCCTGCAAGACGGCCAGCACGGCTTCAACATTGCCCGTCAGCTGAAGTTGCTGCGCCGCAAGCATCAGCGATTGCTCGACTTCCACCAGGATGCGCTCATCGCGACTGCGCGACAGCTCCTGGTACATATTCTCCAGCGTCACCTGCTGGCTCTGCGCCTCAGCCTGTCTGGCCTCCAGCAGGGCAATCCGTGCCGCCAGGCTTTGCAGCAGTTCCTGGTTCTGCCGGGTCAGGGTACGACTTTCCCTGGTTGCGGCATCCCCTTCAGCCAGGCGCTTGGTGAGTTCCTGCTGCAGATCGCCGACATGCTCGCGCATGTCGAACCATTGCCAACCCAGCAAGAGAAAAACAAGAATTCCGATCACAACGATTGGGCGGCGCAGGGCACTCAAGGCGCGCAACCAGACCGGTTCAGGTGCAACGCTAAGCAAGGCGGACCTGTCTTCGGAATGGCTATCCGCGGATGAAGATGGAGAATTAAGCTTGTTCATTTTTCGAGCGCAGAAAAATAATTGATCAGGCCAGCCAGCAAGCCCTCGTCGCCAGCGGCGGTCGGCACCAGGCACTGCAGTCCGAGGGCGCGTCCGGCCTCGACGATGCGCTGATGCGTCGCAAACAGCGGGGTATTGCGCAATGCCGCCTGACCGGTGCTGCCGATCATTTCAAAGAGGTTGCGCAAACCTTCGCTGCTGGTTACGGTGATCGCATCGAGTTGCCGGTTGGCCCAGAGTTGCAGGATGGGCGTGGCATCCCTGTCGGGTTTGCCGCGCCGGTAACAGGTCACGAACTCCACCTTGGCGCCACGTGTGGCGAGCGTGTCGCCCAACAGTTCGCGTCCGCCGTCGCCGCGCAAAATCACTACGCGTTTGCCTGCCATCGCAGTAGCCTGCATCTGCGGCAATTCAAGGAGTGCTTCGGAATCGTGGCGTTCGGTTGGAGCGATTACATCGCGGATACCGAAACGTGCCACTTCCCGCGCACTTCCCCCGCCCATCACGGCAACCGGCAAATGCTCGGGCCACGGCCGCTGGGCACAGATCAGCGTCAAGGCCTTGTTCACTGCATTGGGGCTGACGAACACCGCCAGGTCGATGGCATCCAGCCGCTGCGCGAGGTCACGCAAGGGCTGGCTATCCTCGACGTCCTGGATTTCCAATACCGGAAACAGCACCGCATGACCACCCTGCCGTTCGATCTCTGCAACCAGATGGCCGGCCTGCGCTGCGGGACGGGTGACCACGAGATGCCTGCCAGACAAGCACTTGGCTGTGTCCAACACTCTAGGGCCTGTTCACAATTAATCGGCGCGATGCGTTGTTGCCCAATGCGGATGGCCGCGCGAAGCGAGTCGAAGTCAATGGCCATCCCCCTTGGCGAGACGAGCAACAAAGCGGACGCCGCATTGGGCAGCAACCCGAAGGGAACGGTGAAAATGGCCGCCATTGCGGCGTTACTCGCTCCTTATTGGGAGCAACCCAACCACGTCGCTCGCGCCTTGCACTGTCAGCCATTTTCATCGTTCGCACACGTCGCTTAATTGTGAACAGGCCCTAGCCCAGTGCGGCGAGAATCTCGACGGCGCCCTGGGCACGCAATTGCGCAGCCAGTTCCAGTCCCAGTGCCTCGGGGTCGGCCGCGGCACCTTTGAGTTCGGCACAGGCAAAGCGCTGACCATCGGGGGTGGCGACAAAGCCGCGCAAACGCAACTGCTGATCCTCCTGCATCAGCGCATAAGCGCCAAGGGGCACTTCACAGCTGCCCGCCAGGGCGCGCGAAACGGCACGCTCGGCGCGGACGCAGGCCGCCGTGGCGAAATCATTCAAGGGCGCCATCCAGGCGGCAACTTCCGGCCGGGACGACAGCGCCTCGATGCCCAGCGCGCCCTGCCCTGCGGCTGGCAATGACTGCTCGGCCGGCAGCACGGCACGAACGCGCTCACCGAGGCCAAGCCGGGTCAACCCCGCTGCCGCCAGTATGATTGCATCATAGTCGCCGGCATCGAGCTTGCGCAGGCGGGTATCGAGATTGCCGCGCAAGCTGGTGACCGCGAGGTAGGGGAAGTTGGCATGCAATTGCGCCTCGCGACGCAGGCTGGAAGTGCCGACGATAGCGCCCGGCGGCATCTCGTCAAGACTGGCGTATTTGTTCGAGACGAAGGCGTCGAGCGGTACTTCGCGCGGACCGATGGCGACCAACGCAAACTCCGCTTCGAGCTGCATCGGCACATCTTTCATGGAATGCACGGCGATATCGGCGCTGCCATCGAGCAGCGCGGTTTCCAGTTCCTTGACGAAAAGTC
Organism: Sterolibacterium sp.; assembly: GCA_041674465.1. GTDB lineage: Bacteria > Pseudomonadota > Gammaproteobacteria > Burkholderiales > Rhodocyclaceae > JACRAR01. Next base: position 9,666 of record JBAYVV010000108.1, read on the forward strand.
CCTTGCCGCCGACCTTGGCGAGAGGACGATCAAGGATCTGATCGCCGCGCGTAGTCATGCCAAGCAACTCGACACTGCTGGCTGGGTATAATCGTTGCAGCAGTCCCCGCACGTGTTCCGCCTGCCATAAGGCTAAACGCGATTCGCGGGTGGCAATAACAATGCGTGCGGGAGGATTTTTGTTCACTGTTGATCCGGCCAAAGGAAAGATTCATGATGTCTGGCAGGCGCTGAAATGCTGCACTTTCGCCGCCCCTCGATGGTTGTGGATTCTAGCACGGCCGCCTTCTGCCGATCTTGAATGCAGCCCGGCCGATGCTCGATGGACAAGCCATGCAAGCCCCCTCTGACGATGCCGTAACCATGGACAAGGATCAACCGCTCCGCGATGATATTCGTCTGCTCGGACGACTGCTCGGCGACACCTTGCGCGACCAGGATGGCGAGGTGGCCTTCACCACCGTCGAGCGCATCCGCCAACTGGCGATTCGCTTCCATCGCGACGACGATCATGCTGCACGTGGTGAGCTGGGTGCGCTGCTGGACAGCCTGAGCCGGGACCAAACCAACCAGGTGGTGCGCGCCTTCAGTTATTTTTCACACTTCGCCAACATTGCCGAAGACCAGCATCACATTCGCCGCTCGCGTGCCCACGCCATTGCCGGATCGCCGCCGCGCGCGGGCAGCCTGCCGCATGCCTTGACCCGCGCCCTGGCTGGCAACGTCGACGTGCGCGGTCTGCAAAATTTTTTCACCGCTGCGTTGATCAGCCCCGTGCTCACGGCGCACCCGACCGAAGTGCAGCGCAAAAGCATACTCGATGCCCAGTGGCAGATCGCCCGCCTGCTCGATGAACGGGACAAGACCAGCCTGACCCCCGAAGAGCGCGAACTGAACGACGAAACCTTGCGCCGCACGGTGCTGTCGCTATGGCAGACGCGCATGCTGCGGCGCGCCAAGCTTTCGGTCATGGATGAAGTCGCGAATGCCCTGGCCTACTACGACACCACCTTCCTGCGCGAATTGCCGCGACTCTACAATGCGCTCGAAGACCTGCTCGTCGCCACGGTCACGAAATGGGATGCAACCGAACTGCCGGCTTTTCTGCGCCCCGGCTCCTGGATCGGTGGCGACCGCGACGGCAATCCGTTCGTGACGTCAGCCGTGCTCGGCACGGCAATGCGCGCGCAAAGCCGCAAGGCGCTGTCCTTCTACCTCGAACAGTTGCATGCGCTGGGTTCAGAGCTGTCCTCGACCACCCTGCTGGTCGACATCTCCGACGAGCTCAAGACGCTCGCCGCAGCATCGCCGGACCACAATCCGCATCGCGACGACGAACCCTATCGCCGCGCCATCGCGGGACTCTATGCCCGACTCGCCGCTACCGCGCAGCAGCTGGACGACTTCGAAGCCCCGCGCCATGCTGTTGCCAGGGCGAATGCCTACGCCAGCCCGGCCGAACTGCTGGCCGATCTGGATGTCATTCACCGCTCCCTGCTGGCCAACCGCTCCGCCTTGCTGGCGCGCGGGCGCCTGCGCAACCTGCGCCGCGCCGTCTCGATATTCGGCTTTCATCTGGCGTCGCTTGACCTGCGCCAGAATTCTTCGGTGCATGCCCGGACAGTCGCCGAGTTGCTCGCGGTTTCGCGTCCCGGCACCGATTACGCCAACCTCGATGAAGAGCAGCGGATCATTTTGCTGCTCGAAGAACTGGCCACGCCGCGGCTGCTGACCTCACCCTATGTCCGCTACTCGGACGAGACCAACAGCGAACTCGCCATTTTCCACACTGCCCGCAGCCTGCATGAGCGCTATGGCAAGGCTGCGATCGAGAACGTCATCATCTCCCAGACCAACAGTGTCTCGGACCTGCTCGAAGTCGCCTTGCTGCTCAAGGAAGCCGGCTTGTTGCGGCCCCTGGAAGGTCAGCTCGATGTCAACATCGTGCCGCTCTTCGAGACCATCGATGACCTTGCGCATTGCGGCAGCATCATGAATCGCCTGCTCGGCCTGCCACTCTACAATCGCTTGCTGGGTTCGCGCCGCGCCATGCAGGAAGTCATGCTCGGCTATTCCGACAGCAACAAGGACGGCGGCTTTCTCACCTCGGGCTGGTCCCTCTACCGTGCAGAAACCGCGCTGGTTGAAGTGGCACGTCGCCACGGTGTCACTTTGCGGCTGTTCCACGGCCGCGGCGGTTCGGTCGGGCGCGGCGGCGGCCCCAGCTACGAAGCCGTGCTGGCGCAGCCGCAAGGCGCTGTCCAGGGCGCCATCCGCATCACCGAACAGGGTGAAGTGATCGCCTCGAAATATGCCAATCCCGAACTCGGCCGGCGCAACCTGGAGATTTTCATTGCCGCCACGCTCGAAGCGAGCCTGTTGCCGCATCAGCACGACGCCCCGAGTCCGACATTCCTGGCCGCCATGGAGGAACTTTCCGCGCATTCCTATCGCGCCTATCGCCACCTGGTTTATGAAACACCGGGCTTCGAGCGCTATTTCTGGGAATCCACCGTGATCAGCGAAATCGCCGCCCTGAACATCGGCAGCCGCCCGGCTTCGCGCAAGCAGACCCACGCGATCGAGGATTTGCGCGCCATTCCCTGGGTCTTCTCGTGGTCCCAATGCCGCCTGATGCTGCCCGGCTGGTATGGCTTCGGCACGGCAGTGCACGCTTACCGGAACAGCCACGGCGAGGCTGGCATGCGCCTGCTGGCGGAGATGAATCGTGAATGGGGATTTTTCCGCACCATGCTGTCCAACATGGACATGGTGCTGGCCAAAAGCGACATCGCCATTGCCGAGCGCTATGCCCAACTGGTCCAGGACGAGGCATTGCGCAATGCCATCTTCCCCCGCCTCAAGGCAGAATGGCAGGCTGCGCGCGAAGCCCTGCTCGCAATCACGGGGCAAGCACAGCTGCTGGACGGCAACCCGCTGCTCAAGCGCTCGATCCGCAACCGCTTCCCCTATCTCGATCCACTCAACCACCTGCAGATCGAACTGCTGCAACGCCACCGTGCCGGCGACAGCGACGAGCGCGACCGGCGCAGCATCTACCTGACCATCAACGGGATCGCGGCCGGCTTGCGGAATAGCGGCTAAGTTGTCCCTTCCTCCTTGAGCAAGGCCTTGATCAACGGCCATTGCCGCCGGCTTACCGGGAGAGTTTCGCTTAGGCCGCGCAGGAGAATCCGCCAGTGATTCTCCTGCGCCGAGTTGTCGCGTTCGACGCCGATGATCGCTTCGCGCGCCACCAGACAGTTGCGATGGCTACGGATAAAACGCTCCGCGAACTCTTCCTCGAGGTGAGTCAGCGATTCCTCGATCAGATATTCTCGCTCATGCGTTTGGGCTGTCACATACTTCAGCTCGGCACGCAAAAACAAAATTTCATTCAGAGGCACCAGCAGGATGCGACCGCGTTCTGTCGAATGCAGGTGGGTGCGGCCCTGCGGCGCCAGGCTGCGCAGCGCTGCCAGGCTAGGCAAGCTGGCCGGCAGTTTTTTTAGCGCGGCCAGCAGACGTTGCGCACGCACCGGCTTGAGCAGATAGTCGATCGCATTGAGGTCAAAAGCCTGCACCGCATACTGATCATAGGCCGTGACAAAAATTACCGGCGGTGCG
>JBAYVV010000109.1:0-13174 GCA_041674465.1 Sterolibacterium sp.
GCGACACCCTGGAGAAACTGCCGTCCTGTCTCAACAGTCAGATCGATTCCTTGCTGCCGCTTCGCTCGCAAGATACGCGCCCAATTTCTTCGTAGGCGTACCTGGTAGCGACTCACGCTTACGCAATGGAGCTTCAAGCAGCGGCTATAATGCGTGCACGCTAACGCCGCCGCCCCTATCGAGCCCGCCATGCTGCTCTGGTTTGTCGTTGCCTATCTGATGGTTTCCGTCGGGATCGGACTTTACGCCGCCACTCGCGTCCATAACACCAAGGATTTTGCTGTCGCCGGTCGGCATTTGCCGCTACCTGTCGTGACGGCGACGGTTTTTGCAACCTGGTTCGGCGCCGAGGCGGTTTTCGGTGCTTCCGCCACCTTCGTCAAGGAAGGCCTGGGAGGCGTGGTCGCCGATCCCTTCGGCTCTTCGATGTGTTTGATCCTCGCCGGCATCTTTTTTTCCCGCTATCTGTACAAGCTCAACATCATCACGCTCGGCGACTTCTACCGCATGCGATACAACCGCACGGTAGAAGTGATTACCACCCTCTGCATCGTTGCCTCCTACCTCGGCTGGGTCTCGGCACAGATCAAGGCGCTCGGCCTGATCTTCAACGTCGTCACCGAGGGCGGCGTCGACCAATCCACCGGCATGATCCTCGGTGCCGCCATCGTCCTCACCTATACGACCTTCGGCGGCATGTTCTCGGTGGCGGTCCTCGACTTCGTGCAAATGATTGTGAGCATGGGCGGGCTGTTTTACATCGCCACCGTCATGGCCGACAAGACCGGCGGTGTCGCCACGGTGGTCGGACACGCCAGCGCTGCCGGCAAGTTTGAATTTTTTCCACCGCCCGACCCCTGGATGTGGCTGACTTTTCTCGGCGCCTGGGTGACCATGATGCTGGGTTCGATTCCACAGCAGGATGTGTTCCAGCGTATTACTTCGGCCAAGAGCGCCAGGATCGCCATCGGCGGTTCGATTCTGGGTGCCTCGATCTACTTCTGCTTCTGCTTTGTGCCGATGTTCATCGCCTATTCGGCGACACTGATCGATCCTGGCCAGTACCTGCCCCTGCTGCAGTCCGATTCGCCGGCCGACTTCCAGCGCGTGCTGCCGCTCCTGGTCATGCAGCAAACGCCGCTGTTCGCCCAGGTCATATTCTTCGGTGCGGTGCTTTCGGCAATCATGAGCTGTTCCTCGGCGACGTTGCTGGCGCCTTCGGTAACCTTCGCCGAAAACATCGTGCGCGGTTTCTACCCAAACATGACCGATCACCAGTTCCTGCGTGTGATGCGCTTCACCATCGTCTGCTTCACCGTGATCGTGCTGGTCTTTGCACTCAATAGCAACGCTTCCATCTTCAAGATGGTGGAGAACGCCTACAAGATCACGCTGGCGGGCGCCTTCGTTCCCCTCATTGCCGGTGCGATGTGGCGTCGTTCGACCACCCAGGGTGCGCTGGCGGCAACCTTCGGTGGCTTGCTGTCGTGGCTGCTGGTCGAATTCATGATCGGCGAGGAGAGCCTGGTTCCGCCGCAATTGATTGGTCTCAGTGTCAGCGTGATCGGCATGGTGGCCGGTTCGCTGCTGCCGCAACGCGTCGGCCATGGCCCACCAAAGCATGACCTGCATGCGGTGCTGCATCATCATGCGGCGGCGGAAACGTATCACGTCACGGAGCGACCACACCACCATTCGTGACGTTGCCGTTATTACAGACCATGAAATTCTGTCAGATGATGTTGCTTTTTCATGGTATGCCAGCCGCTCGGTGACAGAGTTGTCGTCGTGCCCTCTCAGAAACTGGCGGCGTCTTTGCCGCAGATAACCCCTTCTCCCTGATCTCATATGGCTCAATTGATACTCAAACCCGGCCGAGAGCGTTCCCTGTTGCGACGCCATCCATGGATTTTCGAAGGCGCCGTGGAGCAAATCAAAGGGCACGCCAAGAGCGGCGATACGCTGGAAGTGCTGGGTGCAGATGGCCGTCCGTTGGGCAAGGCCGCCTGGAGTCCCAAGTCGAGCATCCGGGCGCGCATGTGGAGCTTCAACCCGAACGAGATCATCGACGACGCCTTCTTCAAGCGCCGCGTGGCTGCAGCGCTGGCGCGCCGTGCCATCCTGCCGGAATTGCAGGAACAGCAGGGTCTGCGCCTGATTCACGCCGAGTCCGATGGCTTGCCAGGCGTGATCTGCGACCGCTATGGCGACACGCTGGTGCTGGCCTTCAGCAGCGCAGGCGCAGAGAAGTGGCGCCAGGCGATCACGGCGGCGCTGCTCAAAGCGACGGGCTGTACGCGCTGTTATGAGCGTTCCGATGCCGACCTGCGCAGTCTGGAGGGATTGGCGCCGCGCTGCGGCTGGCTGCAGGGTGAAGCGGACGGCGGTATGCTGACCATCGATGAACATGGCATCCGCATGGAAGTGGATGTGATCGCTGGGCACAAGACCGGTTTCTATCTTGATCAGCGCAACAACCGGTTGCTCACGCGCGAGCTTGCGGCCGGCCGGCGTGTGCTCAACTGCTTTTGCTACACCGGCGGTTTCTCGCTGCAGGCTCTGGCTGGCGGAGCGACGCAGGTATTGTCGCTGGACAGTTCCGCACCGTCACTGGCTGTGGCGCGGCGCAATCTCGCGCTGAATCCTCAACTGGACGCCGGACGTGCCGAATGGTGCGAGGCCGATGTGTTCGAGGAGCAGCGCAAGCTCTTTGCCGCCGGTGCCAGGTTTGACCTGATCGTGCTTGATCCACCCAAGTTCGCACCTTCGCCGTCCCATGCCGAGAGTGCCGCGCGCGCCTACAAGGACATCAACCTGAACGCCTTCAAGCTGCTGGCGCCAGGCGGCTTGCTGATGACCTATTCCTGTTCCGGTGGCATCGGCATCGAACTCTTCCAGAAGATTGTCGCCGGTGCCGCGCTCGACGCTGCTGCAACCACCAACGCGCAGGCGCGCATCGTGCGTCGTCTCGGCGCTGCGGCCGATCATCCGGTGCTGCTCGATTTTCCGGAAGGAGACTATCTCAAGGGGCTGGTTTGCATGGTGGATTGATTGACGTGGCGGAGTATCATCCGCAAGTCAATGTTTCGCTAAACCCTCTTGAAATTGGCCGGTTCGCAGCCATTTGCGCTGCCAGGCTCAAGGAAAGTCACTATTTCATGGAACAGTACCACGGCACCACCATACTTTCGGTCCGCAAGGGCAAGCAGGTTGCGCTTGGCGGCGACGGCCAGGTGACCCTCGGCAACATCGTCATCAAGGCCAGCGCCAGAAAAATACGGCGGCTCTACAACGAGCGCATCCTGGCCGGGTTTGCCGGCGGCACTGCGGATGCTTTCACGCTGTTCGAGCGTTTCGAGGCCAAGCTGGAGAAGCATCAGGGCAATCTGCTGCGCTCCGCCGTGGAGCTTGCCAAGGATTGGCGAACCGATCGCATGCTGCGCCGGCTCGAAGCCATGCTGGCGGTGGCCGACAGGGACAATTCGCTTGTCATCACCGGCAACGGCGACGTGCTCGAACCGGAACTGGGCATCGTTGCCATTGGCAGCGGTGGACCCTATGCACAGGCCGCGGCGCGCGGCTTGCTGGAGAACACCGAGCTGAGCCCGGCCGAAATCGTCAAGAAGTCCCTGACCATCGCCGGCGACCTGTGCATTTATACCAACCAGAACCACCTCATCGAAACGCTCGACTAATGACGCAAATGACCCCCGCCGAGATCGTCTCCGAGCTCGACAAGCACATCGTCGGCCAGGCACGCGCCAAGCGTGCCGTTGCCATCGCCCTGCGCAACCGCTGGCGGCGGGCGCAGGTGGAGGAGCCGCTGCGTACGGAAATCACGCCGAAGAACATTCTCATGATCGGTCCCACTGGCGTCGGCAAGACCGAAATCGCGCGGCGCCTGGCAAGGCTGGCCAACGCCCCGTTCATCAAGGTCGAGGCCACCAAATTCACCGAAGTCGGCTATGTCGGCCGCGATGTCGACACCATCATCCGCGACCTGGCCGAAACCGCCATCAAGGACGGGCGTGAGGCGGCGATGCGCGCCGTGCAGCATCGGGCGGAGGATGCCGCCGAGGATCGGGTGCTGGATGCATTGTTGCCGCCGGCACGCTCTACGGGAATGGTCACAGGTTTCGATGAAACGGCGCCGGCCGCCGAGGAATCGGCGACACGGCAGAAATTCCGCAAGAAGCTGCGCGAAGGCGAACTTGACGAGAAGGAGATCGAGATCGAAGTGGCGGCCGTTTCCGCGCAGATGGAAATTTTCGCGCCGCCCGGCATGGAAGATCTGACCCAGCAGATCCAGGGCATGTTCCAGAATCTTGGCGGGGCCAAGCGCAAAGCCCGGAAAATGAAAATCAAGGAAGCGCTCAAGGTCATCAGCGACGAAGAAGCTGCGCGTCTCATCAACGACGACGAGATCAAGCTGCAGGCGCTGAAGAATGTTGAGCAGAACGGCATTGTGTTTCTCGACGAAATAGACAAAATTGCGACACGCTCAGAGACGCAGGGCGCGGACGTTTCCCGCCAGGGAGTGCAGCGCGACCTGTTGCCACTGGTCGAGGGGACGACAGTGTCGACCAAGTACGGCATGATCAAGACCGATCACATCCTGTTCATCGCCAGCGGCGCTTTCCATTTCGCCAAGCCCTCCGACCTGATTCCCGAGATGCAGGGCCGTTTCCCGATCCGCGTCGAACTCGATTCGCTCTCGGTTGACGATTTCGCCCGCATCCTGACTTCCACCGATGCTTGCCTGACGCGCCAGTATCAAGCCCTGCTCGGGACCGAGGCGGTGACCCTGAATTTTGCCGAAGAGGGCATCCGCCGCCTGGCGGAGATTGCCTTTGCCGTCAATGAAAAGACCGAAAACATCGGCGCCCGGCGTCTCTACACGGTGATGGAGAAGCTGCTCGAAGACGTCTCCTTCGACACCGGCAAGCATGGCGACCAGGCCGTGCTCATCGATGCAGCCTACGTCAATAGCCGGCTCGAAGAACTGGCGCAGAGCGAGGATCTGGCGCGCTACGTGTTGTAATCCGCTGCGGGACTTGGCTTGGGCGGCCATGCCACATCGACTTTATTCTTTCGCGAGGGAAACATGCGCAAACTTGACTTGGTTTTACTTCTGATGGCTTTCAGTACCCTGGCTGTGGCGGGTGTCACCGTCAAGGAGCCTTGGGCGCGCGGTACCGTGGTTGGACAAACCGCCAGTGGCGCCTTCATGGAATTGACGGCAAGCGAGAATGCCGCATTGCTGGAAGCTTCCAGTCCGGTTGCCGGCGTGGTGGAGGTGCACGAAATGAGTCTGGATAACGGCGTGATGAAAATGCGTGCCGTTCCGCGTCTCGACCTTCCGGCCGGCAAGCCCGTGACGCTGAAGCCGGGCGGATATCACATCATGCTCATGGATCTCAAGAAGCAACTCAAGAAGGGAGAGAGCGTGCCTCTAACGCTCAAGATCGAGGGCAAGGACAAGAAAGTCAGCAGCATCGAAGTAAAAGCCGAGGTACGTGAATTGACCGCACCACCGATGCTTGAACACAAGCACTGAGGAAAAATTTCTTACTCGCCGCTGTCCTGTATTTGCAGCGGGCCGGTGCCAGAGTAGCGATCCAGGGTGAGATAAATTACCGGCGTGATATACAGGGTGATGATCTGAGAGAACAGCAACCCGCCTGACACAGCCAAGCCGAGCGGCTGGCGCAGTTCCGCACCGGCGCCAAGACCCAGCGCGATGGGCAGCGATCCCATCAGCGCGGCGAAAGTGGTCATCATGATCGGGCGAAATCGCAGGATGCAGGCTTGCCGGATGGCTTCGGCCGGCGCCATGCCCTGGGCGCGCTGGGCGTGCAGGGCAAAGTCGATCATCATGATGGCATTTTTCTTGACGATGCCGATCAGCATCAGGATGCCGATGGTGGCGATCAGGGTGAGATCCGTATCGAACAGGCGCAAGGTCAGCAGGGCACCGACCGCCGCCGAAGGCAGGCCGGCGAGAATGGTCAGTGGGTGGATGTAGCTTTCATACAGCACACCCAGCAACACATAGATCACCAGCAGCGCGATCACCAGCAGCAAGACCTGGCCGGTTTGTGAATCCTTGAACACGGCCGCATCGCCGCCGTAGCTGGCGATGATGCTGGCAGGCAACTTGATTTCCTCCCGGTAACGGTCGATTTTTTCGGCGGCGTCGCCAAGCGGCACATCCGGCGCCAGATTGAACGAGATGGTGATGGCCTGGAGCTGGCCCTGATGATTGACCGAGGTCGGGCCTACCGTGCGGCGCACGGTGGCAAAACTCGACAGTTTGACAAGGTTGCCATTGCGGTTGCGCACGGTGATCTTGTCGAGCGCAGCCTCGTCGCGCTTGAACGGTTCGTCGAGTTCGAGGATGACCTGGTAGCTGTTGCTGCTGGTGAAGATCGTCGATACCTGGCGTTCGCCGAAGGCTTCGTAGAGTGCGCTGCGTATCCTGTCGATCTGGATGCCGAGCAGGTTGGCCTTGTCGCGATCAATATCGAGCGTAGCCTGCAGGCCTTTGAGTTGCGAGTCGCTGTTCACGTCGCGGAATGCCGGATCGTTGCTCATACGCTCCATCAGGCGGATCGACCATGCAATGAGTTCGTCGGCGCGCACACTTTGCAGGACATACTGGTAGCGGCTCTTGCTGATCTTGCCGCCGAGTTGCAGATTCTGCTCCGGCCGCATATATACGGCGATGCCGGGCACTGCGCGGAATTTCTTGCGCAGTCCCTCGAGCACTTCGTTCATGCTGGCGCGCTCGCCGCGCGGCTTGAGGTTGATGAACAAACGACCGGAATTCTGGGTCGCACCGCCGACGCCGGTAAAGGAGGCGACACTGGCGATGTTCGGGTCGGCGCGCAGGATGTCTGCCACCTTGTTCTGTTTCTCGAACATGGCGTAGAAGGAAATATCCTCGATCGCCTCGGTGGTGATCCGGATCTGGCCGATATCCTCCTCCGGAAAGAAGCCCTTGGGAATGGCCACGAATTGCCAGGCGGTCGCGACGAAGGTCAGCAGCGCCACAAACAGCACGACGCGCCGATGCTGCAAACCCCAGTCAAGCGTGCGCGTGTAGAACTTCAGCATGGCTGCAAACAAGCGCTCGAAACCTCGGGTGAGAGCATTGCTCGATTCCGTGGAATGGCTGGTCAGATAGCGGCTGCACAGCATCGGCACGAGGGTCAGCGAGACCGCGGCCGAAACCAGCACGGAAAGCGAGACCACCACTGCGAATTCATGGAACAGCAGGCCGATCACGCCTGGCATGAAAAAGACCGGAATGAACACGGCGACCAGCGAAATCGAGATCGACAGGATGGTGAAGCTCATTTCGCGCGAACCGGTCAGCGCCGCCTGCAAAGGCGCCATGCCGGCTTCGATGTGACGGACGATGTTCTCCAGCATGACGATGGCGTCATCCACGACCAGACCAACGGCCAGTGTGATGCCGAGCAGGGAGATGTTGTCGAGGCTGTAGCCAAAGGCAAAGAGTAGTGACAGTGCGCCGATCAGCGACACGGGCAGGGACAGGGTGGGAATCAGGGTGGCGACGAAGCGGCGCAGGAACAGGAAGATCACCAGCACCACCAGGGCAACGGTGATCGACAGCGTGATGTAAACATCATGCAAGGCAGCACGGATCGAGACCGAGCGGTCGTTGAGCAGGTTGACCCCGATCGAGCCGGGCAATTGCGCGCGGAAAATCGGCAGCATCTTGTTGATGGCATTCACCACCGCCACAGTATTCGCGTTCGGCTGGCGCAGCACGGCCAGGACGATGGCACGCTCGTCGTTGTAGCGGCCGGCAGTGCGCACCGATTCGACGCTGTCTTCGACCGTGGCGATATCGCGCAGATAAATCGGGGCATTGTTGCGGGTGGCGATGACGAGCTTGGCGAATGCCGCGGCATTCTTCAATTGCCGGTTGGCCTCGATGGTGAGCATCTGGCGTGGCCCATCGAGCACGCCCACCGGTGTATTGGCATTGGCGGCGGAAAGCGCGGCCATCAGTTCGTCGAGCGAAATATTCCGCGCTGTCATCAGATCCGGATTGGCTTTGACTCTTACCGCATATTTCTTCAAGCCATACACCACCACCTGAGCCACACCGTCCAGCGTGGACAGGCTGGGCGAGATCAGGTTTTCGGCGTAGTCGTTGAGTTCGGCGAGGCTTAATGACGGTGAGGTCAATGCCATCAACAATACGGGTGCATCGGCGGGATTCACCTTGCGATACGACGGCGGCGTCGTCATCTCGATCGGCAGGGTGCGCTGGGCGCGCAGCAGGGCTGCCTGGACATCCACCGCGGCGGCGTCGATGTCGCGGTCGGAAACGAATTCCAGCGTCACCGAAGTGTTGCCGGTGGTATTTGTGGAGCTGATGATGTTGAGGCCGCTGATGGTCGAGAACTGCTTTTCGAGCGGCAAGGCGACCGATGAGGCCATGGTCTCGGGGCTGGCGCCCGGGAGTGAGGCACTGACGCTGATGATTGGGGTGTTGTAGCTGGGCAGGGCTGCCACCGGAATCTTGAGGTAGGCCACCAGGCCCGCCACAACCAGGGCGACGCACAGCAGAACGGTCATGACCGGCCTGCGGATGCAGAGTTCAGAGAGTGTCATGAGCGCGGCGGACGGACACCGGTATCAACTGCCGGCGGGCTTGCTCTCGGTCGCGGGCTTGTTCGGGTCGCTGCCGGCCTCACGCACCTTCATGCCCGGCCGCAGATTCTGGGTGCCATCGACGACGACCCGCTCGCCGCCTTCCAATCCCCTGATGGCAGCGCGCGTGTCGAAGCCGTGCAGGATTTCGATTTTGCGTCGTTGCACGGTCGCATCCGCGGATACCGTATAGACATGGGTGCCATCGACTGCATTGACTACGGCTGCCAGGGGGATCAGCACGGCATCCTTCAATTCCCGCACCGAAATCCGGATGCCTGCATAGGCGCCGGGCCACAAGCTGGAGTCGGCATTGGCGAACAGTCCCTTGACGCGGATGGTCCCGCTCTGGGAATCGACGGCATTGTCGATGAAGTGGAGGCGACCGGCGCGCTTCCAGTTGCTGTTGGGCAGGAAGGCCTCGATGCTGACGTTACCGGTTTTGGCCCCCGTCAGCAGGGAGGCGACCTCCCTTTCCGGCAGGGTGAAGGAAACGGTGATCGGATCCAGCTGGGTGATCGTGACCAGTGTGCTGCTGCTGGGTTGCACCAGGCTGCCGGGATAGACATTGATCGCACCGACCCGGCCGCTGATCGGTGCGCGCAGGGTGTTGAAACTCAGGCCGACGCGCTCGCCTTCGAGCGCCGCCTGGTCTTGCCGCACCGTCGCCAGTTGCGCGTCATACTGGCCCTTCACGATGTCGAGGGCGTTCTGGGCGATGAAGCCCTGCTGGCGCAGTTCTTTTTGACGCGCAAACTGGCGCTCCAGGCTGATCAAGGTTGACTGGTCCTTGGCCAGTTGTGCCTCCGCCTTGAGCAGGCTGGCCTGGGCGGTGCGTTCATCGAGCGTGAACAGCAGTTCGCCCGCCTTGACGAATTGCCCTTCCTTGACATGCACGCGGCTGATGATATTGCTGACCTGAGGATGGATTTCCACGCTGTTGAGTGAAACGACATAACCGCTGGCCGTCAGTACGATGGGTTGAGTCTGGCGTTGCGCCAGGGTGGTCGTGACCGATACACCAGCTTGCTTGCCAGGGGAACTTGGCGCTTCGGCGGGTTGCACATGCTGCCTGTCCCAGATGAACCAGCCACCGGCCAAACCAGCCAGCATCACACCAATCAACCAGAGCCGGCTTTGCTTCATGCGCGTCGATATGCACCGAAAGCGCCAATCGGTGCAGCGCGCGAATCAACGTGGCAGGGCGTGCCGAACAGTTGTGCGATGCTGGCCAGCGGAATATCTTCAACGCACAACTCTCCCTGCCGGTAGGGAAATACCGTCATTGCGCGGTTCCTGGCGCGTTGCTATGATGGTTCGCAGATGGCTGGGCCGGCTGGGGTGTCGCAGTCGGAGCGGGCGGCAACGAAAGCGGTGTCTTGGTGCCGCAGCCGACAAAAACAGTCGCAAGGGCGGCAAGAGCGATGGTGGAAAGCAGCGGACGCATGGCACAGGGATGTTCGGGAAGTTTTCATCCTATCACAGTAGATTGACTGGATTACATTGTGGATGAGCGTGAATTCAACCTCCAAGCCGATGCGATGCTCGCACGGATCGAGCAGGCACTGGAGAAATGCGGGGACGAGGTCGATTTTGAAATCGGTCCGGGTGGCGTGATCGAACTCGAATTCGAGCATGGCGGCGGCAGCAAGATCATCATCAACCGCCATAGTGCGGCGCGCGAAATCTGGGTCGCCGCGAAATCAGGCGGTTACCATTTCAAGATGGATGAGACCGATCCGCAACATTGGGTTGGCACCCGCGATGGCATCCCCTTGCTCGAAATCCTGTCGCGCTGCATCAGCGAACAGGCCGGGTCGGCGGTCAGACTTTAGCCAAGCAGCTCAGGGCGAAGCGCCGACAGGTTTCTCAACCATCCGTGGTTTTGCATCCTGCACCGGTGCGGGTGCTTGCTGCTTGTCAGGGAATGTGCCGGGCGCCTCTTCATCATCCTGCGGCAGATGCTCCTGGTAGATGAATTCGGTGACCTTGGATTTGCCGGCTGGATCGCTGGCATGAATCGCGACCAGCCCTTCGGGTACCTCCATATAGCTTTCCGGCACGCCCTTGAGCGCCTTTCCCATGAAGCCGATCCATATCGGTAGCGCGGCGGCGCCCCCGGTTTCCCCATTGCCGAGTCTCTTCGGCTGATCGAATCCGATCCAGGCCACGCCTACCACAGTGGGCTGATAGCCGCAGAACCAGGCATCGATGTAATCGTTGGTGGTCCCTGTCTTGCCGGCCAGGTCGCCGCGTTTGAGCGCCATGGCCTTGGTGGCGGTGCCGCGCCGCACCACGTCGTGCATCATACTGTCCATCAGGAAGGCGTTGCGTGCATCGAGTACGCGCAACTGTTCGTCGCCGGCGAAGACCGGTTCGGTTTCAGCCAGAACATTGCCCTTGTCATCGAGGATCTGGCGCACGATGTGAGGTTCAATCTTGTAGCCGCCATTGGCAAAGATGGCATAAGCGGTGAGCTGCTGCCAGGGGGTAACCGAACCGGCGCCGAGCGCCATGGTGAGATAGGGCGGGTGTTTCTCGGCATCGAAACCGAAGCGCGTGATGTAATCCTGGGCGTAATGTGTGCCAATGGATTTGAGCAGGCGGATCGAGACCATGTTCTTGGATTTCGCGAGTCCGGTGCGCAGCGGCATCGGCCCCTCATACTTGCCGTCGTAATTTTTTGGTTCCCAGGCCAGGCTGCCGGTTTCGGCCGCCGAAATGACAATCGGTTCGTCGGGGATCACCGAGGAGGGCGTGTAGCCTTTTTCCAGTGCTGCCGAATAGATGAACGGCTTGAAACTGGAACCCGGCTGCCGCCAGGCCTGGGTGGCATGATTGAACTTGTTGCGGTTGAAATCGAAACCGCCGACCAGGGCGCGTATTGCACCGTCAACCGGGCTGGCTGCAATGAAGGCAGCTTCGACCTCGGGCATCTGGCTGATTTGCCAATTCTGTTTGTCATCCTTGCTGAGGCGGATCACGGCTCCGCGACGAAGCCGCTTGGTGGGAGGCGCCTTGTCATCGAGCATGCGGCTGGCCAGCTTGATCGCATCTCCGGTCAGGGCGACGATCTCGCCGCCGCGCAGATAGGCACGAACCTGTTTGACGTTGGCCTCGAGCACCACAGCAGCCAGCAATTCGTCAGAGTCATCGTAATCCGCAAGTCCTTCCTCAAGCAGTTCGTCGTCCTGCTCAGTGCGGATCTCCTGCATGTCGATGTAGCCTTCGGCGCCACGATAACCATGGCGCCGGTCGTAATCCATGACGCCCTTGCGCAGGCTGGCGTAGGCGACTGCCTGCTCTGCCCGGTTGATGGTGGTGATCACCCGCAATCCCTTGTTGTAGCTGTCTTCCTGGAAACGCTCATAGGCGATCTGGCGCGCCATTTCGGCGACAAATTCGGCATGGATGCCAAAGTCGTTGGCATCGTGCTTGATCGTCAGTACCTGCTTTTGCGCTTCGGCGAGTTGTGCGTCGCTGATGGCGCCAAGTTCGTGCATGCGCCGCAGTACATACTGCTGCCGTAACCCGGCGCGCTTGGGATTGGCCACGGGGTTGTAGGCCGAGGGTGCCTTGGGCAGACCCGCCAGCATGGCCGCCTCGGCAATATTGATGTCCTTGAGGGGTTTGCCGAAATAAATCTGCGCGGCTGCAGCGAAACCGTAGGCGCGCTGCCCGAGATAAATCTGGTTGATGTAGATCTGCAGGATGTCGTCCTTGGGCAGGTTGTGCTCGATCTTGAAGGCCAACAGGGCTTCATAGAGCTTGCGCGACAGGGTTTTTTCCGTGGTCAGGAAAAAGTTGCGCGCCACCTGCATGGTGATCGTGGAAGCGCCCTGCCGCTTGCCCGCACCCATGAAATTGGAATAGGCCGCTCTCAGCACGCCCAGGGTGTCGACCCCGCCATGCTGGTAAAAGCGCTCGTCTTCTGCGGCCAGTATTGCCTGCTTCATGATTGCCGGGACTTCGTCCATGCGCACCAGAGCCCGGCGCTCTTCGCCGAATTCGCCGATCAGGTAGCCATCGGCGCTATACACACGCAAGGGTATTTTGGGCTGATAATCGGTCAGCAACTCGAGCGACGGCAGTTGCGGATAGGCGAGAATCACGGCAATGCCGAGCAGGGCCGCGGATGCGAGCACAACGCCGGCAACGAGAAAAATCGGGTAGAGAATCCAGCGGAGAGCGGCGGGCAAAGAGGACTCGAATGAGAAAAAAGCAAGGGGCATTATAGGCGGTAGCGCGGAAATCTCCGCTAGGGCGTGTTCTCAATCGATCGGCATGATGCGTTGTTGCCCAATGCGGATGGCCGCGCGAAGCGAGTCGAAGTCAATGGCCATCCCCCTTGACGAGACGAGAGACAAAGCGGACGCCGCATTGGGCAGCAACCCGGAGGGAACGAAGCATATGGCTCCCATTGCGGCGTTGCTCGCTCCTGATGTGGAACAACCACACGGCGTCGCTCGTGCCTTGCACTGGGAGC
>JBAYVV010000110.1:0-13169 GCA_041674465.1 Sterolibacterium sp.
ACGCAAGCCTTGGGAACCTTTATCGAGAACCCCGACCTGCAGCCTGAGGAATCGATCAATTACGAGGTCGGCTACAAGGGACAGCCGTGGAAGGGTGCCAGGGCCGAAGCTGCGATCTTTTACAGCAGCATACGCGACAAAATCCAGTCGGCCTTGCTGGGTAGCAACACCAACTGCACCAAGCCAAAGAGTTGCCAGTGGCAGAATGTCGGCAAGGTACATGCTCAGGGCATAGAGCTTGGTTTGCGCAGCCCGGTCAATTCGTGGATGGAACTGGGCGGGAATTACACCCTTACGGAATTCCACAACATCAGCAATCCATCAGTCAAGATGACCAATATTCCGCAGCAGAAGCTGACTGCTCATGCCCTGATCAGGCCCACCAGTGCAATCGATCTGATTGCATTTGCCGAATACGACAGCAGCCGCTGGGATTCGGTAACCTTCGCCAGGGTGCCAGGATTCACGACAATGAACCTGAAGGCTGCCTATCATGGCATCAAAAATATCTCGGCTGAATTGGGTGTAACCAATCTGGCCGACAGGAACTACTCGATGGCCGATGGCTTCCCCAACCCGGGCCGCATGTGGTTTGCCAATGCCAGCTATCAATTCTGACGAAGAGGAAATATCATGATTTACGCCATTCGCAACACGTTTTTGATTGCACTTTTTGTCCTGAGCGCAAACACCTTTGCACACAAAGTCGACGACCCTTCGAAATATGTAACTACGAGCGTTAGCGTCATCGGCGCTGTCGAGAACAAGCTGACGCTTAGCGTGGATGATCTGAAAAAATTGCCGCAACAGCAGTTGACCGAGGTTCGCATCATCAACCATGAAGACGCCACGACCAATACCCTGAAAAATCTCAAGGGGGTCTTGCTGAGGGACATCCTGGACCGGGCCAAGGTGCATGCACCCGATCACAGCGACGTCAAGAAGATCGCCATCATCGCCAACGCCAGTGATGACTACAAGGCGGTGTATTCCTGGAACGAAGTTTTCAATTCGTCAATCGGCGACGGCGTGATCGTGTTCTTCGAAAATGATGGCAAAGCCCTGGGCGACAGTGACGGTCGCATCGCGATGGTGTCGGCGAAAGACTCAAAGACCGGCATGCGACACGTACGCTGGCTGAAATCATTGGAAGTGCGCAAGATCGTTGATTGACAGAAAGTCGGGATCATTCACAGGGTGATCCCGATGATTCCGACGGCGTTGATCGAGTCTTGCTGCGTGATTTCCGACTGGGGGAATATACTTTCATCCAGACTCTAAAATACTGAAATTGTGGGTGATGCCTGAAAGGCGGTGCAGCGCTCACAAGGAGAGAATGAATATGCTGCGCATCACCCTGTTTGTTGTCACGTTTTTTATTCCTTTCCTCACCCTCGCCGAGGAGGTCACAATCGCTGTCGCCGCCAACTTCGCCAACCCTGCCAAGCAGATCGCAGCAGAGTTCGAAAAAGATACCGGGCACCAGGCGACCCTATCCTTTGGCGCCACGGGAAAGTTTTATGCGCAGATCAAGAACGGGGCGCCCTTCGATATCCTGTTGGCGGCGGATGACGAAACGCCGGCCAGACTGATACAGGAAGGCACTGCTGTCCCGGCTTCACGCTTTACCTACGCAATCGGCAGGCTGGTGCTCTGGTCGGCAAAACCTGGTTATGTCGATGCGCAGGGTGAAGTTCTGAAGGGCGAGTTCAAGCATCTGGCAATCGCCAATCCGAAGTTGGCACCCTACGGTCAGGCTGCCATAGAAACCCTGACCGTTCTCAAAATGCTTGAGACCCTGCAGCCGAAATTCGTCCAGGCCGAGAACATCGCCCAGGCTCATCAGTTTGTCGCCTCCGCCAATGCCGAGCTTGGTTTCGTTGCACTTTCGCAGGTTTTCAAGGATGGAAAAATCAGCGAAGGATCAGCCTGGGTGGTGCCGGCCCATTTGCACCAGCCGATTCGACAAGATGCGGTCATCCTCGATAAAGGCAAAGGCAAGGCCGCCGCCGATGCCTGGATAAAATACCTGAAAGGTGAAAAGGCCACAGCGATCATCAGATCCTATGGCTATGCAAACTGAACGCGCATGCCCAGTGCCGACCTCCATGCCGTCTGGCTTACGCTCAAGCTCGCAAGCTGTACGACACTGATATTGTTGCTGGTTGGGACGCCGCTCGCCTGGTGGCTGGCACGCACGCATTCCTGGTGGAAAAGTCCGGTCGCTGCCGTTGTGGCTTTGCCGATCGTGTTGCCGCCGACGGTGATCGGGTTCTATCTGTTGCTGCTGTTGGGACCCGAGGGTGTGGTGGGGCAATTTACGGCCTGGGCGGGCATCGGTCTGCTGCCGTTTACATTCTGGGGTCTGGTGGTGGCTTCGGTGTTTTACTCCATGCCCTTCGTCGTACAGCCGATACAGAATGCCTTCGAAGCCATCGGCGCCCGCCCGCTTGAAGTGGCCGCGACGCTGCGTGCCTCGCCGCTTGACGCCTTCTTTACTGTGGCATTGCCATTGGCCCGTCCTGGTTTCCTCACCGCCATCGTGCTTGGCTTTGCCCACACGGTCGGCGAATTCGGCATCGTACTGATGATCGGCGGCAATATCCCGGGAGTGACGCGCGTGATCTCGGTGCAAATTTACGACCATGTCGAGGCACTCGAGTATGTCCAAGCGCATTGGCTGGCAGGCGGCATGCTGACATTTTCATTTCTGGTGTTGCTGGCGCTCTACCTCCTCAATCAGGCCAAGCAGCGTCCATGACCATCGAGGCATGCTTCCGGCATGGCTATCCCGGTTTTACGCTGGATGTAGACCTGTCCTTGCCGGAGCGGGGTGTCACGGCGCTCTTCGGTCATTCGGGCGCAGGAAAAACGACGTTGCTCCGCCTCATTGCTGGACTGGAACAGGCCGCCAACGGTAAGCTGACCGTCAATGGCGAAGTCTGGCAAAACAACAGCGACGTTTTGCCACCGCATCGCCGCTCGCTTGGCTACGTGTTCCAGGAAGCCAGTTTGTTTTCTCATTTATCCGTGCGCGACAATCTTGTCTATGGAATGAAGCGTGTTCCCGTCCGCTTGCGCAGGGTGGCCTTGGAGCGTGCCATCGAACTCCTGGGCATCGCCGGGTTTTTGCAGCGCATGCCGGACAGTCTCTCCGGGGGCGAACGGCAGCGCGTGGCGATTGCCCGCGCCCTGGTCACCAGTCCTCGCCTGCTGCTGATGGACGAGCCGCTCGCGGCATTGGATCTGGCCCGCAAAACAGAGATCCTGCCCTATCTGGAAAGGCTTTTCGAGGAACTGGAAATGCCGGTACTGTATGTCAGCCATTCACCCGATGAGGTGGCGCGCCTGGCGGATTACCTCGTTGTCATGGATGCAGGGCGTGCCGTGGCGACAGGCGCTTTGTCCGAAACACTGGCACGGCTCGACCTGCCGATTCGCTTGGGTGAGGATGTCGGTGTGGTGCTGCAGGGGTCCGTCGCAGAAAAGGATCAGCAATGGCATTTGGCGCGCATCCGTTGCTCCGATGGCGACTTCTGGGTACGCGATGCGGGTCACCCGATAGGCCATGGTGTGCGGGTGCGCATTCTTGCCCGCGACATCAGTATCGCCCTGCATCGGACCGATGACAGCAGTATTGTGAATATCCTGCCTGTGGAGGTCGTCGAGGTTGCAGACGATACCCATCCTGCCCAGGTACTCGTCAAGCTCAGGCTTGCCACGTCTTGTTTGCTGGCGCGGGTGACCCGGCGTTCCGCCGCAAGCTTGAACCTGATTCCGGGCCGCAGGGTCTTTGCTCAGATCAAGGCAGTGGCGCTGATTGCCTGATTTGAAGGGCCAGTTGTAGAAGGCCAGCGCAATTTATTGTTTCCAATTTGACGGGCTTTTGATGTTCACGCATCACTAACCTATGCATATGTATGCATGGGTATGGGGTCATCGCTTTGCGCAAATGTTGTCTCAATTTGCGTCAGTGTCTTATTGTCGTACGTGACAAGTTCAACATTTCCTCAGCAATTTCCAAATACTCTACTTCATCGGTTCCTGATCCAGGGCTGCCAGTTCTTCATCGCTGAAGACCCGGGAACGCGTATGAAACGCCTTGCCTTCCGGTCCTTCGAGCGAGAAGGTGCCGCCATGTCCTTCGATAACGTCGATGATGAGCTGGGTATGTTTCCAGTACTCGTACTGCGCTTTGCCGATATAGAAGGGGCAGCCGCCGATGTCGCCGAGATACACATCCCCGGCGCCGATGGTAATTTCGCCCGGCAAGTAACAATTGGCGGCACTGTTGTCGCAACAGCCACCCGATTGGTGGAACATCAATGTGCCGTGTTTCGTCTTGAGGAATTCAATGAGTTCAAGTGCCGCTGCAGTGGCAATGACTTTATCGACCATGATTATCGCCAGTTAAAAAACGCCCGGCCGAAGCCGGGCGTGAAACCCCATCGTTGGAGCGATGGAGGCCGGATCGCAAGTGCCCGCTGTCTGGGGTGCGGGCAAGTCTCAGAAGAAGCCGAGTTTGTTTTCGCTGTAGCTGACCAACAGGTTCTTGGTTTGCTGGTAATGGTCAAGCATGACCTTGTGCGTCTCGCGGCCGATGCCGGATTCCTTGTAACCGCCGAAGGCGGCGTGCGCCGGGTAGAGATGGTAGCAATTGGTCCAGACCCGTCCCGCCTTGATGGCGCGCCCCATGCGGTAGGCAACGTTGCCGTTGCGGCTCCAGACGCCGGCGCCAAGACCGTAGAGCGTATCGTTGGCGATTTCCAATGCTTGGGCTTCGTCCTTGAAGGTGGTGACGGCGAGTACCGGACCGAAAATTTCTTCCTGGAAAATGCGCATCTTGTTGTGGCCCTTGAACAAGGTTGGCTCTACGTAATAGCCGCCCGCAAGTTCGCCGCCGAGTTGCGCCTGGTTGCCGCCGCTCAAGACCTGGGCGCCTTCCTGCTTGCCGAGATCCAGATAGGACAGGATCTTGGTCAATTGTTCCTTGGAAGCCTGTGCGCCGAGCATGGTGTCGGTATCGAGAGGGCTGCCCTGTTTGATGAGCTTGACGCGGGCCAGGCAGCGCTCCATGAACTTGTCGTAAATGGATTCCTGGATCAGTGCGCGGGACGGACAGGTGCAGACTTCGCCCTGGTTGAAGGCGAACAGGACGAGCCCTTCGACGGCCTTGTCGAAGAAGCAGTCATCAGCCTGGGCGATGTCGGCAAAAAAGATGTTGGGTGATTTTCCGCCGAGTTCCAATGTTGCCGGGATCAGGTTGTTCGCGGCCGCCTGGGCAATCACGCGACCGGTGGAGGTGGATCCGGTAAAGGCAATCTTGGCGATACGCTTGCTGGTGGCCAATGGCATGCCGGCTTCGCGGCCGTAGCCATTGACGATATTGAGTACGCCGGGAGGCAACAGGTCGGCAATCAGTTCGGCCAGAATCAGAATGCTGATCGGCGTCGACTCGGCCGGCTTCAGCACCACGGCATTGCCGGCGCCTATGGCAGGGGCAAGCTTCCAGGCGGCCATGAGGATCGGGAAGTTCCACGGAATGATCTGTCCGACAACTCCGAGCGGCTCATGGTAATGATAGGCAACCGTGGTTTCGTCGATATCGCTGAGTTTGCCTTCCTGGGCGCGCACGCAGCCGGCGAAGTAGCGGAAATGGTCGATGGTCAGCGGGATATCGGCATTCAAGGTTTCCCGCATCGGCTTGCCGTTATCCACGGTTTCGGCATAGGCGAGCAATTCGAGATTGGCTTCCAGACGGTCGGCGATCCTGAGCAGGATGTTGGCCCGCTCTCCTGGGGCGGTCTTGCCCCATTTTTCGGCGGCAGCATGCGCTGCATCAAGCGCGAGTTCGATATCTTCCGCAGTGGAACGAGCAGCCTTGGTGTAGGGCTTGCCGGAGATGGGCGTGATGACGTCAAAGTATTCGCCTTTGACCGGGGCGACCCACTTGCCACCAATGAAGTTATCGTATTTGGATTTGTACTGGATTTTGGCGTCAGGGGTATTGGGTGAGGCATACAGCATGATGTCTCCTTGATTGGAATATGGGAATACGCTATTGCGTTCGCCTGTAGCGTCTTACACGGCTTGCTGCAATAGGCAATCGACGTGCCACACTCAAGGAAGAATTGCCATTGCAAAATCTCCCATGGCTTTTTGTTTTACAAGCTGACTATCCAGATTTTCTGGTCTGAAATCCTCTGCATTTTTCGGTTAAGCTTCAGCCATGAGCGTTCATTTTTCCTACAGCTTCGAACCACGGTCTGCAGATGCCCAATCCAGGAATGCTGCTCCGATCGAAAACACGCTGTTTCGCATACTTGCTGCAATCCGCCGCGACGGTTCGATTGGACGGGCCGCCGAAAGCCTTGGACTTTCCTACCGCTACGTCTGGGGTTATCTCAAGAAACAGGAAGCTGTGATTGGCCAAAAGCTTTTTTCCAACGAGGCCGGCAAGGCCGCGCGCTTGTCAGAATTCGGCGAACGCCTGCTGTGGGCTGAACAGCGCACGCTGGCGCGGGCAGCCCCCAGCGCGGAAGCACTTGCCGCGCGGCTGGATAGCGAATTGCTGCTGGCCTTGCATCCCGAACTCAAGAAGATATCCGTCAGTGCCAGCCACGATCTGTTGTTCGGTACCTTGCGCGATTGCGCGCTCCAGTCTTCCAAGGTGTTGCTCGACATCGATTTCGTCGGCAGCGGGAGTGCGCTCGAACGGCTCAACCGTGATGAATGCGTCATGGCCGGCATGCATTTGCCCCTCGACCATTCTCATTTGTGTCGGCGTGGGTCTTTTGTTCACTCGGAACTTGGCCGTCATCTGCGCCTGGGTGACCACAAGATGATTCGCTTTGCATCGCGCCAGCAGGGGCTGATGGTGGCACGCGGCAATCCGCTGGGCATCACTTCACTCACGGACTTGCTGCGACCCGCAGTGAGTTTCGTTAATCGCCAGCCGGATTCGGGCACACGCATACTGCTTGACCAACTGCTGAAGCACTACCATATTTCATCGGGAATGATTACCGGCTACGAGAGCGCAGAGACCACCCATTTGTCGGTTGCCGCGACTGTTGCCGCTGGCTATGCGTCATGCGGCTTCGGCCTGCTTGCCGCTGCGACTCACTTCAACCTGGACTTTGTGCCGATGCTGCGTGAATGGTATTTCATCGTTTGCCGCAAGCCTCAACTCGAAAGCGACGCTGTGCAGACCGTTATCGCGGTACTCCGCAGTGAGGACTTTCGCAAATTGGCGAATTCGATTCCCGGCTACTCGGCCGATTTCGCCGGGGAAATCATCTCGTTGAGGCAAACGCTCCCCTGGTACAAATAGAGCTTAACCAGCGATTGGTCTCAGCTTGTCGTCAAACTGGTCAAGCGTGACGAATTTCAATGGTTGCAGGTTTTCCAGGGTCTGCAAGCGCTGACGATATTCCGCAACGATGCTCACCCGTTCTTCCTGGGTGATATACGGCACGTGATAGCCGACAAAAGGCGGCAGGACGCTCATCCCGACATAGGCCAGTGTGCCGCGCATGATCGGGCGCAACATGTCTTCGAGCGGGCCATGAATACTGCCTTCGATCAGCATGTGCTGGCGTGCCCCCATGGTGACGGTCAGCATGGTTTTCTTGCCGACCAGTCCGCCACGGTCGTATATACGTTTGCCGCCATACACCGGCCCGGACAGGAAGACCCGGTCAAACCAGCCCTTGAGTATGGCCGGTACAGACCACCAGTAAATCGGGAAATTGAAGATCACCAAATCCGCCCACATCAACTTCTCAAACTCGGCCAGGATGTCCGGCGCAAGCGTATTGTTTGCGTGGTTGTGGCGTTGCTCCAGGGCATAGACAAGATAGTCGGGATTAGCCCTGCTGCCGAAGTCGGCGGCGCTGGTCACGGGATTCCAGTTCATTGCATAGAGATCGGATACCTGGACGTTGTGCCCCAACGCCCCCAGTTCGCTGACGGCGACATCTTTCAGCGCAGTATTGAAAGACTGGAGTTCGTAGTGAGCGTGGACGATCAGCACATTCATGGTGGTTGGTTTCCTATCGGGTTATTTGGAAGTGGAGGGAAGGCAATTTCAGCTGGGGTCGTTTTGCGAATATTGACATTTGATCGTCCAGCAAAAGTCTGGCAACTTCGACGATGAGGAACTTCGATGGCGTCTCGACTCTCTACCGAAAGTGGAAGTTTGAACGGTTCATCAATTCCAGGGGTAGCGAAGCGCTGCGCTATGAATTCTGCGATCGTCTCCGGTCGATTGAGATCGAAAACGGGAATGTCGATCTTTACGGATTCGATTGAGTCCGTAGCGAGTGCGATGACATGCGGATCTGTCGCTGCCAACATCGGATGACCAAGGCTTGGCCGGTACACCTCGATTTTTGGGATCGGCGCCAATTTGAAACCTTCAACAATAACCAGGTCGAGTGATTCCAAACGAAGCTTGGACACCAGATCAGATAGAGATGGCTCCTTGGGGATATTGTTCTCGACGACCAGGGCCCATCTGCGATCTGACCCTACCAGAACCTGTTCTGCCCCTGCCTTGCGAAGCTCATAGCTGTCTTTCCCCGGCTTATCGATATCAAATTCGGGATGTGCGCGCTTGATGAGGGCAACGCGCAAGCCACTTGCTTTGAGCAGCGGGATTAACTTCAGCAGTAGCGTTGTCTTGCCGCTACCACTTTCGGCAGCAAAGCCGATAAGGGGGAAGGGAATCTGCATCAGTCAGTTTGTCTCCTGAACAACTGCTCAGGATTTCATGATCTTCAGTGTCTGGATCGAAGTATATTCCTCCAGCCCATACCGGCCGAACTCGACACCGATTCCTGATTGCTTGACACCGCCAAAGGGTGCATTGGGCTGGATCGCGCCATGCTCATTTACCCAAGCTGTCCCGCACTCTAGACGTAATGCGAGTTCCGCTGCCTTGACCTTGTCTTTCGACCAGATCGAACCTCCCAATCCGTTGCTGCTGTTATTGGCACGCGCAATGACTTCATCAATATCCTTGTATTTGATCACCGGCACTATGGGGCCAAACTGCTCTTCATCTACAAGCCTCACGCCATCGCTGATATCCGCAACCACGGTCGGCTCGAAGAAATAACCCTTGCCCGGACGGACTTTGCCGCCCGACAGAAATCGTGCGCCATGAGCACGCGCATCTTCCGCAAGCTCCTTGACGATTTCCAGCTGTTCCTTGTTTTGTACCGGTCCCAGTTTTGTACCCTTTTCCAGGCCGTCGCCGACGATGGTTTGCCTGGCGATGCTTGCCAGTTCGGCACACACTTCCTCGTAGATGCTTTCATGTACATACAGGCGCTTGAGGCAGGCACAAGTCTGGCCGTTGTTATGGAAACATGCGCCGAACAACTTGGGTGCGATGGCCTTCGGGTCGACATCGGGCAGCACGATGCCGGCATCGTTGCCGCCCAATTCCAGCGTCAGGCGCTTCAGGTTGCCTGCGGCATCCTTCATGATGCTCTTGCCGGTGGGCGTGGAGCCGGTGAAGACGATTTTGTCGATGCCAGGATGCCTGGCGATTGCAACGCCGACGTCGGTGCCCCCGGTGACCACATTCAATACGCCCGGAGGCAGCAGTTCATTCGCCAGTTCGACGAAGCGAATGGTAGACAAAGGCGTCAGTTCCGAGGGCTTGATCACCACCGTGTTGCCTGCTCGCAGCGCCGGGATGACGTGCCAAACGGCTATCATCAGCGGCCAATTCCAGGGCGTGATGGAACCGACGACACCCAGCGGCTTGCGATGCACTTCGATGCGTGCATCGTCGTTGTCCTGGATTACTTCGACCGGCAAGTCAAGGTCGGCCGTTACATGCGCCCAGGCCGTGGCGCCGCCGACTTCCATGCCAGAGCCGACGTGATTCAATCCCTGCATGGGCTTGCCGGTTTCCTTCGTCACCAGTTCCATCAGTTCGGGCATGTTGGCCTCAAGAGCCGAAGCAATGGCATGCATCAGACGCTTGCGCTCCGCGTCGGGCGTGTGGCTCCAGGCGGGGAAAGCGGCACGGGCTGCGGCAACCGCCTGGTTTACGTGAGAGGCATCACCCTCTTGAGCTTTGGCAAAGGATTCACCCGTTGCCGGATTGATCACATCGAAAGTTTTGTTGGCTGAGACCTGCTGACCGGCAATTACCATGTTGAAAGACTTCATTGCTGTTCCTCAATAATCGAAAGGTTGAAGACATTGATCCAAGCCGGCGAAGCTTAATCGAAAATGGCTGTAACCCAGGAACAGCAAGGATTTCGAAGAAAGATGACTGCAAATAATTACCGGATATTTTGCTCAGTTACCTGTTCCGGCGCAGGTGGTTGACGCAGGCAAACCAATTGTCGAATTTATACTTCGGAATGAAATTGCATAGGTTGCGAATCAGAGTTTCTGATCCGGCGCCGCCGCGCGCGAGGGTTCGCAAGCCGAACATCTGGTCATTACAGAGGTTCGGCTTGATGAGGAAAAGTGCTACAACACTTGCCGCGTGACGCGCATGCGAGTCTCGGACATGTCGTCGCCGCGTAGTTCGCGCAGGGCGTAGGCGACGAATTCGGGAACCACGTCCTTGCGCCAGTACAGGTCGAGATCGGTGTTGTCCATCGGCTTGGCGACTGCACCGGCTCTTTTGCCTGCTGCCGCGATCGCCTCATCGGTGAGTTTGCTGCCGACCAGGAGTTGTCCGACATCCGTCACCAGCGGATGCGAGGACACCGCGCCAAGAACGATGCGTGCGTCCTCGACCGTGCCGTCCGGCGCGCTGCGTACCGCAGCCGCCACACCGAGCAGCGGAAAGTCAAATGACCCGCGCCGGCGCAGTTTCCAGTAGGTGCTCTTCCATCCGGTCAGGTCGGGTAGCATCACATCGGTGAGGATTTCATCGCGGCGGCGCGTGAGATAGTCGATGCCGTCGTTGTGATAGAGCTCGTTGAGCGCCAGGTCACGTTCGCCCTCGGCCGAGATCAGGCGCACCCTGGCGCCCAGCGAAATCAGCGCCGGTGCCGTGTCAGTCGACGACACGGCAAGGCAGCGCTTGCTGCGCGTGGCGACCCAGCAGGTCTGGCCGTCGCGCTTCATGCAGAAGTCGATGGCGCGGCGCCAGTCCTCGTTCTGGTTGTAGTAGAGGCAGCGCGTGTCGAGGCAAAGGTTGCCGCCGAGCGTACCCATGTTGCGCAGATGCGGCGAGGCCACTTGCGCCGCGGCCTGCCACAGGCCGCGATAGTTTTCTCGCACTTGCGGCGTGGCCACCACTTCGCTGAGCGTGAGCCCGGCGCCGAGCGTCAGTCCCTTGCCGTTGGCAATACGTTTCAAGCCTTCGACCTGGCGCAGCGAGACCAGCGTCGCCGGTGTCTGCTGGCGGCGCTTCATGTTCGGCAGCAGGTCGGTGCCGCCAGCGATCAACATGGCATCGCTGCCTTCTGCCGCCAGGATGTGCGCAGCTTCGGCTACGCTGCGCGGCGCATGATATTTGAACCAGGGCAGTCGCATCATGATGCGGTCACCTCCAAGCGGGATTGTGCGGAGTGTGAGGATTGCCTGGAGACATTCTTGGATTCATTGCCATCGCCGCCCTCAGTGGGCGGCAGCACGAACACGGCTTCCGGATAAGGCACCTCGGGGAATGACTCCGGCCCGACACGCGGTGTTTTGCCTTCGCGTTTCAGCACCAGAGCGCGCAGGATTTTGTCGGGGGTGATCGGCACTTCGTCGATGCGCACGCCGACTGCATCCCAGATCGCATTGGCGACCGCCGGCATCACCGGCAACAGTGGGCCCTGGCCGGCTTCCTTGGCGCCGAACGGGCAGTTCGGGTCGGGATCCTCGACCAGCATCACTTCCACCTCCGGCATGTCCAGCGAGGTCGGTGTCTTGTACTCGAGCATCGAGGGAATCCTGTGCACCAGTGCAGCGGAAAGCTTGGGCGGCAGGCGGCGGAAGGCCTGTTCCTCCATGAGTGCCTCGCTCAGCCCCATATACACGCCGCCGATCACCTGGCCGCGTGCATGAACGGCATTGATGGCGCGGCCGATGTCGTGGGCGACCCAGATCTTGTGGATATGCACCATCCCGGTGGCGCGATCGACTTCGGTCTCGACCACGCAGGCCGAGAAGGAGTAGGCGGGCGATGGACCGACTCCCGATCCCTTGTACTTGCCCGGCTGCTTGGGCGGCGAGTAGTTGCCGACTGTGCTGAGGGTGCCGAATTTCGTTTCGGCCAGCACCACGGCTTCGACGAAGCTCATGCCATGGTTCGGATTGTCGGCAGCGAACACGCGGCCCTGCGACATCACCACCTGCTCCGGCAGCGTATCCAGTTGTTCGGCAGCAGCAGCGGTGATCAGCTCCTGCACGCGGCCGGCGGCTTCCATCGCGGCATTGCCCATCATTACCGTGACGCGGCTGGAGTAGGAGCCGAGGTCGACCGGGGTCAGACCGGTATCGCCGGTCACGCAGCGCACCAAGGAGGTGTCGATGCCCAGCACCTCGGCGACGATGGTCGCGAGCACGTCGTCTGAACCCTGTCCGACTTCCGTCGCGCCGCAATAGACCGTGACCTGCCCGCTACGGTCGAGCAGCAGTTGCACGCCGGAGTGCGGCATCTTGTTCCAGTAGATCGACACGCCCGCACCGGACATGTAGGTGCTGCAGGCGATGCCGATGCCTCTGCCTTCGGGCAGCTTGCCGTGCTTGTCCTTCCAGCCGGAGCGCTCGACCACCTGGCGGATGCACTCGGCCAGTCCGTTGGAACCGATCTTCAGCCAGTTGGCCGTCAGCGAATCGGCCTTGGTCACCATGTTCAGGCGCATCTCGGCCGGGTCGAGGCCGAGCTTGGCGGCGATCTTGTCGAGCTGCACTTCCTGGCCGAAGCGCGGCTGCGGCGTGCCGTGTCCGCGCTTTGGCCCGCAGGCCGGCTTGTTGGTAAACACGCGGCAGGCGTCGAACTTGAAACGCGGCAATTCGTAAGTGACCGGGGTCAGCACACCGCTGTAGAAGGTGCTGGCCGGGCCGTGCGAGCCGTAGGCGCCGCCATCAAGCAGAGTCTGCAAATGCACGGCGGTGAGCTTGCCGTCCTTGCTCACGCCGGTGCGGAATTTCATCAGGATCGGATGGCGGCCGCGGTGCTGGTAGAAAACTTCCTGGCG
>JBAYVV010000111.1:0-13141 GCA_041674465.1 Sterolibacterium sp.
CGATGGTGACGATGGACGAGACCATCGCGGAGATCGTCGAGGCGGCCAAGGCCGAAGCCGACGAAGTTGCCGCCACCTAAAAATGAATTGTGAAGCCAAGCAGAAATAGCTTGGCTTCACTCTCGAACAGCGCGTTCATACGATCGTCATCAACCCGCGCGCAGGAGCCACAACATGAAAACCTATCAAGTCCGAATCACTCTCGCCACCGGCATCGTCATCCTGCGCATGCTGCAAGTGAATGACCTCGACGACGTCTACGAGTGCGTCGAGTGGTTGTATCCCCAGTCCCGCATCATCGGCGCCAACGCCATCCAACGCATTACCTAACCACCAAGGAGCTTTATCATGACAACCAGCATCAAACTGACTGACGCCCAACGCCACATTCTCGAGCACGCCGCCGGCCATCCCGAAGGTTCCGTTACCAACCAGGCGTTTCCTGACAACATCAAGGGCGGCGCGAGAACAAAGGTAATCGCATCCCTTTTCAGCAAGGCATTCGTTTCGGGCGTCGAAATATTCGACTGCTTCATTACCGACGCGGGCTACGCCGCCCTTGGGTGCGCCCGGCCAGCGCCTGCGGCCAGTCACCCCGACCCACAGATTGAAGCAGCCGTGGTGGCATCTGAGGCCACCTGGGCGCAAGAAAAGCAGGAGGCAGCCCAACGCCTGCTCAAGACCGGTGTCGAGGGCAAGCCCCGTCTCCGCGACAACTCGAAGCAGGCCACCGTGATCGAGATGCTTCAGCGCCCCAACGGCGCGACCATCAATGAAATCTGCGAAGCCACCGGGTGGCAGGCACACACCGTGAGAGGCACATTCGCCGGTGCCCTCAAGAAGAAACTCGGTCTCGACATCACGTCATTCAAGGACACCGGGGCATCGCGCGTCTACCGCATTCTTTAATCAGGAGCAGCCACCATGTTGAAACTCATCACTATCCTGCAAGACCTGAAAAATCAGCCACGCCGGCTCACCGATGAGGAGAACCTCTACCTCGATCAGATCGGCGACGAGTTGCGCCGATCCAGAAGCGACGCCGCCCGCTGGCGCATCTTTGAACGCGAGGGACTGAACCGTCTCGACGGACTTGATTTCAGTGAGGATGTCATCGCCAAGCTCACTGATGTGCGCCGGGCGGCAATGAACTAAGACAAGGAGGAAATATGCCTCACCTATCCGACTACCAATCCAAAATGCGCTACCCAAGCAAAACACCCACTCAATTTGGCGGGGCCAAGGCCTTCGTGGAAACCTATGGCAATGCTGTCTGGGCTGATCTGTGTGACTCGATGTCCACCGGGGAAGTCATCAGAGTCTGCGATGCGGCGGCTGCCCTCAACACGTTGTCAGGCTACGTCCAGCCGGAACGTTACCTCCGCGCGGTGCTGAAGGCCATTTTGGCAGACTACGAAGAGCGCCCGGATTCCTATGACCACCAGCCACCGTTTACCGTCATCGGCAGAACCATGGCGAAAATCATTCTCTAAACATCGAGGCAAGACGGTTTTGGATTCGGGACGATTACTAATCCCAAAGCGACAAGGGCAACCCGCGGGTCACCCTTGTCATGTTCGATGCAGAACCGAGAATTACTTTTTCTTGGCTGCAGGTTTCTTCGCTACTGGTTTCTTGGCAGCCGCCTTCTTGCCAGACACCGCAGCCTTGAATGTCGCCCCGGCCGTAAACTTCGGCACCGTAGCTGCAGCAATCTTCAACGCTGCGCCACTCTGCGGATTGCGTCCGGTGCGCGCCGCGCGCTTGGCTGACTTGAACGTACCGAAGCCGACCAAAGCGACGTCGTCGCCCTTGGCGACCGCCGTGGTGATGATTTCGATCAATGCATCCAAGGCATCGCCTGTGGCAGCCTTGGAAAGTTTGGTACGCGCAGCTAGGGCTTCGACCAATTCAGATTTGTTCATAGTGGCATCTCTCGCAGGGGTTGGAAAGGCGCCATTCTGCCACCATTTCAAATTCCATCAAAAATAGCTTGGCTTCTCGTTTGAACAGCGCGTTCATAGGGATGTCGAATCTACATCAACACAAAGGACACCACCATGACTACCCACACCGCCCTACAAGACCAT
The DNA here is from genome assembly GCA_041674465.1 of Sterolibacterium sp. Classification (GTDB taxonomy): domain Bacteria; phylum Pseudomonadota; class Gammaproteobacteria; order Burkholderiales; family Rhodocyclaceae; genus JACRAR01. The sequence continues at coordinate 2,091 of JBAYVV010000111.1, forward strand.
ACCAACTACGACGCCGACGATTACGCCACCTCACCGCCAAGGGCTGGACGGATGAGGAAATATTGGCGAGATGGAACGCGGAAGCCAAAGACGGTAAAGGCCCTTGCCGTTGGCAGAGCGAATCGGCGCGCAGCAAACTCGCCGCTGTGACTGGCCGAAAATAGAACCCCACTCCGGCAGAAAGTTAAAAAATTGTTCAATCATCCGCTTGACTACTCAATCAAACAGCGCGTTCATACGGGTGTCGCAACAACCACCCTGAAAGGATAAGCATCATGAACCAAGTCACCGTCAAACGCATCTCCACCACCGAAGAACTTGTCTCCCAACGCACCGTTGGCTACCAAAATTTTGTCACCGACGAGTATTTACTGACCTGCACCGATGTTTGCGATGCGATGGACTTTAAGGAAAAGCTTGAAAAGCAGCCGCACGATTGGGTCCAAATTACCTCGCACTCGGATTGGGATAAGGAAAAGAACTGACACCAACGGGCCAGAAAACTGGCCCGCCAAATAGATTCAAAAATAATCAGAATTGACTTGGCTTCTCAATCAAACAGCGCGTTACTACGGGTGTCGCAACGATCAACCCCCAGGAGACACAAATGACCACCAGCACTCTCAAGAGCCTGATCAAGAGCACGATGCTCCGATTCAATACCCTGGCCAACGCCACAAGTTTTATCAATCGCGCCACTTACCCGATGCGCATCGTCCTGGGTGACCATGACGGCAAGAGAGGTGAGTATTGGGTCGTCACCCCTGCCGATGCATCCCGCCTCGAACGTGCTGGCTACCAGATGGCATAAAGGAGATCGCCATGACATCCGCCTTAGACCAACAAATCAACGCCCTCAAGCCTGGCCAGGAAATCAAGATATCCGGCGACAAGACAATCTGGGTTACTGCTGAACGTAGCGGCAATGGCTTGTGGCTGCGTTTTGTCCGTCATACCGCGAACGGATTCCAGGTTTTCAAAACATCACGTTTCTGATCCCATCGAGTCAACCGCCACACCATCAGACTCTCGCACGGACTGATGTTCAGTCGCTGCCTTCAAAAGCAACAAGGGCAACCCTCTGGTCGCCCTTGTTGTATTCGGAACGAAGCTGTGACGACTATTTCTTGGCGACTGGTTTCTTTGCAGCCGGCTTCTTTGCAGCTGGCTTTTTCGCTGCGGGCTTCTTCACAGCAGGTTTCTTGGCGGCAAGTTTCTTCGGAGCAGCTTTTTTCGCGGCGGGCTTTGCCGCAGCCTTCTTCACTACCGGCTTCTTCACTGCTGGCTTTTTAGCGGCAGCCTTCTTCACTGCAGATTTCGCCGCTGGTTTTTTCACCGCTGTCTTTTTGGCTGCGGGCTTCGCCGCTGGCTTCTTTGCAGCCGGTTTTGCGGCAGGTTTTGCCGCAGGTTTCTTGGCGGCTGGTTTAGTAGCTGTAGTCATAGCGAACACCTTCTTTGGTTAGGAGGTCGCAGTGTTGCATTTTTTCAATTCGTACCGTCAGTACGATTGCGATGAAAAGACCCTTCAATTCCGCGACATGTAAATGGTGACGTCGACCTCACAGTCAAACTTCACGGTTTTTCTGATGGCTACGAATTAAATGCCACCGCATCAGATTCTCGTATGGCCTGCTGCCCAGAAAAATCCTGCCATCGTTTAACAATCACGTCGCAGTAATTCGGATCCAACTCCATCAACCGTGCATGCCGCTCAGTTCGCTCGCAAGCAATCAAGGTGGTCCCCGAACCGCCAAAACAGTCAAGCACCGTATCGCCCGGGCGACTTGAGTTGCGTAGCGCACGCTCAACCAGTTCGACTGGCTTCATGGTCGGATGCAAATCATTCTTGTGCGGCTTCTTGATCTGCCAGACGTCACCCTGGTCGCGATCACCGCACCAGTGGCGTGTGGATCCATCCGGCCAACCGTACAGGATCGGTTCGTACTGCCGCTGGTAATCGGCACGACCCAGCGTGAAAGTGTTCTTGGCCCAGATGATGAAGGTGGACCACTTGCCGCCCGCTGCGCGGAAAGCAGCCTGTAGGGTATCGAGTTCGCTGCTGCTCATTGCGATGTAGATTGCACCGTCGCAGCGCGCCATCATCGGGACCAGCGCGGCCTCCAGAAATGGCTGAAAATCTTCCCCCAGGTTGTCGTTGAGGATGGGGCGATCCTTGCCGCGCATCTTGTCCTTGGCGCTGTTGGCGTAATTGACGCCATACGGTGGGTCTTGCCAGACCATGGCCACATGCTCGTCACCCAGCAGCACCTCATAGCTCTCCTCTTGCGTGGCATCACCACAGAGCACCCGGTGATTGCCGCAGATCCAGACATCACCCAGGCGTGAGACTGCGGGTCCAGATGACTCCGGTACCGCATCCTCGTCGGTTTGACCCTCGTTCGTCGTCTCTTCGCCGGCCAGCAGATCGGCGAGTGCATCGGCGTCGAACCCGGTCAGGGACAAGTCGAAATCCTCATCCTGGAGCGCGGCCAGTTCAACCTGCAACATGGCGTCGTCCCAGCTTGCATTTTCGGCGATGCGGTTGTCCGCAATCACCAGCGCGCGACGTTGGGTTGATGTCAGATGATCCAGCACCACGACAGGTACTGTGGTGATGCCCAGTTTCTGGGCTGCTGCCAGTCGGCCATGACCCGCAACAATGACCCCATCACTACCCGCCAGGATGGGGTTGGTGAATCCGAACTCGGCGATCGATGCAGCGATCTGCGCCACTTGTGCATCCGAGTGCGTCCGAGCATTTCTCGCATAGGGCACGAGTTTGTTTGCTGGCCACTGTTCGATCTTGTCAGCCAGCCAGGAGAGGCTCATGTTGATACTCCGATTCGCTCACTCGCGACCTCATTGAATGTTTGTCGGGTTGATGCCAAGGTGACCGGCACCTGCGGAAAATTCTGCTGGAACCGCTTCACGGCCACATCGACGTACTCTGCTGCGATTTCGGTGGCACATACCTTGCGGCCAGTGCGTTGCGCCGCAAGGAGGGTTGTGCCGGAACCGCAGAAGGGTTCGAAGACGATGTCGCCGACATCGGTGTAGGCCTCGATGACATTCTGCGGCAGCGCCACCGGAAACACGGCCGGATGATCAATATCCTGGCCGATCTTGCCCTTGTGCCGCATGATCCGAATCACCGCATCGGGAATCTTGGTCTCCTGGGTGACGGTACCCACATGGTTCCATGCCGTTTTGCTGCCGTCCTTGTTTCTCATGCCGCCAGCGCTGGTGCCATCACCACGCAGATGCGTGTCGCGCCCGGCATAAATGCAGGGCACGAACTTGTTGGGGCGGCGGGCCTCAGAGTCCTTGCGATTGAAGTGGAAGACGAACTCGAAGGCGGGTGCCAACCGGCCATTCCAATCGCCGGGCAATCCCGGCCCCTGGTCCCAGACGTACCAAGCGAAACGTCGCCAGCCCTGAGTACGCATCCAGTCGAGCCAGCTGTCCCAGTAGGGAATGACCTCTTGCTCACGGTGGATCAATCCCAGATTGACCAGCACCTGGCCGTTGGGCGCCATGGGCAGTTGTGAAAATACGCCGCGCATCAGGGCGTCCCAATCAATGATGGTGTTCGTATTCGTCTGTGTGTATTGGCGCTGGTTACCGTAGGGTGGTGAGGTGAAGCAGAGCACTGCCTTCTCTCCAGCCATCAATTGGGCAACCACGTTGGCATCGGTGGCATCGCCACAGATCAGACGGTGCGCACCCAGTTGCCAGATGTCGCCAGGACGGGAGACCGGATTGGCCGGTGGGTCTGGCACTTCGTCGGCGTCGTCCTCATCGGAGTTGGTTGATTCTTCCTCGGTCGATTCACCCTCGGCATCAACCAGTAACTTCTCAATCTCGTCGTTGGAGAAACCGGTAAGCGTCAGGTCGTAGCCCGACTCGGACAGCTCGGCCAGTTCTAGCGCCAACATCTCTTCATCCCATCCGGCGTCCAGTGCCAGACGGTTGTCGGCAATCACGTAGGCACGTTTCTGCGCTGGCGTGAGATGACTCAGTTCGATGACCGGTACTTCGGCCAGTCCCAACTTGCGGGCGGCGGCCAGACGGCCGTGGCCGGCGATGATTCCATGGCTAGCGTCCACCAGAACCGGACTGGTCCAGCCAAACTCAACAATGCTGGCCGCGATCTTGGCGACCTGGGCTTCGGAATGTGTCCGGGGGTTTCTGGCAAAGGGGATCAGCATCTCGACCTTTCGGTATTCGACGCTCAGGAATTCGGTCATTGGAATGTAAAAACCCACCACAGGGGTGGGTCACAAATATTGGCGGAACATCAAGGGTGGTAACCTGGGTGGTAACTGGTAACCCTGGTAACCTCGTTTTTAAGCCTGTCGGTAGCGCAATGCCGGGCTCGCGCCTCCCGCATAGGTTTTTGGCCAGGAAGGACCCGTAACAATCTGTTTAATTAGTACAAATGCCATGCTTTTCCTGTCTATAAAAATATTTCTACAGAATGATAATTGGTATATACTTTCTATAGAAAGGAGATTGCCATGTCATCAACAGCGCAACAAACCTTAAGCACAACCGAACCAGCGGCAGTTCTTTCCAAGGCAGTGACGAGGGCAGCTGATCGCCTCGATATTTCGCGCACCCTGCTGGCCAAGATTCTCGGCGTGAGTGCGTCGTCGGTTACACGTCTATATGCAGGCGAGTATCGACTGGACCAGAAACGCAAGGAATGGGAGTTCGGCCTGTTGTTCGTTCGCGTCTTCAGGTCGCTGGACTCGATCGTCGGCGAGGAGAGCACAGCGCGTAAGTGGCTCTCTAGCAACAACCTGGGGCTCAACGGTCGCCCCATCGATCTAATCGGCAATACTGAAGGACTTGTCCGTGTCGTCAACTACCTGGACGCCTCGCGCGGTCTCGTCTAAGGCCAAGGACTGGCGCGCCTGGATATGGCGCATTGTGGAGGCACAGCATATTGCCTCCACGATGAAGATCGTCGACAACGCCGCCGAGCAAGACGTGCTTGAAACTTTGCTTGAAGCTAGCAAGCCGCCATTGCCTGATAACACCACCAACCTCGACTACCTATTGGCCACACCATTTCGATACGACCCGTTACGTCCTGGTTCCCGTTTTCGTTCCATCACTGATCCCGGTGTATTCTATGGCGCGGAGAGCGTGCGCACCGCTTGTGCCGAACTGGGCTACGCGCGGTGGAAGTTTCTGAAGGATGCCGAAGATCTCGACAAGATCGAACCTGTGACGCACACGGCCTTTCGGGTTGATGTTCATGCCAGTGCCGTCGACTTGCGCGAATCGCCCTTCAATAAAGATTCCGCACGCTGGACTCACCTCACCGACTACACCGCAACACAGGCATTCGCACGCATCGCACGGGAAGCTGGTATCGGTGTGGTCGTGTATCAATCAGTGCGTGACACTCAGCCCAGTTGGTGCGTCGCCGTTCTCACTCCAGCCGCTTTCGCCAGCAGAAAGCCGCATCAGTCCACGCAAACGTGGTGGCTGGCTGTTCATCAGGATGAAGTGATATGGCGACGTGATCACGAGGTAGTCGCTTTTCGATTTGCGTAGTCAAATACGGACCGCCGAGGTGCTACGCCAGGAAACCGCTCCAAAACTGTAGTGATTGACGAATTCCGACTGCTCAAGGATTGGGAGAAACGAAATGGCTAAGACACATCGAACTCACGAAGAAGCAACGGTTGAAATGTTCCGCAGCGATCCCGACCTTGCGGCTGACTATCTAAACTCCGTGTTGGAGGATGGCGACGAAACGGATCTGATGCTTGCGCTCCGTAATCTCAGCAAGGCATTCGGTGGCGTGCAAGAAGTGGCTCGCCAAGCCGAAGTGAACGCCAATACAATCTACCGCACCTTGTCAGAGCAAGGAAACCCTGAGCTGAAGACGCTCACCGCCATCCTGAAAGCTATGGGAGTGCGTTTGGCCGTACAGCCGATTACGCACTCTCACGCCTAATGGACGCAAAGTATATTTTGGGCATTCCAGAAATCGATGCCCAGCATGAAGAATTGCACGAACTCGTCAATTCATTGCGCGAGGTCATTACCCGGAAAGATCAGCGGCATCTCGTCCATCAAGCGTTGAAGAGATTGCATCAACTGCTCTTGACCCATTTCGCGTACGAAGAAGCCTTCATGAAAATGATCGGCTACGCCGATTTGCCGCAACATAAGAAGACGCACAAGGGTGTATTGAGCATATTCGAAAACTACTTCGACCATCCGCCCGAACCCAGCGACTACGAAATCCTCGGCAAAATGATCACGGATAAAGTGCTTGGGCACGTCATGGAGCACGATGTCAAAATGACTGAGGTGGCCAAAGCGCACCTGAAAACAAACTCGGCTCCCAAGGGCAGAAAACATAAAACGTAATCTGTTTCCCGTTCCATCAAGTGCATCCCAGATCGGTTCGCACCTCTGTCCAGATCATAGCCGTCATACTACCCAAAAACCGTGTCTGGTGTTGCATGCGCAATACCCGCGCATCATCTCTCACTGCCGCTCTATTACTCGTACTTACGCTAAATCGCTTCAAATTACGCGCGCATGACCATCAACTTGGTTGAGCCGGTCGGCGATCACCTGCAGAGCCTTCTGCCACCGCCGCCACGCCGTAGTCCGATTGCAACCGAAGCACCGGCAGATATCCTTCCACTCGCGCTGCTTGGCCCGCATCCATATCAGATGCCGCTGCTGTTCCTCCAGCCACAGAACCCAGCGCATCACTTCCAGCATCCGCTCGATGGCTTGCGGGCTCGGCGGCAAGGGTCGGTACACGTAGTCCCCCTCGGGATAAGTCTCCCATGCGTCGCGGGCAAAGACAGGCCAGACGTTGAAGTGGCCCTGTACCCTGACGCGGGGCAGTCGCCGTCCCGTCTCTGCTGCCTCGGCGAAACGCATCGCCACGTCATCCATCGTCCACTCAACCATGGCGCCCTCCGTACAGGCGCTCACCGATCCGTCTCACAAATTCCCGTTCCATAAAATCCAGACGATCATCGCTCTCCGCCACGACAAGAATGTGCTGATCGCGCCAGCCTTCACGCTTGATGCTGTCCGGATCGGTGCGCTGCGGAATGCGGCCAAGGGGGCAACGGTAAGGCGGTGTCAAGGATTTCATCTCACGCCTCCTGCATCTCGATGGCCCAGTGCAACAGCGCCAGGGCATCGGCCTCGTTGTCATCCACTGGGGCAAAGCCACGCTTGACGATCGCGGCGATCATCTCGTCCTTGCCGGCGTTGCCCTTGCCCGTTGCATGCTTCTTGATCGTGCCCACCGGCACGCCTTGGTAAGGAATGTTGTGGAGTTCGCACCATGCGGTGAGATGTCCCATGAAACCGCCGTAGGCATGCGCGGCATCGACACCTGCGTGGCGCCGCACTTCCTCGAAGAACACCGCATTGATGTGGTCGCTGGCGGAAAGCAGTTCATTGAGCCAGCGCTTGAACCGCAGGAAGCGCATGCCGCCACCCTCGAATCGCTGCGGCTTGAAGGACTCGCTGCCACTGGTGATGGTGCCGTCCAGGTGGTGCAGCGCCCAGCCGGTTTGCGTGCCCAGGTCGAGGGTCAGAATCGTTTCAGTCATGTCACCTATCTCCTTGAAAATTTTGTGTGGTGACCGAAGGTGGCCGTCCTGCAGTAAACCCTCTTACGCGGGCGCGTGTACACGCGTAAAGAGAGTTATGTAGAGACCAGTCACCTTCGGTCACCCAATGCTGTCAGTCGTCACGGTAGGGCAGTCGCTCGCCATAGTCCTTGGGCTTGAGCGACAGGCCGGCGATACCCTTCACCCCGGCATGCAGGCGCTTGCGCTCAAACCCCCGGTTGCACAGCTGCTGCATCAGCCAGCGGCTGGTACCGATGTATTCGCCACGTCGATTGGCCCATTCCTGCCAGCGCTGGAATGTGTCTGCGACCGAGACGCTGGCCTGGGTGTGGCGCTGGCATTCCTCCTCGATGAATTCGCCAATGGCGTCCTCTTCGTCGAAATACTCGTCGGTTGCGTCCACTACCACCTTGGGGGGCTTCAAGCCCATCTGCTGCCAGAGCATGCAGCCCTCGATCGCCCACGCCAGGACGCCGTCGCGTTCCTTGAGCAGCTTCTCGGTGAGCTTGCCGTCACGACGTTCGGGCGGAATCTTGACGGTGAAGGGAATCAGATGCAGCCGTCGCTTCATGGCCTCATCCACGTTGCGGATGGAGGGTTTGTGGTTGCCGGCAATCACCAGCTTGAACTGCGGCAGGTAGTCAAAGAAGTCCTGCCGCATGAAACGCGCCGACACCTTGTCACCGCCGGTAATGGTTTTTACCTTCGATTCATTCCAGCGCCGCCCCTGCTCTGTTTCTATGCTGGACACGAAGCGTGCACCACGTAGTCCTGCCAGGTCGGTGGGATGGCGGTCGGTGCGGGTTTCCATGAACGTGTCCATGGGTGCATTGGCCGCATAGTCCCCCAGGATTGTGGTGATCACGTTCACGAATACCGACTTGCCGTTGGCACCTGTGCCGTAAAGGAAGAACAACGCATGTTCGGTGGTGACACCGGTCAGGCAGTAGCCGATTACCCGTTGCAAGTAGGCCATCAACTCAGCGTCGCCGTTGGTGATGTCAGCCAGGAATGCCAGCCATTGAGGACACTGACCACGCGACGTGGCCAGGGCGATTTTGGTCATGCGGTCGGATCGTTCATGCAGTCGCATCCGCCCGGTCTGCAAATCGATCACGCCACCGGTGGTATTGAGCAGCCATGGATCGGCATCCCACTCAGCGGAACTCGATGCATGCCGCCGATCGCTACGGGCGAGCCGTTCGACACCTCCGACCGTGCCGCTGGCAGCCAGCTTGGCGGCCAGGCGATGCGAACTGGCCTTGACCGATGCATCCCGACAAACCTGGCGAACGAGATGATTCACCAGCAGAGTGTCATCGGACTGCCAGCGGTTGCCGGTCCACACCAGCCACTTGCCCCACTGCGCGCAGTAACGCCAGTCGTCTGCATAACGGCTGGTGAAGGCCAGCGCCAGGGCATCATCGGTGGCCCAAACGGCGTTCTCGGTTTGGGCGGGAAGGTCGGCGCCCTGCGATGGCTTGACACTGATACGTGACCCCCTGGCGATGAACTCGCTGACATCAAACCCTTCCGCCAGGGCATCCGCCACATCCCAACCTGTGGGTTTCTCGTCCGGCGGCACCAGCACTGCGCAGGAAATGGCACCTGCCGCCAAGGCCGCATCGGCAGCGCTCATCGCGTAATTCCAACCCGGCTTGTCGCGATCGGGCCAGATCAGCAAGGATTTCTGGGCAAGTGGTGACCAGTCGGTCTTGTCGACCGGGGCGTTCGCGCCGTGCATGGCGGTTGTGGTCACGATGCCGGCATCAGTCAACGCCTGCGCACATTTTTCGCCTTCGACCAGCACGACGCTGTCGGCATTCTTGATGGCCGGCTGGTTGTAGAGTGGACGCGGCTCGGGGGGCGCCGGCTTTCTGCGCTTCGCGTCCCAGGGCCGGAACTCCTTCTTGCCGTCGGGTGGGTCATACCGATAGACCACGGCGATTAGCTTGCCGTCGCCATCGAGATAATCCCATTTGGCCGTTGCCGGGCCGAGATCGTCGGTGGGTATGTGGCGCTTCCCCTTGCAGATCGGCGTGGGTGGCGCACGTCCAAGAACTTCAGTGCAGTGCGCCAGCACCTTTGGAAAATCCTGATGCGGATCGATACCGAAGTGACCACCGATCAGCGTGAAAATGTCACCACCAGAGTTGGCGGCGCGATCCGTCCATAGCCCTGCCTTCTCGCCCGTGAGGACAATTTCGAGGCTGTTGCCGGGACTACCCAGGATGTCGCCGATGCAGAAAGTGTCCTTACGCTTCTTGCCGGCAGGAAACAAAGTGAAGAGGACGGATTCCAGATTATTGATGAGTGCCGCACGGATCTCTTCCCGTGCAGCATCCTGGTTGTGGTCGGCCGGCGCCGGGCCATCATTGAAATCGATCATGCGCCCTCCCCGCCAGCATGCTGCATACGATGATGCGCTGACCACGCTTCCAACTCGGACATCCGGAAACGGATGGTTCGTCCGATGCGGTAGAACGGAATTTTCTTGGTTTCGCGACTTCGTGGCTTGGTGAAATAGTAACGTGGCAGATTCAGCGCACTGGCAGCGTGCCGTGCATCGACGAGCGGTTCCACGACCGGTGGTTGAGGAAAGGAATGCTTCATGGGGTATTCCTCCAGCAGCGGTCCTGCCAGTCACACATGCGGCATTCGAAGTGGGTCTGCTCGGCAAACGAACGCGGCAGCAATTCATGTGCCTCGGTGGCCGTAATGACCTTGGCGCCACGATCCGACATGCGTTGGGCCAGTGCACCGTCAAATGGCACGAGCTCGGCGTAGATGTCCATCGTGTCGGCATTCACCGCCGTGAAGATCGCCGGGTGCTCATGCAGATCGAGGTAAGCCTGGTAGAGCGCCACCTGCGCGGCATAGACTGGTTTCGAGACGGCCAGCCGGTTTTTCTCCAGATCGCGCCAGGATTTGCCGCCCAGGCATTTGTTCTCCCACAGGCAGGGATAGGCAAATCCTTCGGGACCGCCAACGATGACGCCGTCTGCATGCCCTTGCAAACGGCCGTCCGCCACGGAGAAACCAAACTGCTCGCCCTGCTGGTCACGGGTCCGCAGCTCGAAACCGGCCTCACTCAGCCATCCGACCATGCAGTCCTCGATGACGTGGCCGCGCTGGAAGATGCGCAACATGCGACCTTGGAAATCACGTCCATAATCCACAGAAGCCTGCGCATACTCATACTGCAGGGCGCGCTCGCATGAGACACCGAGCCGTGATGCACCAAGATAAAGCCGCACTTCCTCCCTGGCGCGAACCTGTTGCATGCCGGCATCGATGAGCGCAGTCAGTTGTCCGGAGATGCTTGATGACGAGTTGAAATCCATCATGGCTTCGTCTCCCACGGTAGGTCGTCGGCGAGATCAGCGAACGGATTGCTGACCGTCTCCTTCAAGCCGCGTATCGGCG
>JBAYVV010000112.1:0-13074 GCA_041674465.1 Sterolibacterium sp.
CTGGAATTCCCGGAGCCGCCCATGAAGTCTTCCTACCGCATTGCACCGAGCCTGCTCTCAGCCAATTTCGCCAAGCTCGGCGAAGAGGTGGTCAATGTCATTGCTGCGGGGGCAGACTGGATTCACTTCGATGTCATGGACAATCACTATGTGCCGAATCTGACCATCGGCCCGCTGGTCTGCGCAGCGCTGCGGCCGCTGACCGAGGCCAGCATCGACGTACATCTGATGGTCAAGCCGGTGGATCGAATCATTCCCGATTTCGCCAAGGCCGGCGCCAATCTCATCACCTTTCATCCGGAAGCCTCCGAGCATATCGACCGGACCTTGTCGCTGATCCGCGAATGCGGCTGTCAGGCGGGGCTGGTGTTTAACCCGGCGACCCCGTTGGATTATCTTGACCATGTGCTGGACAAGCTCGACATCGTGCTGCTGATGTCGGTCAACCCGGGTTTCGGCGGCCAGCAATTCATCCCGGAGACATTGAACAAGCTGCGCCAGGCGCGCGCCAGGCTGGATGCCTATGCGGCAAAGAGCGGTCGCCACATCCTGCTGGAGATCGACGGTGGTGTGAAAGTGGACAATATCGCGGAGATTGCCCGGGCTGGCGCCGATACTTTTGTCGCGGGTTCGGCTGTTTTCGGCGCCGGCGAAGAGAGCGACCCGCATCGCTACGATAGTGTGATCAAGAAACTGCGTGGCGAATTGTCGGAAATTTGATAAGTGCGCAAACAGTTTGGCGATGATATAGTGGCGGCCCACGCAACGGCACCAACCTGGATTCGATAATTTTGACCATGCGCAGCACACATCTGCAAACCCTGAAGAGCCTCGCAAACGAGGCAGAGGCTTGGCCCTGGCGCCCTTGGCATAGTTTCTGACATTGCCTGTGCGCCACTAAACTGGCGCGCCTTCTTCGCAGTACCGCAGTTGTGGAGTCAAAATGACCGTAGAAATTCCCAGTGGGATGAACGAATCCGAATTCAACCGTTTGGCCGCCCAGGGCTATAACCGCATTCCCGTTACCCTCGAAACTTTCGCCGACCTCGACACGCCGCTGTCGATCTACCTCAAACTGGCTAACGCGCCATTCACTTATCTGCTCGAATCGGTACAGGGCGGCGAACGGTTCGGGCGCTATTCCTTCATTGGGCTGGCCGCAACAACCCGCATTGCCGTGACCGGGAGTTCGGTGCTGCTGTTGACCGGAAACCGGGTTGCCGAGCGGCGCGAACATACCAACCCGATGGCCTACATCTCCGAGTTCATGTCACGCTTTCGCGTGCCGGATCTCGAGAATCTGCCGCGCTTTTGCGGCGGACTGGTGGGCGTGTTCGGTTACGACACGGTGCGCCATATCGAACCGAAGCTGGCGCAAAGCACTTCCCAGGAAGCGGAGCGCGATCCGCTCGGCCTACCGGACATCCTGTTGCTGCTCTCGGAAGAAATCGCCATTGTCGACAACCTCTCGGGCAAGCTCACGCTGGTCGTGTATGCCGAACCCGGCTTTCCCAATGCCTGGAAGCAGGCGCAGAACCGGCTCAAGGAATTGTTGGCGCAGTTGCGCACCGCCGTGCAAATTCCGGCTGACCATGCTGTGCCAAGTGTCGCACCGGTTTCGGAATTCGGCGAGCAAGCCTTCAAGGCGGCAGTAAAGCGCGCCAAGCAATACATCGTCGATGGCGACATCATGCAGGTGGTGCTGTCGCAGCGCCTGAGCAAGCCGTTTGGCGCAACACCGCTGGCGCTGTATCGCGCCTTGCGCACGCTGAATCCGTCGCCCTACATGTTCTATTTCAATTTCGATGATTTCCACGTGGTCGGCGCGTCACCGGAAATTCTGGTGCGCCTGGAAGAGCGCGAAAGCAGGAGGCTCATGACCGTGCGACCGATCGCCGGCACGCGCAAACGCGGTGCTACGCCGGAAGAGGATGCAGACCTGGCGCGGGACCTGCTCGCCGATGCCAAGGAGCGTGCCGAGCACCTGATGCTGCTCGATCTGGGGCGCAACGATCTGGGGCGCGTCGCCAAGATTGGCACAGTCAAGGTGACCGATCAGTTCCTTGTCGAACGCTATTCCCACGTCATGCACATCGTCTCGAACGTCGAAGCCGAATTGCGCGAGGCCGAAGGTCCGCTCGACGTGCTCAAGGCAACTTTTCCCGCCGGTACTGTCTCCGGGGCGCCAAAACTGCGGGCAATGGAAATCATCGACGAACTCGAGCCTTCCCGGCGCGGTATCTACGCTGGCGCTGTCGGCTATCTCGGCTACAACCGCGACATGGACCTGGCCATCGCGATTCGCACGGCTGTGATCAAGAACGGCATGTTGCATGTCCAGGCGGGCGCGGGCATCGTCGCCGATTCAGATCCCGATGCGGAATGGCTTGAAACGCAAAACAAGGCCAAAGCCCTGCTGCGTGCCGCCGAAATGGCCGAAGGCGGCCTCGATACCCGTTTCGAGTGAGGATAAATATGGCCCCCACGCTCACTTCGTTCGCTGCCCCCACAGGGGGCGTCGCCTCCCTCGGGAGCGGCCCAGCGGGAGTCGCGCCATGCTATTAATGATTGATAACTACGACAGCTTTACCTACAACCTGGTGCAATACTTTGGCGAGCTCGGTGAGGACGTCATGGTGTATCGCAATGATGCGATCAGCCTCAAGGAAATCGCCGCCTTGGCACCGGCGCGCATTGTCATTTCGCCGGGTCCTTGTTCACCCGACGAAGCCGGCATTTCGGTGGCAACGATCAAGGAATTCGCCGGAAAAATTCCCATCCTCGGGGTCTGCCTGGGACACCAGAGCATTGCTGCGGCCTTCGGTGGCAAGGTGGTGCATGCCAGGCAACTCATGCACGGCAAAACTTCTGCGGTTCAGCACAATCACGCCGGCGTGTTTCGCGATTTGCCCAGCCCCTTGCGGGTGACGCGCTACCATTCGCTGGCGATCCAGCGCGAAAGTCTGCCCGATTGCCTCGAGATCACGGCCTGGAGCGAAGACGACGAGATCATGGGCGTGCGCCACAAGACGCTTGCCGTCGAAGGCGTGCAGTTTCATCCCGAGTCCATCCTTTCCGAGCGCGGCCATGACCTGCTCAACAACTTCCTCAAGGACCAATCATGATTACCCCCCAGCAGGCACTGCAACGCACCATCGAGCACCGCGAAATTTTCCATGACGAAATGCTGCAACTGATGCGGCAAATCATGCTGGGCGAAATCTCGCCGCTGATGGTGGCGGCGATACTGACCGGACTGCGCGTGAAAAAGGAAACCATCGGCGAAATCGCCGCTGCGGCGCAGGTCATGCGCGAACTGTCCACCAAGGTCGAGGTGGCCGACAATCGGCACTTTCTCGATATCGTTGGCACCGGGGGCGATGGGGCACATACCTTCAACATTTCCACGGCCGCGATGTTTGTCGCTGCGGCTGCTGGCGCCAAGGTTGCCAAGCACGGCAATCGCGGCGTGTCCTCGAGTTCCGGCGCCGCCGACGTGCTCGAAGCGCTGGGGGCAAAAATCCAGCTCACGCCACAGCAGGTGGGCGAATGCATCGCTGCCACCGGCATCGGCTTCATGTTCGCGCCGAATCACCATGCCGCCATGAAAAATGTCGCACCGGTGCGGCGCGAGATGGGCGTGCGCACCATCTTCAACATCCTCGGCCCGCTCACCAATCCGGCCGGCGCGCCGAATACCCTGATGGGCGTGTTCCATCCCGATCTGGTCGGCATCCAGGTGCGGGTGATGGAGCGGCTCGGCGCCAATCATGTACTGGTGGTCTATGGCAGGGACGAACTGGATGAAATCTCGCTCGGCGCTTCGACCATGATCGGTGAACTGAAAAACGGCCAGATCCTCGAATATGAAATCCATCCGGAAGATTTTGGCGTGCAAATGATCGCGACACGCAATTTGCGTGTCGCCAACGCGGGCGAATCCAGGGAAATGCTGCTTGCCGCACTGGGCAACCAGGTCGGACCGGCGCGCGAAATCGTTGCGCTCAATGCGGGCAGTGCCCTGTATGCCGCGGACATCGCGGATTCGATCGGCGCCGGCATCCTGCTTGCCCGCGAAACGATAGCCAGCGGTGCGGCACGTGCTAAGCTCGACGAGTTCGTCCGATTCACCCAAGGCGCCGCAAGCTAACACTGCGGTGCGACACGTGTATTCAATGCAAATGCAATGACTTCCGGAATCATCCCTGCAACGCCTTCACCCGACTGGGTAGAGCGCAGCCTGGCTTCGGTCTGGCATCCTTGCACCCAGATGCAATGGCATCCCGAATTGCCGCTGGTGTCGATTGCCAGCGCCGAGGGACCCTGGCTGACGGGGCATGATGGCAGCAAATATTTCGATGCCATCGGGTCGTGGTGGGTTTGCCTGCTCGGGCATCGCCATCCGGCGGTGGTGCAGGCCTTGCGCGATCAGCTCGATTGCCTCGATCACGTGATGCTGGCCGGACTGACGCATGCGCCCGTGATCGAATTGTCGGAACGTTTGTCACGCATGACCGACCAGGTTCTGGGCCATGCTTTTTACGGATCGGACGGGGCTTCGGCCATCGAGATCGCCATCAAGATGAGCGCCCATGCCTGGCAGCATCGCGGTTATGCGAAGAAGCAATCCTTCGTCTGCCTGGCCGGCAGCTATCACGGCGAAACTCTGGGGGCACTGGGCGTATGCGACCTGCCGGGATTCCGTCAGCCCTACGAAGGCCTGATCCGGCCTGCCTATGTCGTGCCCAATGCCGATGCACGCCAGGCTCAACCGGGTGAAGATGCCCGGGCCGTCGCGCTGCGCCAGGTTCGGCACCTGGCCGCGCTGCTGGAAGAGCGTTCGGAAGAGATCGCTGCCATCGTCACCGAGCCGCTGGTGCAGGGTGCGGGCGGCATGATTTTTTATGATCCCGAGTATCTGCGCCAGGTGCGTGCCTTGTGCGATCAATACGCAGTACATTGGATCGCCGATGAAATCGCGGTTGGGTGCGGCCGCACCGGCAGTTTTTTCGCCTGCGAGCAGGCCAGCGTCTGGCCGGATCTGCTGTGCCTGTCGAAAGGCATCACCGGTGGATTCCTGCCGCTCTCGATCGTGCTGTCGCGCGACGAGATCTATCGCCTGTTCCTCCACGACAGTGCCGCCAAGGCCTTCCTGCATTCGCACAGTTACACCGGCAATCCGCTGGCTTGCAGCGCAGCACTGGCCGTGCTTGACGTGCTTGACCAAGACGTCGTGCTGAACCGCAACCGTTCGCGTGCGGCGCGGCTGACGGCGCGCCTGCAACCGATCGCGGCGGATATACGAGTCAGTCATTTCCGTCAGATCGGCATGATCTGGGCCTGGGATATCGCTACACCCCCTGCTGATTTTTCGCATCAGGTCTTCCGCACCGGCCTGCGCCATGGCTTGCTGCTGCGGCCTCTGGGCAGTACGGTGTATCTGATGCCGCCCTATATCCTCAGTGATGAAGAAATCGACACGCTGGGCGATCGCGTGATCGCCACCCTGCAAGAGGTGCTCGCATGACGGCCTGGCGCGAGCGCTTCGAGGCGGATGCCGCAGTTTGGCGATCCGAGGGGCTGCTGCGGCGTCGCCGTGTGGTGCGCCCCTTGTCCGCTACTCAAGTCGAAATCGACGGAAAAATCGTGACGGCTTTCGCCAGCAACGACTATCTCGGCTTGTCGCGTCATCCGCTGCTGATCGAGGCGATTGCAGAAGGCGCGCGATTGCACGGGGCCGGCGCAGGTGCTTCGCATCTGGTGAGCGGCCACCATGTCGTGCACGATACCCTTGAGCAAGAACTGGCACGCTTCGTCGGCAAGCCTGCGGCGCTAAGCTGCATGAACGGCTATGTGGCCAACCTGGCCCTGCTGACGACCCTGGTGGGCGAGGGCGATGCAATTTTCTCCGACCAGCTCAACCACGCTTCGATCATCGATGGCGCACGCCTGTCCCTGGCCGAGGTCGAGGTTTATCCGCATGCCGACGTGGTTGCCCTGGAACAACTGCTCAGGTTGAGCCGGGCACGTTCAAAACTGGTTGTCACCGACGCGGTGTTCAGCATGGATGGCGATGTCGCACCGCTGCAGGAATTGCTCGCACTGTGCGAACGTTACGATGCCTTGCTGGTGGTCGATGATGCGCACGGCTTCGGCGTACGCGGCCCGCAAGGACGCGGCAGCCTGCATGCGCTGGGTTTGCAGTCCGAGTGCCTGGTGTATATGGGAACTCTGGGCAAAGCCGCAGGATTGTCGGGTGCCTTCATCGCCGCCGAGCAACTGATCGTCGATCGCCTGATCCAGCGCGCGCGTTCTTACGTTTTTTCCACCGCGGGTTCGCCGGCGCTGGCCCATGCCACCCTGGTGGCGCTCGATTTGATTCGCGCGGCCGATGATGCACGGGAGCGCCTTGCCGCCTATCGCGCACGCCTGCAAAGCGCCGCTTCGTCCTGGCTGCCTTATCTCCTGCTCGCTTCGACCACGCCGATTCAGCCTCTGGTCATCGGCGACAATACCAGTGTCATTGAAATCACGGAAGAACTGTTACGCGACGGCTTGTGGGTTCCCGCAATGCGTCCGCCGACGGTGGCTCCGGGTAGCGCGCGCCTGCGCATCGCACTTTCCGCCGCGCATACGACGGCTAACATCGAGCGTCTTTGCGCGGCCTTGTCCCAGGTCGCGGCAAGCAGGCCATGAGGCTGTTCATCACCGGCACGGACACCGGCATCGGCAAGACGGTCAGCACCTGTCTGTTGTTGCGCGCGCTGCAGGCCAGGGGAATTGCAGCGCTGGGCATGAAGCCGATCGCTGCGGGCATCAATGCCCAGGGATGCTGGGACGATGTCGAATTGATTCGCTCGGCGAGCAGCGTGGTCGCACCGATCGAGGACATCGCGCCCTATCGCCTGCAACTTGCGGCATCGCCGCATTTCGCCGCCGAGGCTGAACAGGTGACCATCCGTCAGGAAATCATCCTGCGGGCCTTGGGCCGCCTTGAACAGCGTGCGCAAATCGTCGTGATCGAAGGCGTCGGCGGATTTCGCGTGCCGCTTTCCGCCGACTTCGATAGCGCCGATCTGGCGCAGGCCATTGCCGCTCCGCTACTGCTGGTCGTGCCGATGCGGCTGGGCTGCATCAACCATGCATTGCTCAGCGGCGAGGCCATTGCCAGCCGCGGGCTTGTTCTGGGTGGCTGGATCGCCAATGTCGGGATCGATCCGGACTATGGCCGAGTCGAGGCTACCATCGAAACCCTCTGCGAGCGCCTGGCTGCACCCTGCGTAGGGATTTTGCCGCGAGGCGCATTCGAGCAAGGCAGCGCTGATTGTTTTAAAATTGAACAAATACTGGCAGCCACTGCCAGGCATTCCCAACCAGGAGAATCCCTTGAATGACATGAGCCGTGTGCCGGCCCCTTCGCAGTTCCCGCAAGTGACGACCAGTCCGCAGGATTGGAGCGTGGAAGCGGTCGTGGCCTTGTACGAACTGCCGTTTAACGATCTGTTGTTTCGTGCCCAGCAAGTGCATCGCGAGCATTTTCCCGATGCGGATATCGAACTGGCGACCCTGCTGTCGATCAAGACCGGTGGTTGTCCAGAAGACTGTGCCTATTGCCCCCAGGCGGCGCGCTACCATACCGGGGTCGTGGCCGGGAAGCTGATCCCGCTGGAGGAAGTGGTTGCAGCCGCCAAGGCGGCGAAGCAAAATGGTGCGACGCGTTTTTGCATGGGCGCCGCCTGGCGTGAGCCGAAAGAGCGCGAGGTCGAGAAAGTCGAGACCATGATCAGTGCGGTCAAATCGCTCGGCCTGGAAACCTGCGCGACGCTGGGCATGCTCAAGGAGGAACAGGCACAGCGGCTCAAGCAGGCCGGCCTCGACTATTACAACCACAATCTCGACAGCTCACCGGATTTCTACCCGGAGATCATCACGACGCGGGATTATCAGGATCGCCTCGATACCATCAAGAATGTGCGTCAGGCCGGACTCAAGGTGTGTTGCGGCGGCATCGTCGGCATGGGTGAATCGCGCCTGCAGCGGGCCGGACTCATTGCGCAACTGGCCAGCCTCGATCCCTATCCCGAGTCGGTTCCGATCAATCATCTGGTGCAGGTTCCGGGTACGCCGCTGGAAGGTGCGACCCCGCTCGATCCGCTGGAGTTCGTGCGCACCATCGCGGTGGCGCGGATCACCATGCCTACTGCGCGCGTGCGGCTTTCGGCCGGTCGTCAGGATTTCAGCGAAGCGGTGCAGGCCTTGTGTTTCCTGGCCGGGGCGAATTCGATTTTCTACGGCGAGAAATTACTCACTGCCTGCAATCAGGAAGCCGCCGCGGATCGCGCCCTGCTGGCGAAACTCGGCTTGAAGACTTGCGGTGCTGGAGATGCCAAGGGTTGTGGCGACTGCAGTTCGGCTGCGCAAGCCTGACAAGTTCCTTTCCCTTCAAGGGGGAGGAGTTTGTGGCATCAGCCGGAAAAAACATATGTCCGACATCCTCAACAAAATTCTCACCGTAAAGCGCGCTGAGCTGGCGGCTGCTCTTGCCAGCAAACCGCTCGCCGAGGTTCGCGCCGAAGCCTTGGCCCAGGCGACGCCACGCGATTTTGTCGGCGCGATTCGCGACAAAATCGCCGCCGGTCAATCCGCCGTGATTGCCGAGATCAAACGGGCCAGCCCTTCCAAAGGGGTGCTGCGCGAGGATTTTGATCCTGCAGCGATTGCTGCCGACTACGCCGAACAAGGTGCCGCCTGTCTTTCTGTGCTCACCGACCGTGAATTTTTTCAGGGATCGGCGGCTTACCTGCAGCAGGCACGCAATGCCTGCACACTGCCGGTGCTGCGCAAGGATTTCCTGGTCGATGCTTATCAGGTTTATGAATCGCGTGTCCTCGGCGCCGATGCCGTCCTGCTCATCGTTGCTGCGCTGGAGTTTCCCGAATTGTGCGACATGGCCGAACTCGCCGAGAACCTGGGCATGGCCGTCCTGGTTGAAGTCCATGACGCCGCCGAAATCGACCTGGCATTGCAGCTCAAGACACCGCTGCTCGGCATCAACAATCGCAACTTGCGTACTTTCAAAGTCGACCTTGCCACGACCTTGGACCAGCTTGGTCGAATTCCGCCAGAAAAAATCGTCGTGACCGAATCCGGCATCCAGTCGCCGGCTGATGTCATCCTCATGCGCAGTCGTGGTGTCCAGACATTTCTGGTCGGTGAGGCGTTCATGCGTGCAGCCTCACCCGGCAGGTCTCTGGCACAGATGTTTCGTTGAGGTCTTAAGGGCTTTACCTGTTTTATCAGCGGGTTGTTGCGCAAAAACCACACAATCCGGCTAACCCTCAGCAAATCAGGCCTTTTTGCTTGCCCGGACCCATCCGGGAAGGCAGAATCGCGCCAGCTTCTCGGACACGGGGAGTGAGAATTGCAGCCGCAGTGGCCAACCACGTGGTGTCATTGGGGCAGCTCTCTTCAACTACATGGAGATTTATATGCAAAAGAAACTTATCGCAGTGGCAGTCGCCGGTATCCTTTCCGGTACCGCATTTGCCCAGTCCAACGTGACTATCTATGGTCGTGTGGACTACGGCTTTGACGCTCGCAAAGGCGCGGACGGCAAAATTGCCGCCACCCAGGACAAAACCAAGAGCGAAGTGCGCGACGGTATCCGTGGCGGCAGCCGCATCGGCTTCAAGGGATCGGAAGATCTGGGCAACGGCACCAAGGCTATTTTTGAATTGGAGTATGGGGTAGCCAGTGATCAGCCTGCAAATGTTAATACCGTTGCTCCTAACGCTCCTCCGACCTCTGCGTTCTGGGCCAACCGCCATTCCTATATTGGCCTGACCGGTAACTGGGGTACTTTCGTTGGCGGCCGTCTCGACGGCATCCGTTACAACCTCATGCTTGCAGCTGAGCAGCTTGGCGGCGGCGTGGGCAACTTCACCAGCATGACCGCCCAGTATGACCGTGTGGACAATGCCTTTGCCTACATCTCGCCGAACTTCAACGGCTTCACCTTCACCTATGCTCACTCCTTCAACACAAGCGGTACAGAAGGCAGCGTCCTGACCAAGAACAACCAGGGTGGCGGCAACAAGGGCGACGACGTGCTGAACTCCTTCATGCTGAAGTACGCTAACGGCCCGGTCGTCCTGTGGGCTGACTATGAGACCACCACGCAGAAGGGTTTCAAGAACGGCGATCTGAAGACCTACGTTCTCGCCGGTACCTATGATTTTGGCATGGTCAAGATCGGCGGCCTGTATGACTCGCTCAAGATCGATGCTTGCGGCAACATCGTCAACGTCAGCGCCACTTGCGCCCTGACCGGCACCGCCTATGACAAGCGTGCTTGGGCGATTTCCGCCAGTATGCCGTTCGGCAAATGGACGTTCAAGGCCCTGTATGGCCAGGTGGACAACAAGAAGCTCGTACAAGGCGATGCCAAGAAATACGGCTTCGCTGTCGACTACGACCTGTCCAAGCGCACCAAACTCTACGCCGACTGGGGCAAGGTCGACAACGATGCCAATGCAGCCTATGGTATCCAGGCATCGCCCAACTCTAACGCCTACTATGGAAACAAGGGCGTCGACTTCGGTATCGCCCACAACTTCTAATCTGGTCTGAACGCAGATTCAAGTTGATCACGGGGGCTTCGGCCCCCGTTTTTTTTTGTGCCCGAAGCTGAAGACGAACACCCTGTCGAAGCACTTAACTTACAATGTGCCAGCCTGTGGTGAGTCAATACACGCAAGTATCGCAGGGTGTCGCCGCTGCCAGTCGGCTAAAAGTATATTGACGCAGTTTCCTGTATCCAGGGGAGTTGTATGTTTCGAGAACGGTTTGGCGATTAACGTCGCCGATGACATGCCGACCTTCTCCATCCATACAACATAGAGCGACCTTGCCGCTTGCCATGATCGATATTTCGTACCAGCGTGAGCAACCAAGCGGAAACACGCGCTTCTTTGTGCCAATATCAACTTGGCCTGCCCAATCACTTCGACCAACCATATAACATTGGAATCTGGGGTAGCGCGTTGCCACACATTTCATGAAGTCATCATCGCCAGATGTTCCGTTCGCCACTCTTGAAACGATCACGGGGTGGGGGTAGCCCGCAGCAACTCGCAGGTGGAGATGGTCGAGTTTAGACAGTGTTTTCTCGAACGGAAGCTGCATCAGCGCTTCGTATTCCGTCTTTTCGAAAGAGTTAAGCGATACCCAGACATGAAGCAAATTGCGGATGCCAGCTATTTTCTCGACTACATTCTTGGTGAGTGGTGAGCCATTGGTGAATAGTCGCAACTGCGCATTTGGCAATTGATTGTTCAGCTTCTCACAAACAGAGAAGATCCGTTTGTCCAAGAGCGGGTCGTTCACCTTGAAGGGTGAAATAAGAAACGGATGGGTCTTGGGAATTGCCTTCAAATCGTTGATAATTTTATCGATCAGTTCATCCGACATCCTGTCTCCTTGGCGCTCCATCGTGGGGTAGGGGCAGAATGTGCATCTGGCATTGCAGATCGCGTGAGTTTCAATATGGACCTCCATAGGGAATTCCATATGAGAGGACTGGCGCAGTTTCATCAAGTCGACTTGCTGGATCATGTCGCTTGGGAGGAGACTGCCTTTCGGGTGGTTGGAGAATTCACTTAAGACACCCAGCCAAATGGCCGCGTCCTTATCATTTAGCATTGCTGCGCGGAGCAGGTAACGATCACCTGCGCCACCATTAAAGAGGTTGGCAATGCCTAGGTAACGTAAGGCCGCAGCGTTCAGAGAGTCTTTCTTTACAGCCTTCTCGGCGAGGTTGGCCAAGCCGGGAAAATCACCCATCTGGCAAAGTTGCTGCATGGATTGAAGTTCTTGGGATGCGCTATTCAAATTTATCTCCCTGGATTTTCGTTCAAGGTTGCGCTGGCCGATTGCTCCAAATTTTTCCGTAGAGCGCTTCAAGATTATGGGTAAACCGGGCCGTATCGAAGAGCGGTGACTGCAGGCGCTGATCAAAAAGTTTCTGCTTCAGCGTGGCAAGACGCGACCTGTCCAGGGCCAGCTCCACGGCAAGCCGTGAGTAATCCTCCCAGTTGCTTGTAACCATCTCCGGCAATCCGGCCGCTGTAACTAGGCTGGCGCCGACGCGGCTGGCGAAAGTGTTGCCGGTTCGGGTCACCATCGGTACGTCGCCCCAAAGTGCATCGCTGCCTGTCGTGTGGGAGCCGTAGGGCAGCGTGTCCAGGGCCAGATCGGCAAGCTGCAGCCGGCCGAGATGTTCCGGGAGGTGCAAGCGTGGTGCAAAGACCAGCCTGTCGGGCGCAAGGCCACGGCGGCCGAATTCGCGGCGCAAATTTTCTTCGGCAGTCCGGCCCGGCGCGAGCAGCCACAACACGCTGCCGGTAACCTGTTGCAATAGTTTCGTCCAGACATCCACAGTTTCCGGATTGAACTTGTAGGTCTGGTTGAAGCTGCAAAACACGAAGGCATCCGCCGGCAGGCCGGCTTCGGCCCGGCTCGGGCAGGGACCGACCGCGCGCTTGCGGTCGTTGGGCTGGTAGCAGTGTGGCATCTGCACGATGGCTTCGGTGAATTGGTCCGCCATGTCGAAAGGTGTCACCACCGGGTCGCCGATGATGTAATCCGCCAGTCGCCGGTGCCCCAATGTGCCCGGATAACCGAGCCAGCTGGCGATGATGGGGGCGGGACGGCGTGCCGTGATGCCGAGGCGGGCGTCCTGGGTGTAGCCCTTGAGGTCGACCAGGATGTCCACGCCGTCGGCGAGAATCAATGCGGCAGCGTCGACATCACTGGTGTTGCGGATGTCACGGAAGATTTCCGCATTGGCTTCTGCCTGGCGGCGATAATCGTCATCCGTTGCCGGACCGTAGGAGTAAAGCTGAATCGCAAAGCGGCTGCGGTCGTGGGCGGCGAGTACGCCCGCCATCAGATGCATGGTCGCGTGATCGAAGAAGTCGGCGGACAGGTAGCCGATGCGCAGCCGATCCCGCTGTGGTCGCGACGCCGGGTCGGCCAAGGGTGCCTGCTCAAGCACTCCGACACCGAAATGATTGA